>JACVRN010000092.1 GCA_014534425.1 Pyrinomonadaceae bacterium
GATGAGGGCGGAGGGATGAGGGATGAAAAAGGAGATGGCCCCGCTTCATCCTTCATCGCTCCGCCCTCATCCTTTTGGAGAGCGGGAGACGGGATTTGAACCCGCGACTTCGACCTTGGCAAGGTCGCACTCTACCACTGAGTTACTCCCGCTTAAGCGGACTCTTAATTCTACGGATTCGCGTCGTGTTGTCAAGCGAGGCTACAGGGTGGAAGTGTTTAGAAGTCAGTGTAGGCAGGAGTCCTCCAGTGGCGCTTGCGAAATTTCTCGTCCGTCCAGAAATTTCGCAGCAGCTCGATTTGTGGAATAGATGCGCGGCCCTCTTCTGCGGGCGGAAGAACTACTGTGATGACATCGTAGCGGTGCGGCTCGCTCATGAGGCCGAAGAGGCGGCGGTAGACGCGTGCGGCGCGTGTAATCTGACGCTGCTTTCGCAGGTCAACGTTTGCTTCGGGTGTGGCGAACCAGGTGGACGAGCGCGTTTTGACCTCTATGAAGCAGAGGGTTGAGCTTTCGTAGGCTATGCAGTCAATCTCTGCGTGTATGAGAGAGCCGCGAAGCGAGCGGCCCACGGGGAGCTTGAAGTTCGCGGCTACGAGTTTGTAACCGTGGCTTTCCAGAAACTCTGCGGCCAGTTCTTCGCCGCGACGGCCCAAGAGGAGATGTGGCGCGATTTCCGCCTCTTCAAGAGTCGTGCGCGTCGTCTCTCTCTTCCATGTTCGAGGGTTGAAGATTTGCCAGCGCATCTTTTTCTCTAAGAGGTTAATCGGAAGTTGACCTGTCTTTGTCCAGGTGGCGCGTGGTGCCTTCTGTGACGCTAGTCGGCTGCGGCACAATCTCGGCTGTGTTGCGTGCGCGCGGCAACTCGGCCTGAGCGGCTGGCGGCATCTGTCCAGGCTGGGCCGAGAGCGTTGCGACGCGCGGTGACGGCGGAAGCGCTCGTGTGCGTGCGCGCATGAACTCGCCAAGACCTGCTGCTAGGAGCGGGACTGCCGGAAAGAGCATCCACCACCAGAAGACGCCGCGCGAAAAGATTGGGAAGACGGCTATGACCAGGAATGCCAGTCCCATGAACAATTTTTTGAAGCCCTTCTCGTAATCCAGAGGTGGTTGCATTGCGGCTCGCTGCGTTGAAGGCTGAGTCGTGCCGGATGGTGTGCCGCACCTGCGGCAGAAGTTGGCCTCGCCTACTTCCGCTCCACATTGTTGACAGTACATAAAGCGCCACCTCTTACGGTCTGACTGAAGAACTGATTCGGATTGCGAGGCCGATTATGTTCCAAAGCGCGTGGCAGGCTCAAGCAGAATCAGCGCTCTAGGAGTCCGCCTTCTTCTTAGCGCGGCAGATAAAGTAGGTGCCGAAGGAGAACTCTTCGTATTCGACATCCGAGGCAACGGCTCTGAGTTCGTCAGCCGGAACTATGAAGGGATTGCCGAGCACTGTCAGCCGCAGAGTCAGAACGAAGAAGGGAAGGCAAAGCCGCGTGATTTTACCTGGGATGCCGTTGGGAAGTTTCGCATCCATGATGACCAGCCAGCCTCCTGCGCGTAGCTGATTCCAGGCGTGACGCAAGACCTCTTTATGATGAGACATGGTGGCGTAGGAGAGACTGAAGAGAACGCCGTCGACCTTTTCGGGGACAGCGTACTGGGCGGCGTCGCTTTGAACCAGCGTCACGTTGCCGTAGCCCTTCCGCTCGCATAGCTCCCGTGCTTCGCCCAGCATCCCTTCGGATATATCCACGCCGTAGACGTGTCCCTCCCGGCCTACGGCCTCTGCCAGAAGCGAAAGGTTCCTGCCGGTGCCGCAGCCTATCTCAAGCACGCGGCCTCCGTGGGGAAGATCAAGGCGCTCGACCGCTACTTTGCGAATGCCGCCGGGCAGCCAGAACATCCATTCGAAGAGAACGAAGATGCGCGCAAGCCTGTTGTAACGCTTGCGAACGAAGCCCGCATCATAATCCCGCCAATTGATAATTGATTGCACGGCTCACCTCCTTTAGGGTTTGACGGCGCGCGTGGCTATGTAGGTCGGTGTGTACTCGGCCAGCTTCATGTGGCGATGATGGTCTTCGTAGAATCCAGTGATGATAAAGCCCGCTTCTATCTGCCCGCCGATTTGCTCCGTGAGCGTGTGGCCGAACTCAAGCGGCTCGCCGCTCGAAATACGCGCCGCTCTCTCTTCTTCGCTCACGCTCGTCAAATCCGAATAGGGGAGCTTGTGCTTTACTTCCAGGATACCGCGCTCCATCAATTCCTGATCGAAGATGAAAGAGACGGGGTTCATAAAGCCTGACAGGAGTATGCCGCCCCGCCTGAGGACGCGAAAGGCTTCGCACCAGACCGGCAGCACTTCCGGGACGAATAGATTCGAGCAGGGATGAAAGATTAAATCGAAGCTCTCGTCTGCGAAGGCCCGTAGGTCTCTCATGTCGCCTTCGACGGTTTTAAGCTCAAGGCGCTCTCTTTCGGCAACGAGCCTGTCCTGCTCCAACTGCTTAGGGGAATTGTCGTAGACGGTAACGCGTGCACCTGCGGCTGCGAGGATGGGGGCCTGCTGCCCTCCGCCCGAAGCAAGACAGAGAACCTCTAACCCTTCGAGCGGGGGAAACCACTCGCGCGGCGCGGGCCTGGTCTCGGTCAAATCCACGCTCCAGTGGCCCTGCCGCGCCTCTGCTATCTTCTCTATGCTGACGGGCACAGTCCACACGTTGCCGCGCTCCACCTCTTTGTCCCAGGCACCACGATTATGCTCACGAACGTTCATGCGAAAGAGTTCTCCGTTTAAAGGCCAAGCATAGCAGAGGCACAGTTGCTCTCCTATAATAATATGTAACATTTCCGTGAGAACGAAATACTTGCAGCCGCCAAGCTCGAAGCGTTACACTTGCTTTGACAATTTCTTTTACCCCACCAAAATCTTGCCCCAAAGTTTGAACCAGGGATTTTAGAGATGTCGGGCGAAGAATACTCTGAAGAGAGAAGAGAAGCGGACACGATGGAAGCGGGCACGGGCGCGTTTGACTCCGGCATTCCACAGCCACGCCCCACGAAGCCGCTCGTAGCCATCGTGGGCCGCCCGAACGTAGGCAAGTCCACGCTCTTTAATCGCCTGACGGGCGAGCGCCGCGCCATAGTTGGCGACGAGCCTGGCATCACGCGCGACCGCATCTACGGCGAAGCCGAATGGTCGGGGCACACCTTCGCAGTAGTCGACACGGGCGGCATAGTGCCCGACGACGATGCGGTTATCCCCGCAAACATATTGAAGCAGGCGTCGGCTGCGATTGAAGAAGCGCAGGCGCTCATCTGGGTCGTGGATGTCAGGCGCGGCACGACCCCGCTTGATGAAGAACTGGCGAGGCTCCTGCGCGGGACAGGAAAGCGCGTGATTGTCGCGGCCAACAAGGCTGATGCCGCGCGCCTGGAAGCTGACGCGGGCGAATTCTTTCGCTTCGGCTTCGACGAAGTAGTGCCCGTCTCCGCAGAGCACGGCGACGGCGTAGGCGACCTGCTTGATGCCGTTGTCGCAGGCTTTGAAGAGATTCAGGGCGCGACGGAAGATGAAGAGGCGAGTGTCCCGCGCGAGCTTAGGCTGGCGATTGTGGGGCGGCCCAACGTGGGAAAGTCTTCGCTCCTGAATAGACTGCTGGGCGAAGAGCGCGTCATAGTCTCGCCCGTGGCGGGCACCACGCGCGACGCCGTTGACACCATGCTTGAAGCAGACGGCGAGAAGTTTCGCATCATTGATACTGCCGGAATCCGCCGCAAGGGAAAGACGGACGAGATGGCCGAAAAGCTCTCCGTCATCATGGCGCGCAAGAGCCTTGAGCGCGCAGACGTGGCCCTGCTCGTCATTGATGCGACCGAAGGCGTAACGGCGCTGGACGCAAACATAGCGGGTTACGCGCTCGACGCTGGCTGCTCTATTATCATCTGCGTTAACAAGTGGGACGCCGTGCCGAACAAGGAGACCGGAACGCCCGCAGCCTTCGAGCGAGAGTTGCGCGACAAGATGAAGTTCCTGGACTGGGCACCTGTAATCTTCATCTCCGCTCTGACAGGCCAGCGCGTCGAAAGAATCTTGCCTCTGGCTATCAGAGCGCGCGAGGCGCGCAATCGTCGCATCCCAACTTCACAACTGAACGCGTTCTTTGAGCGCAACGTCGCGCAGCCGCGCGGAGGCGGCGCTCCGGCTCCAGTCAAAGGCGGAGTCTCGCGCCTGCATGTGCAGTACATGACGCAGGCCGGAGTTCGCCCGCCGACCTTCGTGGTCTTTACTGCGGGGGGGCGGCCCGGCCTGCACTTTTCATACGAGCGATACCTGCTGAATCGTCTGCGCGAAGAGTTCGATTTCTTTGCCACGCCCCTGCGCCTCATCGAAAGACACAAGAAGAAAAGCAGGAAGGCTGAAGTCGGAGGCTAAACGTTTCGAGCTTTGCCTCTATACTTTCGGAAATTTATGAGCACTCCCGACACAGATTTCGTCTCGTTGTTCGAGCACATGAGCGACCCCGCTCTGGTGATTGATGAAGAGAGCTGGCGCGTGCAGGCTTGCAACGATAGCTTTGCGGCTTTGGCCGTTCGCACTTGCTCGAACGTCAAAGACACGCCCGTCTCCTCGCTCCTGCACTTTGACGGCAAAGATGAGGAGGAGCGTTACGAGCGCGCGACCCTCTTTGTCAACGGCGAGCACCCGCTTCATGTTCGCATAGAGCGGCTCGCGTGCAATTGGGATAATCGCAGCGCGCTTCTCTGCATCGTCAGGAATCTTGACCAGGAGCAGAAGCCGGACGCGCTGGAGCAGGACGTAGTCACGAGCGCGGAGATGAGCGCGCTCTTTGATTACCTGCGCGAGGCCACGGAGCAGCTTGAGGTCGTCAACCGCGTCGTCGCAGCCGTCAACAGCAGCCGCACGATTGACGATGTCTTCAGCCTCGCGTCCGAACAGATGCGCGCCCTCGTCCCCTTTGATCGCGCTTCGATTGCGCTCTCCGTCGAAGATGGGCGTAGCCTGCGAGTGCTGGCGATTTCGGGCGAGCACAAGGGGTCGCTCGCGGTCGGAGCGGTTGCGGCCATGCAAGGCTCCGTCACGGAGTTTGCGCTCGAACGACGAGAAATGGTCGTCATCCCCGACCTGAAAGAAGAGAAGCGCTTTAATCTCTACGCGGATTTGGAGCGCGAGGGTTTTCGCTCTTCCGTCTGCTGCCCGCTCTTTTCCATGCGGCGCGCAATCGGCAGCCTGAATCTGACGAGCCGCACGCCCGACGCCTTCAAGCGCAAACATCTCATGGCGCTCGAACGACTGGCCGCGCCGCTCGCCATCGCCATAGAAAAAGTTCTCTTACTCGAAGAGGCAGAGCGTCGTTCGCGCGAGATGGAGGCCGCCGCCCAGCGCGAAGAGCTTGTGGCGCGCATAGCTCAGCGACTTTCAAGCTCGCTTGACCCTTCCAGCGTCTTGCAGGAGACGGTTGACGACCTTGGCCGCATGCTGCGGGCAGACCGTTGCCACATCAGCCTCTTCGACAACTACGAAGAAACTTACGCGCTGGTCGATTACGAATTCCTGGCTCACGCGGGCGTGGCCTCCATGCGCGGCCATCGCGTGCCCTTGATGTCGAGCAGCTACGCGCAGAGAGTTCTTTCGTCGGATGAACCCGTGGCCGTCAGCGACATCAAGGAGATTGAAGCGGGAGAGTTGCGTAGCCTTTACGAGCTTCTGGGCGTGCGCTCCATCCTGGCCGCGCCCGTTTTCACCTCCGGCGTGCCGCGCGGCCTCGTTGAGCTTCATCAAACTGCGGACGGGCGCGTGTGGACGGAAGACGACTTGAAGCTTCTGGACACTGTGGCGAGAGAGATTTCCGTGGCGCTTACGAACGCGCGTCTTTATGCCGTCAGCCGCCGCCGCAGCGAAGAGCTTGAGGGGCTTTACAAAATCTCTCGCGTCTTCTCGACTCTGACGGATACTTCGGAAATCTACGGACAGCTTGCCGAATCAATCGCTCAACTCGTGGGCGGCGAGATGTGTTTGATTGCGACTTATGATAGACGCCACGGAGTCGTGCGCGCAGAGGCTCCCGGCTACAACACGCCCGCAGAGTTGACGCAAGAGTTTCAGTTCAAGCTCAACCAGGAAGGCGCTAACGCTTACATATACCAGACGGGCGAACCCTTCTTCTCGAACGACCCCTTGAACGACGAGCGCTTTAATCCTGGCTTCGTCGAAAGGTACGACATACGCTCTGCGCTGAGCGTGCCCATGAGAATCAAGCGCGACCTGATTGGCTTTATTTATGTGGCGAATCGTCCGGGCGGTTTCCGCGAGCGCGACATGCGGCTGCTGGAAATCTTCGCCGCGCAGGCCGTTGAGACAATCGCCAACGCCAGGCTCTTTAAGACCATTCAGGCCCAGGCCGAGCGCGAGGCCGTCGTCAATCGTCTCCTGCTCATACTGCAACGCGCCAACGACCCCAAAGAAGCAATCAGCATTGTCGTGGGCCGCGTGGGCGAAGTCCTCGGAGCAGATCGCTGCGTCGCCACGCTCTTTGCCGATAACGAGCGCGCCGATTATTTCGGAGAGTGGTGCCAGAAAGGCGTTGCGCCCGTTACGCACGACGAAGAGGTCAGGGAGCGCAACCCCATCCCGCACTGGATAAGGACGCATCGCCAGCCGCTCGTCGTCAACGACGCCCGCTCGCACTCGCTCGCATCCGGCATAGAAGACCTGATTGAGAGGTTACATCTCAAGAGCCTTCTCGTTGTCCCCATCATTCACCAGGGAAGAGTCATAGGACTTTTGAGCGCGCATCAGACCAGCAGGCACAGGCGTTGGGCAGAAGACGACATAGACCTCCTGACGGCTGTGGCAACACAGGTCGGCTCCATGCTTGAAAACGCGAGGCTGATTACCGAGCTACGCGAGGCCAATCGTCTCAAGGACGAATTCCTTGCCACGCTCTCGCACGAATTGAGAACGCCTTTGACAGCCATCAAGGGTTGGGTAGAGCTTCTTGCTGAAAACGAGTTGATTGAAACCGACGAAGAGTTCGCGGACGGCATAGAGGTCATACGCAACTCCACGACTTCGCTCACGCAGTTAATCTCAGACCTGCTCGATTTGTCGCGCATACAAAGGCGCGGGCTTAATCTTGAGCGCAGGCCGTGCAGCATCAACGAAGCCATCACGGAGGCC
The DNA here is from genome assembly GCA_014534425.1 of Pyrinomonadaceae bacterium. Lineage (GTDB taxonomy): Bacteria > Acidobacteriota > Blastocatellia > Pyrinomonadales > Pyrinomonadaceae > JACVRN01. Next base: position 7,193 of record JACVRN010000092.1, read on the forward strand.
GTGCAGTCCGTTCGCCAGCTAGTCTCGCAGCGCCGCCAGCATCTTGAACTCACGTTGGACGAGCGGCTCCCGCAGACTATAGCCGACTCTCAGCGCATACAGCAGGTGCTCCTGAACCTCTTGAACAACGCCATCAAGTTCACGCCCGAAGAAGGCACAATCCGCGTGCGCTCCAGGCTGATAGATTCCTCAGGCATACTCATCAACGATGATGAGAACGAAGCCATTCGCTGGATAGTCGTTGAGGTCTCGGATACAGGCGAAGGCATCCCGCGCGATTTCCTGCCCTTCGTCTTCGACCGCTTCCGGCAGGCAGACGCTTCTTCAAAGCGCAGGCACGGAGGATTAGGCATAGGACTGGCGCTCGTCAAAGAGTTGGTCGAAGCGCACGGCGGCCACGTCGAAGCCAAAAGCGAAGGCCAGGGCGCGACCTTCACCATACACCTGCCCGTCATCAGCGTCGAAAGATTCAGAGTTCCAATCGTAGCGGACTCCCGCGACCTTCGCCCAGACCAGGAAGAAGCGAACCCGCAAACCGCCACGCCGCGTCAAACTCTGCACTGAGAAATTAACAGGGATAGACAGGATAGAGAGGATAAAAAGAGAAAGAGTTTATTCTTTATCCTGACAATCTCTGTCCATCCCTGTTTGAATCTTCCTTGAAATTTTGATACTCCAAATCTAATGAATGAGCAGGCAATCCGTTTTGAGGTTGTGGCGCGTGAGGGCGAGGCGCGTTCGGGCCGTTTGATGACTAGACGGGGCGTTGTAGAGACGCCCGTCTTCATGCCGGTCGGGACAGCCGGGACGGTCAAGGGCACGCGCTTTGAAGCGCTCGAATCCGAAGAACTAGACGCGCGCATCATCCTCGGCAACACCTATCACCTCTGGCTGCGGCCCGGCACGGAGGTGATTCGTGAGTGCGGCGGCTTGCATAAATTCATAGGCTGGCCGCGCTCTCTGCTGACGGATTCGGGCGGCTTTCAGGTCTGGAGTTTGGGCGCGCTGCGAAAGATTACGGAAGAGGGGACGGAGTTTCGCTCGCACGTAGACGGCGGCTTGCGCTTTCTCTCGCCCGAAGTCTCTATGGAAGTGCAGGCCGCGTTAGGCTCAGACATCGTGATGGTCTTTGACGAATGCGCGCCGGGCGAAGCCACGCACGAGGTCGCGCGCACAAGCATGGAGTTGACTTCGCGTTGGGCAAGTAGGTCACGCGCGGCCTTCGATAATCTGCAACGCGCTGGCGCGGACACCGGACGAGTCGAGGCGCGTGACGGCTTGACGGGCGCGCAGGCTCTCTTCGGCATAGTCCAGGGCGCATCGCATCTTGACCTCAGAAGAGAAAGTCTGGAGAGAACCGTGGAGATAGGCTTTGACGGTTATGCCATAGGCGGTTTGAGCGTGGGCGAAGAGAAGCCTGTGATGTACGCTTGTATAGAAGAGATTGCGCCGCGCATGCCCGCCGCCTCTCCGCGTTACCTGATGGGAGTCGGCACGCCTGAGGATTTGATAGAGGCTGTGGCGCGCGGCGTGGACATGTTCGACTGCGTCCTGCCCACGCGCAACGGTCGCACGGGCCAGGCGTTCACCTCAAAGGGAAAGCTCAATATAAAGAATGCTCGCTATGGTTCGGACACGCGCCCCTTGGACGAAGCTTGCGTGTGCTCCGTCTGCCGCAGGCATTCGCGCGCCTACCTGCGCCACCTTTACCAGGCGGGAGAGATGCTTGCCAGTATTCTCATGACGCATCATAACCTTGCGTTCTTCCTTGACACTATGCGACGCGTGAGGCAATCTATCCGTTCTGGCGATTTCACGCGATTTCGGCGGGAGTTTCTAGAGGGAGTCAGCTCTGGAGTCGAGTAGTTCGGGGCTGATTCGCCTTCGTGCTTCGACGCGTGCGACCTTTGCCGGAATTTTACATTCCCCAAACTCTAAAAAACGAAATGACGTTACTCTTCATCTTCTTTCAAGGCGGCGGCGCGGGCAGTTTTCTGACGCTCATCTTGCCGTGGGTCTTAATCTTCGGCGTCTTCTACGTGCTGATTATCCTGCCGCAGCGACGACGCCAGCGCGAATTGCAGGAGACCATCAGTAACCTCAAGGCCGGAGACAAAATCGTCACCACGGGCGGCATCATAGGAGTCGTCCAGAGCGTGCGCGAAACCAGCCTGATTATGCGTACAGCAGACAAGTCCATGCTGGAAGTCGCGCGCTCGGCGGTCGCCGGGCTGCAACAGGAAGAAGAAAAGAAGTAAGAAAGCAGTCAGCCATCAGCCGTCAGCAATCAGCTTTATTGCTTTTGCTGATAGCTGGTAGCTGATGGCTGATAGCTGATTTATGAAGAAGAAAAACCTTCTGCAACGCATCATCATTATTCTCCTCGTGACGATTGCGGCGCTCTATATCGTCATAGGGCCTAGACGCAAGCCCACCTTGAAGGATTTCACCTGGGCGGGAATCAAAAATACCTTGCAGGAAAATATTCGTCTCGGCCTTGACCTCCGGGGCGGCTCGCATCTGGTCATGCAGGTGCAGACGGATGAATACCTGGCGAAGCTGACCAACGATAATGCCGCCGCCGCGCAGCAGGCCGCCAAGGATGCAGGACTGCCCGTCAAGGAGGTTCGCGCCGAAACTGCCAACAAGACCTATCGCGTCATTCTGGACACTGGCGACGCCTCAAAGAATCAGCAGGTGCGCGACGCCGTTCAGAAGAAGATTGGTCTGAGCGACTGGACTGAATCCGAGTCGGGCAGCGTCATCACATGGACTCTGCCGGTCGCACAACAGCGCCTCATCTCTCAGCAGGCCGTAGACCAATCGCTGAAAATCATAGACAGCCGCATCAACGCCTTCGGCGTCACAGAGCCGACTTTGCAGACGCACGGCGCGCCCGGCTCAAACCAGATTCTTCTTCAGATGCCCGGCATCAACGATCCCGAACGCATCAAGGCTCTACTGGTCGGCGAGTCGCGCCTTGAGCTTGTTCACGTCGTCAGCCCCGCGAGTCCCGCGCCCGTGCAGAAGTACGCTACGCGCGAAGAGGCACTGGCCTCAATCGGCGGGCAGGAATCAGCCACGCGAAGGGTTCTGCCCTACAGCGAGCGCGACGAGCCTACGACGGCAAGCGGTCAGACCGACACTGCTAATAATCCGCAGAAGCCGAAGAGCTACGTTGTCGTAGAGTACCCGCCGGTGGTTTCCGGCTCTGAGCTTCGCAACGCGCAGGCCGTCACCTCGCGCGCAGGCTCGGACGATTATCAAATCCAGTTCTCTTTGAAGCCTGCGGGCGCGCAGAAGTTCGGCGACTGGACAGGCAAGAGCATCAACGAGTACATGGGAGTGGTGCTCAACGACGAAGTAAAATCCATAGCCTACATCAAGTCGCAGATTACGGATTCGGGAGAGATTAGCGGGCGCTTCACGCAGCAGTCTGCTGAAGACCTTGCGCTCACCTTGCGCTCCGGCGCGCTTCCGGCTCGCATAGTCTATCAGGAAGAGCGAACGGTCGGCCCAAGCCTCGGCGCAGACTCTATTCGCGCAGGGATAAAATCGTCGCTCGTCGGTTTGGCGCTGGTCATAGCCTTCATGCTCTTCTACTATCGCGGCTCCGGCGTCAACGCCGTCGTGGCTCTCATCCTGAACCTGATTTTGACGGTCGCTGGCCTCGTTATCTTTCGCGCGACGCTCACCCTGCCCGGCATAGCCGGCATCATTCTAACTATAGGCATGGCCGTGGACTCGAACGTTCTTATCTTCGAGCGCATACGTGAAGAGTTGCGAACGGGAAAGACCGTGCCGTCGGCTGTGGAGCAGGGATTCGCAAGAGCCTTCGTGACCATCATAGACACGCACGTGACGACCATCATCTCGTCGCTCTTTCTCTTTGTCTTCGGCACAGGGCCAATACGCGGCTTCGCCGTCACGCTCGTACTCGGTCTGATATGCAACCTCTTCTCGGCTGTCTACGTCTCGCGCACAATCTTTATCTGGCTCCTCAACCGCAAGGGACGCAGAGTGGAGACACTAAGTATTTAACGAAGCAGTCAGCCATCAGCCGTCAGCAATCAGCTTTATTGCTTTTGCTGATAGCTGATAGCTGATAGCTGATAGCTAATAATTATGATTCAATTTTTCAAAGACGTTCGGATTGACTGGCTGGCTGACCGCCGTATCTTCATAACTGTCTCGACGCTGATAATGCTGGCCGGGCTGGCTTCGGCCATCGTCCGGCAGGCTGTGCCCGGAGGCACGGAAGCCTTCAACCTCGGCGTTGACTTTAAGGGCGGAACGGTCGTCACGGTCAAGTTCCGCCAGCGACCCACGGACGAGCAGATACGCAGCGCCGTCGCCGCACAGGGAATCAGCGACGCCGTTATCCAGCTAGACCAGAACAAGCCGGACGAGGCGCTCATCAGATTGCCGCTTCAGAATCCGGGCGCGGCTGCCACCGGCGCAACCGAAGCGCAGGCGCAGGTCGACGTGGGGCGCGAGAAGGTTAGAAAGGCGCTTGAGAGCTTCGGGCCTGAAACCAAAGGCGATTTCGGCTCAGACCCCAACGCCGCTTTCAAGATTGAAGGAACAGACCAGGTGGGGCCTGTCGCCGGTCAGCAGCTACGCAATCAGGCAGTGGCCGTCACTCTTCTGGCGCTCGTGGGAATCCTGGCCTACATAGGCTTTCGCTTCGAGTGGAGTTACGGCGCGGCTGCCGTCATAGCCGTCTTCCACGACGTGCTTGTCACGCTCGGCTTCTTCTCGCTCTTCCAGTGGGAGATAAGCCTGACCGTCATCGCGGCGCTTCTGACCCTGGTTGGTTTTTCCGTCAACGACACCATCGTCGTCTTTGACCGCATACGCGAGAACCTGCGCCTGCACAGGCGCGAATCGCTCTACAAGATTACGAACGACGCCATCAATCAGACGCTCTCGCGCACAGTCATCACTTCGGGGCTGGTCTTCCTCTCCGTGCTGGCGATGGTGGTTTTCGGCGGCGAGGTGCTGCGCGGCTTTTCGCTCGCGCTCCTGATTGGCATAGTCTTCGGAACCTACTCTTCCATAGCCATCGCAAGCCCCATCATGGTCTGGTGGCAGGAGCGGCTTGATAAGGGACGCACGAGCGCTCTGCCCACTTCTGTCAAGCAGGCCGAGCGGGCGGCGGCGCGCGGCAGCGCTGCGCGAGCCGGAGGCGGAGCAGCACGCTCGTCGCGCGGCACGCAGACCAGTGGCGGAGGCGGAAGCCGTGTGGGCGAGCCGCACGGCGCGGCGCGCAGCTAAGCGCTTCACCGTCAGGGGCCGGAAAATCTTTGTCCGCCTCGGCCCGGAAGAATTTACTTTCGCAATCACTTTGTAACCGATTTTACGCTTGACTTTACGGGGCAGTGCGGCATAGACTGCGCTCGTTGCTGGCCAATTAAATAGTTACTTCATACGCGCCCGCGTTTCATCCTTTCGAGGGGGGCTACCGGCAGGCGCGGTGGTCTATGTTTAGTGGCCGGTTGCGACCGATTTATTTTCCCCGCACGAGCGGCCCAACGCCGTAGACTTTTGAAGCTTCGGAATCAAACGAGCTTCACTAGAGGGCCGCCGCGACCTCCTCCACCTCTTGCAATGAAATTTGTCATCAAGCGGGCTGCTCGAAAGTTTTTTGAGTGCGCGATTTTCGCAGTTATTCGATCTTTTGATTTCGTACCCCTGATCCATTTGGCACCGGAATAGGGAGGAACACCTTTTATGTTCGACAATCTTGTTGAGTCCTCTTCGCACAAAGAAGACCTTGCGAGGAAAGGCTCATTCATAGGCGGCACGATTCTCATCTACGCCGTCGTCTTGACTGCCCTCTTTATCGGCAGCATCTTCTGGTACGACGCGCAGCTTGAGAACCAGAACCTTGAACTGGTCACTCTGGTCGCGCCCGTGCCCATAGAAGAGAAGCAGCCCGATAAGCCGCAGGCTGCGCCCAAGCAGCAGGCCGCGAGCCAGGAGCGAGAGGTCACAACCGTTAGAGAGTTGACGACCGAAAGACCTGAAGCCGCGCCCAAGGAGATTAAGGTCACGACCAATCAGTCTCCGCCTGACGTTGCTGGCGCAGTTAAGGGCAACCGCGACTATATAGCGCCGGGCGGCCCTACGCTTCCGAACGCGGGGCCTGGCACGGGTACAGGCGGAGGTGGTGGTGGAGCGCCGGTGGTTGATGAACCGCCGCCGCCGCCGCCAGCGCCTGCTGCGACGCCAAAGCCGGTGCCCAAAGCGCCCATCTCCGGCGGCGTCCTGAACGGCAGGGCCATCAGTCTTCCCAAGCCCGCTTATCCGCCTGTAGCCAAGGCTGCGCGTCAGACCGGAACCGTGACCGTTCAGGTGACTATTGACGAGAACGGCAACGTCATCTCGGCACGCGCCGTCGGCGGCCCGCCGCTTCTCTTGCAGGCGGCCACACAGGCAGCTTACGGAGCCAAGTTCTCGCCGACGAAGCTTTCGGGCCAGCCCGTCAAAGTCACAGGCGTGATTACTTATAATTTCCAGTTGTAGTAGCCGGGGCTTAATGTCGAAGAGGCGGGAGCCAACCTTTCGGGGGTCGCTCCCGCTCTAAGGCATCTGAATCTCCCGCTCTCATGTAATGAATTAAAACCTTTGGAGGGGTTTACCGTGAATATTCTAGCTAGTTTTCTCGGAACGAAAGCCTTCGGCTTTTTTGTCTTCTTGTGGCAGGAAGCGGCCCAGCAGGGCGGCGGCGGTGGCGGCGGAGCCGAAACGGCGAACGCTTTCACCGTCACGGAAATGCTCAAGCACTTGGGCTGGGTGGCGCTCGGCGTCGTGATCATCCTCTTGATTATGAGCGTCTATTCAATAGCCATCATGGTCGAGCGCTTTTTGACTTACCGCGCTGCCAAGCAGCAGTCCCGCCAGTTCGCCCCGCGCGTCGCGCAGGCTCTCAAGAACGACCGCATAGAAGAGGCCATCAACATTTCTGACAAGCACAGAAAATCGCACCTTGCGATGGTGGTCAACTCCGGTCTTCAGGAGTTTAGAGCGCACGAGCAATCGAGCGAAATCTCCGGCGACGAGATAGAGGCCAGTAAGCGCGCACTGCAACGCGCCATCGCCATCAAGACGGCTGAGTTTCGTCGCGGCCTGTCGGGACTAGCGACCATCGGCTCGACCGCTCCGTTCGTGGGGCTGTTCGGAACGGTGTTCGGCATCATCAACGCGTTCCAGGGCATGAAGAACGCTGAGTCTGCGGGTATCGCTGCGGTGGCGGGCGGTATTTCGGAAGCGCTCTTTACGACGGCGCTCGGACTGGCCGTGGCCGTGCCCGCCGTGTGGCTCTTCAACTACTTTACCAGTAAGGTTGACGGCTTCGTCGTGGAGATGGACAACTCTGCTTCGGAGTTAATCGACTACTTCCTGAAGAACCGCACGCGTCAATTGAAGCCGTAGTGGGCGCGCGTGCCTGAAGAGCCGGAAGACGAGTGCGCTTTCTCTGTTAAGGCGAAGCGCGAGTCCTTTGCAACAACAAAAGCGTGGCAACCCCTCCTCTGGGCCTGAAAGGCCAAACGGATGCGGCGGGACTCGCGCTCTTCTTACCTTGCGAAAGAAACAGAAGCGGGCGCACGCGCTCTAGGCTCTGGGCGCGAGCGACATTACTCGAAGGAGAGTTAGCTTTATGGGAATGAGTGCAGGCGGCGGCGGAGGATTCAACTCCGAAATCAACGTCACGCCGATGGTAGACATCATGCTGGTGCTGCTAATCATCTTCATGGTGGTCACGCCCTTTCTTCAACAGGGTGTCACAGTTGCCATCCCGCGCGAGACCAACAGTCCTGACGTTGACCCGGCCATCATCAAAGAGTCTTCGGTGGTCATCTCCATCCCGCAGGATGGCGAGTACTACCTGGGCAAAGAGAAGATTAACAAAGGCGACATCGGCACGGAAGTCAAACGCCGTATGGAGAAGAAGCCGCCCGAAGAGCAGATTGTTTACATCAAGTCGGGCGTCGGCGTCTCTTACGGAGATGTCGTCGGCGTCATTGATGAAGTGCGGCGCAAAGGAGAAGTCCAGCAAATAGGGCTTGTCGCCGATAAGAAGAAGAAGGGCGGAGCGGAAACCCCTGCTCCGGCTTCGTAAATAAAAAAGGTCAAGGCTACGGAGAAAGCTGCGGGCGCACAACGTAGCGCCCCTGTGGCTTCCTCTTTAGCCGCTCGAAGGAGTTTTTAATTATGGGAATGGGTGGAGGCAATTCCGGCGAAGGATCGAGAGCCGTACCCTACATCAACGTCACGCCGTTGATAGACGTGCTGCTCGTGCTGCTGATTATCTTCATGGTGGTCACGCCCTTGAAGCCCAGCCGCTTCAAGGCGTTGATTCCTACGCCGCCGAAAGAAGAGCAGACGCAGGCTACGGCCTTCGAGCTTAACCTGCGCGTGGATATTTCCAAAGACCTCAAGCTGCAACTGAACGGGCAGGACATCGGGTCTGTCAATGACACGGGCCAACTCGGTTCCACGCTGGCGGGCATCTTCCAGCAGCGCAAGGAGAGGAACCAGATTAACCCTGCCACGGGCGAACTCTACAAGACCGTCTTTATCAAAGCGCCGAAGTCGGTCAAGTACGGCGAAGTGGTCAAAGTCATAGACGCCGTCAAGGGTGCGGGCGCAACCCCTGTCGGATTACAGGTAGACGCCCTCGATCAATAAGGCAAAAGTCAGCAGTGCCGCAATGATGAATGAAGGGCACGCTCTTTAATTCATCATTTCGGCGCGCTGCATTCATCATTTCTTTTGGAGCTATCAAGCGATGAAACTCTCTCATGCCAGGTTCGCGCTCCTGATCCTGGTTCTACTCGTCGGCACGCCGGGTTGCAGTTTAATCAATCGCATCCGCGCCAAGAACGAGATTAACGAAGCCGCACGCGCCTACAAAGCCGGAAGATTCTCGGAAGCCCAGCAGCATTCGGAAAGAGCGCTTCAGCTTTACCCGGATGACAAGAACGCGCCGCTCTTTATAGCCCGTTCGATTCACGCGCAGTACAAGCAGGGCGTTGAGACGCCGGAAAATCTTCAGAAGGCGACCGATGCCATAGAGGCTTACAAGCGCATTCTGGCGAAGAATCCGAACAACGACGAAGCCTACAAGGCCGTAGCCTTCCTGCTCGGACAACTGGGGAAGACGGAAGAGCAGATAGCCTGGATTAAACAGCGCGCACAGGACGAATCGGTCGAACCCGCCAAGCGGAGCGAGGCTTACACCTTCCTTGCCAACAAGGAATGGGAATGCTCCTTCCAGGTCACGGAGCAGAAGACCAACCAGAAGATGGTAGAGAAAGAGGGCAAGACGGTCGTCCAGTGGGTCAAGCCGCAGGATCAGGCGGAGTACGACAAGATAAACATGTGCGTGACGCGCGGGCTTGAAAACGTAGAGACGGCAATCAAGCTCGACCCGAACAACGAAAAAGCCTGGGGCTACAAGACCAACCTGCTGCTGGAAAAGGTCAAGATTGCGGACATGGATAACAAGCCCGAGGACAAGGCCAACTATAAGAAGCAGGCCGACGAAGCCCAGGCCCGCACCACCCAACTGAGCGACCAGAAGAAGAAGGAGGAAGAGGCCAAGAAGACTCCCTCGCCTCCCGCCACCTAAGAAGGGCAAAAGTAAAAAGGCAAAAGGCAAAAGTGAAGAAGAAGAGCGCGGTCTTCTCTCTCTTACTTTTGCCTTTTGCTTTTTACCCCGGCCTTTTGATAGCTCGACTTACAGGTCAGGCATCACCTATTCTTATGGCGGCGCGCTTTGTGTTTCGTAAGCAATTAAGCGGGCTGCGTCCGCATCTAAAATATCTGAGAAAAAAGCATCTTTAGGCTCGGCACCGAATGATTCGCATAGAGGACATTATCGAGAAAGTTGGCCGCAACCACCAGCAGGCAGATTTAGACCTGCTGCGCCGCGCCTACTTTTTCTCTGCGCGCGAGCACAAGGGACAGACGCGCGCCTCTGGCGAGCCTTATCTTGTCCACCCGCTCGAAGTGGCAAATATCCTGGCGGACATGCGCCTTGATGAAGTCTCCGTCTCCACGGGCCTCCTGCATGACGTTGTCGAAGACACGCTCGTTGACCTGGACACCATACGCAAGTATTTCGGCGACGAGGTGGCGCACCTGGTCGACGGGCTGACCAAGATAGCGCAGATTAGCAACGTCTCGAAAGAGGAACAGGAAGCGGAGAATGTTCGAAAGATGCTCTTGGCTATGGTCAACGACGTGCGCGTCGTTCTGGTCAAGCTGGCCGACCGTCTTCACAACATGCGGACTTTGCAGTTCTTGAAGCCCGAAAAGCGTAAGCGCATAGCGCAGGAGACTATGGACATCTACGCTCCGATAGCGCACCGCCTGGGCATGGGTAAACTGCGCGGCGAGCTTGAAGACTTAGCCTTCCAGCATCTTCACCCAGAAGATTATCGTACCCTCACGGCACAGCTTGAAAAGCGTAGGCCGGAGAACGAAGCGTTCCTCAAAGACATCACGGGCCGCATAGAAGAGAAGATGCACGAAGCGGAAGTCCCGTTCGTGCGTATAGAAGGCCGCGTCAAACGTCTCTACTCCATCTGGAAAAAACTGCGCCGCCAGCGAATCGACCTTGATCAGGTTTATGACCTCGTGGCGGCTCGCGTGATTACTCCTAACGAGATTCGCCACTGCTACGCGGCGCTCGGCGTTATACACAACACCTGGAAGCCCGTGCCGGGCCGCATCAAAGATTGGATAGCCACGCCGCGCGACAATCTGTATCAATCGCTCCACACCTCCGTCATAGGCAGCAAGGGCCAGTCTTTCGAGGTGCAGATTCGCACCCTCGAAATGCATCACATAGCGGAAGAGGGCGTGGCCGCGCACTGGAAATATAAGGAAGGCCGTCGCGGCGCGCACGACGAAGACGAAGCTCTGAAGGCTCTGCGCTCTCTGGTCGAATGGACGCAGGAGGTCAAAGATTCTAAGGACTTTCTGGACACCTTAAAGCTAGACCTCTATCCGAAGGACGTTTACGCCTTCACGCCTATGGGCAAGGTGATTCAGCTTCCGCGCGGAGCGACGCCCATAGATTTCGCCTACATGATTCACTCGGAGGTGGGCAATACCTGCACGGGCGCTCGCATTAACGGTCGCATGGTGCCGCTTCGCACGCAGATACAGAATGGCGACGTGGTGGAGATTCTGACCAGCCCCAACTCGCACCCTTCGCGCGACTGGCTGAACTTCATCAAGACTTCGCGTGCGCGCAACCGCGTGCGCCACTTCATAGCCGAGCAACAGCGCGCCGAATCAATAGAGATTGGCCGCAAGCTCTTTGAGAAAGAGGCCGCGCGCTTTCAGCTTTCAGCCAAAAAGCTTCTTGGCGACACGGACGGCGAGTTCAAGCGCATCGCCAACGAGTACGGCTACGGGCGTGTGGAAGACCTGCTGGCCGCTATAGGCTACGGCAAGATTATCCCGCGCAACATCATCGCCAAGCTGCTCGGCCCGGAAAAATTCGAAGAGCTTGATACCCAGAAAGAGTCTCGCCTCAGAAGTGGCATGCGAGCCGTTCGACGACTCATACGTTTGGGCGACGACGCCATAGTAGTGCGCGGCGTTGACGACCTCCTGGTGACGCGCGCTCGCTGCTGCAACCCGCTTCGCGGCGAAGAAATCATAGGCTACATCACGCGCGGCAAGGGCGTGGCCGTTCATGCCAGAACTTGCAAGAACGTGCAGTCCCTGATGGTAAACCCCGAGCGCATAGTTGAAGTCGAATGGGCTGGCAAGAGTGACAATGCTTCATACGCCGTCAAGCTGCTGGCGATTACTGAGAACCGCACGGGCATGATAGCCGGCATCACTGGCGCAATCGCAGACATCAAGACCGGCATACGCGACGCACGCGCCTCAGTCGCGGAAGACGACCGTGGCCGCATAGAAGTCACCGTCGAAGTCTTCGATGTCAAACACCTAGACAAAGTCATCAACTCCATCAAGAGCGTCCCCGGCGTCCTGGATGTCGAACGCCTTCAGGGAATCGCATAGCTTCTCCGCCTTTTACCTTTTTCCATCTTTAGTGTTAAAATGCATGTTTTGTTTCAGGCTATGAAAAAGAGGTCGTCTATACTGTGAAGGAGATCATCAAAACGGAGCGTGCGCCGAACGCTATCGGGCCGTATTCACAGGCCGTTCGTGCCAATGGTTTCATCTTCTGTTCGGGACAGATTCCGTTTGACCCTGAGACGGGCCAGTTCGTCCCCGGAGGCATTCAGGAGCAGACCGAGCAGGTTTTACGCAACCTCATGGCCGTGCTGGAAGCCGCAGGCTCCAGCCTTGAGAGGGTCGTTAAGACGACCGTGTTCCTCTCCAACCTGAATGATTTCGGGGCCATGAACGAGGTCTACGCGCGCTTCTTTGGCGAGGCTTGCCCGGCGCGCTCAACTATAGAGGCCGGAAGACTGCCGCGCGATGCGCGAGTTGAGATAGAGGCCATCGCGCTGGCCGGAAAAGAATAGCTACCGGCCATTCGGAGACTACATTTTTTTGTAGCCCGTACAGCCGGTAGCCTTGTTTTGAGCATCTTTGAAAAGAGAGTTTTAAGTGAAGCGCTTCAGGCAGCCTTCGCTACCTTGCCTGCCTTGATGCAACTGGTGCAGACCTTCATGCGCGCAACTCCGCCCTTGGGCTGCTGCACGCGTATGGATTGCAGGTTGGGATCGAAGCGACGGCGCGTACGATTATTTGCGTGTGAAACATTGTTGCCGAATTGCGGCCCCTTGCCGCAGACTTCGCATCGTTTTGCCA
>JACVRN010000292.1 GCA_014534425.1 Pyrinomonadaceae bacterium
ATACAGGGCTGCCGCACTTCGAACGCCCAAAATCAAAAGATCTGCTGGCGCGACCCTCACTTCTTTGGAGTATAGACAGAAGAAGCAGATTTTAGTCTCTGACGACGAGGCGTTGAGTAGGCTTTTGATATCAGATTCTCTAGCGTTTAGCTCCAGATTCTGGTAACTCCGCTGTCTAAAGATGGAGAGCTGCCGGATTGGCGGGCGCGGCGTTGACAGCATAGGAATTCTGGTGTTAACTAACTCCTTTTGCGCAAGGCGCGACTGTTTTCACCTTTTATCTCCATGAGATGTGGCGTATACGATGCGACTCAATGTGACAGAGCTTGGCAGAGGAAGTAAAGTCCTCAATCATAGCTATAGGCCGGAAGAGCTGGTTCTCGATGAAGAGACGCAACTTGTTGAACCCCTTGAGGTTTCTCTGCGTGCTCAATCGAATGGGGTAGAGGTGCGAATACGCGGTCAGATTAAAGGTAAGGTCGAGGTGCTGTGCCACCGCTGTTTGAAGCCTATACCGATGCCGGTAGAGATTGAAACGGATGTCGCTTTCATTCCGGCTGACCAATACGGAGAGGGAGAAAGCGCTGCGGAACTGACCGAAGATGAGATGGAGTTCTCTGTCTTTGAAGGCGATGAGCTTGACATAGAAGATCTTGTGCGCGAGCAGGTGCTTCTAAGTATCCCTGGCCGCTTACTGTGCAGTGAACATTGTCGAGGATTGTGTCCGCATTGCGGTACGGACCTGAATTCCGCAGAATGCGGCTGCGAGCAGCAGGAGACAGACCCGCGCTGGAGCGGGCTTTCGGCATTAAAAGAGAGCAGGTAGACTTAACTTGTTCTCGGAAGCAATATAAGGATATCCATTTTATTTCGGTGTAGTTATCGTAAGGAGTTATCAATGCCTAATCCAAAACGTAGACATTCAAAGGCGCGACGCGACAAGCGTCGGGCGCATGATGCGCTTAGAGCGCCGAACACGTCGCAGTGCCCTAACTGTCAGGAACCACGTATGCCGCATAGAATCTGCCCGAAGTGTGGTTTCTATAAAGGGCGTGAAGTGATTTCGGTTAATCAAGAAGCGTAAAGCGGACCAATTCGGCGCCTGACATTAATGGAGCGCAATCATCAGCTAACCGGAAAAGTCGTTGTAGACGCGATGGGCAGTGACCACGCTCCGCACGTGGAGATTGATGGCTCGCTGGCGGCTGCGCGTGATCTGGGCATCAAGGTTATACTTGTAGGCCGTCCGGAAATTGTTGAGCCGGAACTGAGGCGCTGTGGCTGGCGACGAGATGGAGATCTGGGCGTCACTCTCGTCGCAGCGTCGGAAGCCATAGGGATGGATGAGCCTGTGGCCACGGCCGTCAGGCGTAAGAAGAACAGTTCTTTGAGAATTGGCGCACAACTCGTAAGAGATGGCCTGGCAGATGGTCTCGTCTCGGCCGGTAATACCGGGGCAGTGATGGTTACGGCTCGGATGGTGATAGGCATGCTACCGGGAGTTGATCGCCCGGCGCTCGCGGCACAGATTCCGACCAAGACGGGAAAGCCCACCTTGCTGGTCGATGTCGGTGCAAATTCCGATTGTAAGCCTTTGCACCTGTCGCAGTTTGCCATTATGGGCGACGCTTATTCGCGCGCCGTGCTCAATACGGTTCGCCCTGCCGTCGGCCTGATGAGCATCGGCGAGGAGGAAGCCAAAGGCAACGACCTGACGAAGGAAGCCTTTCCGCTGCTGCGCGATTTGACGAGCTTGAATTTCGTCGGCAACGTCGAAGGCCGCGACGTCTTTACGGGCACGGTGGACGTCATCGTCACAGACGGTTTTACAGGCAACGTGATGCTCAAGCTCTCGGAGG
>JACVRN010000233.1 GCA_014534425.1 Pyrinomonadaceae bacterium
CGGGCATAATCTGGGTCGCCTGCGGGTCATAAGGAGTTGATAGGACGGCACCGTCGTCCAGACAATAAGTTAATGTTTCATCCGGGTATGTGCGGTTGCACAGGGGGCACTGTTTCATGGCCTTCCTCCGAAACTGAAGAGTGAGTAAATTCGGCCTAACCATCTACGACGGGACTTACTAACAAAACATTATACGTCATGTGAGTGAGACGGGCAATAAAAAGATGTATCCTGTAGTGGGTCAATTTAAGATGAATGAAGGGTGAGTCGCAGATGCGCTCAAATCTTTAAGCTGGGAGGGAGCATCGCTGTATGGAACATAGAGACCTCTTCGGTGAGATGAACAAGATTATTAAAGAGATGAAGAGGCTGAACGACGCACACCCCGAAGGGTTGGATGAAGAGTCGAATCGCCGCGTCTCTGAGTTGCTTGAAGAAGGCCGAAAGATAGGCGCGGAGCTAGACCCCGTGATGCGCGACTTCTATCGCAATGACCCTGTCAGACTGGCTGCATGGGAAGACATCATGCAGGTGTGCAGCGACGAAGACGAAGAAGAAGAGGAATAGGTCAATCTAAAATTCAACGCTCTCTTTTACGGTCGTGCGAGCGTTGAAGGCGAGTGCCAAGGAGTAATCCTGCCAGAAAACCGATTGAGGAAAAGAGCAGCGAGCCGACGCCCTGTTTGGCCGTCTGCGGCATAACGGCTTTCGCCGCCGCCTGAACTTTCGGCGCTATGCCCGATTGCCCAAGCTCTCGCTTGATGCGCGTTATCTCCGCCTCGTAGTAATTGCTGTTACTCTCTGCCTCGAACAAGTCGTCTTTGACCACCTCGCTGTCTG
Source organism: Pyrinomonadaceae bacterium (assembly GCA_014534425.1). Taxonomy (GTDB): domain Bacteria; phylum Acidobacteriota; class Blastocatellia; order Pyrinomonadales; family Pyrinomonadaceae; genus JACVRN01. Next base: position 841 of record JACVRN010000233.1, read on the forward strand.
TGCCGTGGCGTGCGGTCATATCATTCAACTCTTTGACGTACGACTTGATGCCCTTCAACTCCTCTTCATACTCTTCCAACTGGTCTTTCAACAGTTCGGGATTGTTGTTCATCATCTCTCCTGCTAACAAAACAGTAGGGGCAGGGACAAGCCTTGCCCCTACGAATATCGTGACGCCAGAGGTTTTTGTCAGGCGCGCTTAATCTTTCTTGCCGAACATCCCGCCGAGGCCGCCCAGCATGTCGCCCGCGCGGTCTTTGACGGCGTCAATCCCTGAGCCTATTGCGCCCGCCTGGCTGCTGAGAACTCCGTCAACCTGTCCTGCTATGGGCGAGGGCAATCGCTCCTTGATGAAGCCGACGACCGTTTCGACGGCTGTGCGGGCCTGCGCTTCGGAGATGCCGGAGCGCTCGGAAACCTGTTTGATTAACTCGTCCATGATTCATCTGCTCCTCTTAGCTGTGGGTTGAAATCAAATGAAGACGACCGATTGCGAATTCGGAATCTCGAACCGTTTGCGGCAGCGCACGTTCTTGCACGCAAGCTGGTCGTCTATGCGTACCATGTAGTCGCGCGAGTTCTCGAAGCGACGGCGATCCTGCTCGTTTGCGCCGCGCGGCAGTTGCCGCTTCTTCGTGCGCTTCATCCAGCGCACGTCGTAGTCTGCCCGCTCGCGGCAGAAAGGGCAGGAGAAGCTGGCCTGCTTGGTCTCCTGTCTCTCGTCGAAAAAATCTCTCTCGTTCATGTGAATCGTTTCGTCTCTTTCTATGGAAAGCAGTAGTGAGCCGGTCGCCAGGACGCTGGCCCCCGCGCTCCGTTTGAACTCATAGATTATGCGCCTTCCGTCTCTAAGTCTACACCCGTCTCGCTACGCGCGCCCTTATTTCTCTCTGCGCGCCGCCTGTGATGCAAGACTATCAGCAGTCCCGCAAACCCGTTGAGAAGCATGACGCCGTTGGTGGCGACGAAGACCCAGTTGCCGACCAGCCAGCTATAAATAGTAAAGCCCAGCGAAGCGGACATCTGGCCTATGAAAAGCCATTTCGAAACGCCCTTGCTCGACCCCTCTTTCCACTGCTTGTACACCTGCTTGGCAATCGTCAGCACCAGAATAAACGAGCTACACCAACCTAATATTTCAACCATAAAAAAAGTACTCAGCGCGCATCACTTTCCTAGCAGTCTTTCCACCGTTGCCATGAAGCTTTGAGGGTTGATGGGCTTGGGTTCGTAGGCGGTCGCTCCCTGCGCGAGCGTGAAGGTGGCATTGCCTGTGCCGAAGCCCGTCGTGATGAGAATAGGCGTGTCTGCGACTTCCGGCGTGTCGCGCACGCGCCTGACCAGATGAGCGCCGTCCGCAGCAGGCATGGTGATGTCCGTCACTATCAGGTCTGGGCGGTGGCGCACGGCTTCCTCGAACCCGCTCACGCCGTCCTCGGCTGTGAAGACCGCATAGCCGCGCCGCTCAAGCGCCATACGCAGCAACTCGCGCGTCTCATCATCGTCTTCCACCACCAGGATTTTCTTAGCATCACTCATCGCTTTCCTGTTTCTCGCACAACTCGCGCAGATAGCGGAAGCTGTAGATGCCTGTCGAGTGGCCATCGCTCCAGCGAAAGTTGAGCGCGTAGCGGCCCACTATCTCTATGTCGCCGATGGTGAGCGCATCCGAGATGGTTTCGGGGCGGAGCGTTCTTTGGCCCGTCCATTCGTTGACGCAACCAGCGCAGGGGCAGGCGCGACGAAGCTTCGGCGCGTCGAAGCTACAGACGCGCCCGTCGGCCCACGTGATACGCACGCGAGCATCGCCCTCCTGCATAATCTCGCGCGGCTCTACCGAAGGCCCGCGTCTCTCCATCGTATCGCTCATAAAAAATGCAGAAGCTTTTATGCGTTTTGGCGCACGGCCTCTTCAACCGCAGAGCGTGTGATGCGCCAGTGCGAAGTGTTCCAGACCGCGCGCCCGTTGCGGAGGATGATGGCCTGCGGCGATTCGTGGCGTATGCCGGTCAGGGACTCAACTTCTCTGGACACGTCGCGCGCTTGCTGGACTACGATTAAGGAGACATACGCCTCGACGCCGATCATCTCCTGGTACGCGGCGCTGCTGATGGGACAAGTCAGACTGTGTTTGAACAGAACGACCGGGCGCTCGTGCGAGAGCGTAAATAATGACTCAAGCTCCTGGCTGTCGCTGACAGGCGTAAA
>JACVRN010000266.1 GCA_014534425.1 Pyrinomonadaceae bacterium
CGGGTCATGCGCCACGTTACGCAGGCGATAGATACTCTGCGCGGCCCCGCCAAGACCTCCGCCTATCAAACCGCAGCACTCGGCCGGACTCTCAAATCGCGCATGGTCACACATTTCATCAACATGTGCCCTTGTGAGAGTAATCATGCCTCTGCTTACGGTACTAATGACAACTCATTTAGCTCAAGGAGCTTTACTTTGAGCCGCACACGGCGGCCAAGTATATCCCTGACTTCGGCGGCGACATCCTCGTCGGAATCGAAATCTTCCAGATTACACTCTACGGCTTCTATATCTTCGTACTGCTCAACCTCTCCGTCCTCGAACCGGACCGAGATGGGGAACGCGACGCCTATCTCATTCACGCTCATGCTTCAGCAGCGGAGATCGCTTTGGGGTGGCCTGCGTCGGCCTCCTTGATGAGGCTGCGGCCGATCACCAGGCGTTGTATCTTGTTAGTGCCTTCGTATATCTGCTTGATCTTGGCGTCGCGCATGTACTTCTCAATGGGATAGTCTTTGCAATAGCCATAACCGCCGAAAAGCTGCACGGCGTCTGTCGTCACGGACATGGCCGTATCGGTCGCAAATACTTTAGCCATGGCGGCCAGCTTAGAGACCTGTTTTGCGCCCGTATCAATGGCGCGGGCTGCTGCGTAAACAAGTTGGCGCGCGGCTTCGATTCGAGTCGCCATGTCCGCCAGCATCCACTGTATGCCCTGGAAGGACGCGACGCTCTGACCGAACTGCTCGCGCTTCATTGTGTACTCGACAGCGAGGTCCAATGCGCCCTGTGCGAGTCCCAGAGCCTGAGCGGCCACGCCTGGGCGCGCAAGGTCCAGCGTCATCATAGCGTGCTTGAATCCGTAGCCTTCTTTGCCCCCCAGAAGATTCTCTTCCGGCACATGGCAATCGCGAAAATGAAGCTCGTGCACGGGCACGCAGCGTATGCCCATCAAATCTTCCTTCTTGCCAATCTCGAAGCCTTCCATTCCCTTCTCTACCAGCAGGGCCGAAACGCCGCGCCCGCCCCTGTCCGGGTTCGTAGAGCAGAAGACGGAATAGAGCGTGGCCGCGTTGCCGTTCGTGTTCCACTTCTTATCGCCGTTTAAGACATAAAAGCCGTCACGCTTTTCCGCGCGAGCCTTGAGGCTTCCCGCGTCAGAGCCAGCTTCCTTTTCAGAAAGCCCGAAGGCCATGAGCGTCTTACCCTGCGCGACGCTCGGCAGGTACTTCTGCTTCTGCTCTTCCGTGCCGCCGACGATAATCGGGAACGAAGCCAGAGCGTTGACGGCGTAGGTCACGCCGACGCCTCCGCAAGCTTTGGACAACTCTTCTACGACGATGCAGAGGTTCATCACGCCGCCGCCTCGCCCGCCGTACTCTCTGGGAATCCAGACGCCCATCAGGCCAGCGTCCTGCAAAGCGCGCACGACCGTCCAGGGGTACTCGGCCTTTCTATCAAGCTCAGCCGCGACGGGGCGCACGTGTTTGTCCGCAATCTCCCGCGCCATCTCGCGGTACTCAAGATTCTCTTTCGTCAACAATTCGTCCACGCTTCTCTAATCTCCTTAAAGGAATTGACAATCTACTTCTGCATCTCGTTCTTGATGACCGTACCGCCTTTCATGACAAAGCGCACATGCTCAAGCACTGTGATGTCTTTCAGTGGGTCGCCTTCGACGGCTATGATGTCTGCGAATTTCCCCGCCTCAAGCGAGCCGAAAAGAGCGCGGTCGCCTGCGAGCAGGTCTGCGGCGTTGATTGTCGCCGCGCGTATGATTTCAAGCGGCGTCATCCCCGCTTCCGCGTAGGCGCGAAGCATCGTCAATGAAGCCTGCCCGCGCGTCTTCCCAGGTATCTGGTAGTACATGTCGGAGCCTGCGGCCACGGGCACGCCCATCTTGATGGCCCGTCGAAGACGCTCGCGGCTCGCGTTGGTAAAGCCCTGAATCCCCGCCGTAGACTGCTTCAACTCTTCAGGCGAAGGATTGCGCGGCTTGATGAAGATGTCAACGTAAGTCTCCACGGGGCCGTCTGTGGGCACAAGATAAATCTTCTTCTGCGCCATCATCTTCAACACGTCGTCGGGCACAGTGTAGGCGTGCTCTATGGAATCGACACCGGCTTCGGCTGCGATGCGCGTCGCGGTGTTTCCTATGGCGTGCGCCGCGACCTTACGGTTCACGCGATGCGCCTCTTCGACAATCGCCTTCATCTCTTCCAGAGAGACTATGCGAGGGCCTGTGTTGACTATGACTTTTATCAAATCCGCGCCGTCATAAAAAGCCTGGCGCACTGCGCGCCGAGCTTCTTCGACATTACTGATAACGACGTACTCCTGCTCTATTATCTTCTGCGTTTCGGCGGAGACGTCGCCGA
>JACVRN010000281.1 GCA_014534425.1 Pyrinomonadaceae bacterium
ATGCCTTACGCTTTAGTCCAGCAAGGCTGCGCGGTTGAGCTTCATCCCGATAGCAAAATCCCTCGAAGGTAATTGACTATGGCTGCTGTTGTCGAGATAGAAAATCTGACCAAGGATTACGAAGTGGGCTTCTGGCGTAAGCGCCGCGTGCGTGCGCTCGACGGTTTATCTCTCAAGGTCGAGAGCGGTGAAATCTTCGGCTTCCTGGGCGCAAACGGCGCGGGCAAGACGACCACCATGAAGCTTCTGATGCGACTGATTTATCCGACGGAAGGGAGCGCACGCATACTTGGCCGCGACATCTCGGACGTGCAGATGCACGCGCGCATAGGATACCTGACCGAAAACCCTTACTTCTATGATTACCTGACGGCGCGAGAGTTTCTGGAATACTGCGCGGAGCTTTTCGGCTACGACCGGCGCGAGCGCAAGCGCCGCACGGAAGAGCTTCTTGAGCGCGTGCACCTTGACCGCAAGAGTTGGGACAAGCAGTTGCGAAAATTCTCCAAGGGAATGTTGCAGCGCGTAGGAATCGCGCAATCAATCGTCAATGACCCGGAGATAGTTTTTCTTGACGAGCCTATGAGCGGCCTTGACCCTATTGGGCGCAGAGAAGTCCGCGACCTGATAGCCAGCTTGCGCTCTACCGGAACAACCGTCTTCTTGTGCTCGCACATCCTCTCGGACATAGAAGTCCTTTGCGACCGCGTGGCGATTCTCAAGCGCGGGCGGTTGGTCGAGCAGGGCAGGCTCGAAACCTTGCGCGCGAAGGCGGGCGACGAGCAGCGTATAGAGATAACCGTGGCCGGAGCAGACGCCGAAGCAATCGAGCAGCACTTGAATACGCTTTCGGGCGCAAGCGTGACGACCACTGCTTCCGGCGCACGCATTGAGGTCGCTGACGAGCGCGATGTGGACAAAGCCATCGCTGCCCTGCGAAGCGCGGGAGGCCGACTGGTCTCCGTCCAACCCGTGCGACAATCGCTCGAAGAACTCTTCATGCGCGAAGCCGGAAACGAATAAAGCGATGCGGAATCAGGGAAGCTGTAAAACAGTTGCGCTCTTAACCATTTTGTCCTCGTGCATTTTTCTTTCTCCAACACTCACCGCCGCACAGGCGAACGAGGCCAATCTTCTCATACAGAAGATAGAGGCCAGGTACGGTCGCATGCGCGGGCTGGCGGCTGAGTTCGAGCAGGTTTATACGGGGCCGGGCGGGCGCGTTCGTAGAGAGAGCGGTCGTCTTTTCCTTGCGCGACCGCGAAAGATGCGTTGGGAGTATCCGGGGAAACTCTTCATAGTCAACGGGCGCGACGTGTGGTTCTATGTCATGGCAGACCGCGAGGCCACGCACGCGGACACAGGCAGCGTCTCGGACGAGCGCTTCCCCTTCCTGTTTCTACTCGGGCAGACAAATCTCAGGCGAGCCTTCCGCTCAATCACAATCATTGATGACGGCAGCGCTGCCACAGATACTCGCACGCTGCGCCTCATCCCGCGCTCGAACTCTGGAGATTTGCGCGAACTCTTTCTGAACGTGACAACAGACGGAAGGATTTTGAAAGTGAAGATGCTAGACGCCTCAGGCTCTCAGTCGGAAATCTCCCTCGGCAACGTGCGCGAAAACTACGTCGCCCCCCCCGAAGCTTTTCAATTCATCCCACCGTCGGGCGTGACGGTTAGAAAGCAAAAGTAGGGGCAGAGGACTTGTCCCTGCCCCTACAATTTATTTGAAGCTGAAGCCTGTGACTTCCATCTTGAGGTTGGCGCGTGTGTCGTTCTTGCTGAAGCCTTCCAGTAGGGCCTGCACTTTCATGGTTTCATTGTTATCAAGCTCTGGCTTCTTATTCGGGATGACCATTAGCGTGCGCTGCTTTACGGGCTTGCCTTCGAGGTCGACGACCGCGACGCGAATCTCAAGGCCGTTGAGGGTGCGGCCAGTGAAGTTGCGTACAGTGCCGAACAGGGTCATCACTATGTCGCCTACGGGCCTGGCGGATTCCGTTGCGTCCAACTCGTCAATCTTGATGAGCGGCTGATAC
>JACVRN010000090.1 GCA_014534425.1 Pyrinomonadaceae bacterium
ACTGCTATGCCGCGCGAGGCCAGGTATTCCGCAATCTGTCTAAAGGGCCTGTAATTCTGAAAGCCCGGAAAATTACTGTCGCGCTCCTGCTGGCCTGAACCTGTGCTCATGACCACAGCCGGAAAGGGTCGCTTGCCGGTCTTCGGCAGAAGCAGGGTGCCCGCTAGCTTGAAGCCTTTGGCCGGAACCCGCACCTCTTCGGCGGTAAACGGAGCGCCTGCGGGCGCGCTGTAATCCGGCACGACATCCTTCACCTTTGAAATCAGAGCGGCGCGAAGCGGCTCAACGAAAGCGCTGTATTCTTCGCGCGAGGATGCGACCTTCTGGGCAGGGATGTAGACGACTGCCAGGCGACCGTCCGAGTCCGTCCACAGGACTATGTTCACAGCGCCCGCAATCGTGAAAGAGTAACGGTCAAAGGCAACCGCACGAGCGGGAGCAGAGAGGTTGGCAGCGCTCACTTCGTCGCGGCCCGCGCGTTCCATCTGCGCCTTGAGGTTTGGAAAGAGTTTAATCTCCTGCGGGCCGCCGCGCACAATATCATAACGCGCGCCAAGGAACTGCATAATGTATGTGACGCCGTTGATGAAGAGAGCGGCGCGGTTCGTGTAAGGCACCTCCTGCGTCTCGCCGCCTGCGGTGACAGACGCCTTGTCGCCTTTGAAGGCCATAGTCTGCTCAAAGCGAGTGCCTCCGGCTTCGCCTTTAACGGATAAGCTCTGCGGCACGCCCTCCTTGTCCCACTCGACCGCCGTCTCCTGATTGATAGAGCCGCCGGAAGCGTTAATGCTCGTGCTGCCCGTCGCACGATAGCCGCCGTCCGGCCTGCACTGAATCTCAAAGGTCTCGCGCCCCAACGTGACAGCCTCGCGTGAAAGCACGAACACGCCCTTGCCGCAGATTTTTGTGGAGAGAAGCGGCGGCGCGGGCGGCAAAGTCTGCGCGCCGGGCTGCTGCGCGGACGCGAGCGCGGGCAGTGAAAGAGCGAAAAGGAACAGGCGAAGGACTGTCTTCATAATCTCTCTCCGTTTAGCAATCAGCCCTCAGCAGTCGGCAATCAGCCAGAAGCTCTTTGCTGATAGCTGTCTGCTGAGGGCTGATTGCTATTTCGTCATGCCCCAGCTAAAGAGAAGCGGGAGCAGTACCATGTAAGCCAGATAGACGTAGACCCAACGGTTCGCCATGTTGAAGGTGTAGCCGAAGCCTACCACCTTCTCCACGAACACGGCGGGGTCTTCCGGGTTGAAATAAAAGAGGCCGCCCGCGTACCAGTGCTGCGCGTCTCGCCCGCGCTGAACGTAAACGCGCCCGACCGCCTGCTTCAGCTTGCGGTCAATCTTGAACAGGCGAACGATAAAGTAGGCGCACGATGCTATGAGCAGGATGGTGCTTACAGCGTCCACTATGAGCACAAAGACGGTCAGGTGCCGCAGGTGCTCCACGCTCGTGAAGACCACGTTGAGCAGCAAGGCGCTCATCATCAAAGACACGAGGACTCGCACCCAGTCCATGAGCCTCAGCGTGGTGCTCAAGAATTCCTCTTTGCCCCGCAAATACTCTTCGGCGCGCTCTGCCGGAAGCGTCATCTTCACAGTTAGCAGCCCGTGCTTGACCAGTATGAAAAGCCCTTGCAGGTAGACCAGCATCAGCGAGAGAAAGAAGACAGAGGCGAAGGACTTGCGCGCCCATCCGTTGGGCCGCCCCATCCAGTCCCAGTGAACGGGAATCCTCTCCGGCAGTTGCGGGTAGTAGTAGATTAAGAAGAGCAAAGGCGTAACAGTCAGCAGCAGCACAGCCGCTTCAATGTAGACGTTCGTGTACTCGCTCAAGCGCCTGCGCCTGAGCGTGGACGCAAAGCGCCCTTCGTCGGAAACCGCGAACGGCTTAACCTGCCGGTAGAAGAGTATGTAGAGTATGGTCGCGGGCAGCACCACTAGCGGGAGCGAGGCTATGCGTGCGAGCGGAAGCTCTGCCCTGTAAAGAGAGACCAGAACGCCTATGGCCTCAATTTCCACGAAGAGCATGAGCAGCCAAAACCTGTAGCGGCTGAGCAGCGCGCGACCTTCCGTGCGGTAGAAATCCTCTGAGACGCGCACGCCGAAGAAAGCCTCACAGCCTCGCATCACGGGCATCCAGACGAAGCTGGTCATCACCACAGCATCAACCAGCAACCATATAAGGATTGTCGCCAGCATCACTACTGCTCTCCTCCTTTCGCTCCCTTCAGAAGAGCGCGCAACTCTTCCGCCACCATCCCCATAATCTCTGCCCGCGCCATCCCAGCCAGCACAAGCTGCGTCAGCACGGTTCGCAAAGGCTTTCGCAACTCCGCCTCGGCCCTGGCAACAGAGCGCGAGGATGCGACCAGAGCGCCAGAGCCGTGCCGCACCGTTATCAACCCTTCCGACTGAAGCTCCCTGTAAGCGGTCGCAATCGTGTTCAAGTTAACGCCCAAATCCGAAGCAAGCTGTCGCACGGGCGGCAACTGCGCGCCCTCTCTGAGTTCGCCCCTCGCAATCAAAGCCCGTATCCCGTCAGCCACCTGCTGGTAAATCGGACGCCTGTCGTTTTCATCAATAACAATAAACATCTTCTCAAATCGGGCGAAAGCGAATTGTATAGTATCACCATACAATTTTCTGTCAAGAAAAAGTTTGAATCCGTCTTCAAATTAACTTCCGGCGGTCTTGAGAAATCACTTGCCGGGCTTGTAGGATAGGAATACAATTCGGGTTGCAAGCATTCCTTTCTCTCCCTGAGTTGAAACGGCTTCAAAAAAAACAGGAGTTCTATCATGAAAAGAATGTGTCGCTCTGTTTCGGGCTTCCTGGCTCTGCTGGTGTGTCTGGTTGCGGTCGGCATGGTGAGCGGGACGCAGGCGCAGACCAGAGATAAATTTCTCATCTCGGCCAAGGCGGGAGGCGTTAACCTGGTAACGGGCAACGTGACGGTCATACGTAAGGGGACGAGCGGGCAGCTTGCGCTTACGGACAAGGATAATCTTGAGAGTGGCGATGTGGTGACGACGGGGATGGACGGGCGCGTTGAAGTGCTGCTCAATCCAGGCTCGTACCTGCGCGTGAGTGAAAACTCTGAGTTCCAGCTAGCAGACACTTCGCTTGAGAACATGCGCGTCAAGCTCATAAGAGGAAGCGCCATCATAGAAGCAGTGGGCGGCGACGGGACAGATGTGCGAATCAATGTCGAAACGCGGCAAATGAACGCCGTCATAATCAGGCACGGAATCTATCGCTTCAATGTTCTGCCCACGTCTATGACGGAAATCCTGGTGCTGAAGGGGCGCGTGCAGGTGAGCACCCTGGCAGATGTGGTCAAGGACGGTAAGAAGGTAATCATAGGCGGCGGCAGTACGGAGGTCGTCAAGCTGGACAAGAAGAGCAGGGATTCGTTCGACCTCTGGAGCCGCGACCGCGCGGAATATCTGGCCTCGCTTAACCGTACGATACCGAGCTATCTAATCAGTCAAACGTTCGATAGCTTCGGCCCAGACTGGCTGACAGGCTTTGGACGACCTGCGGGTATATGGTTCCGCGCCTCTAACAATTGTTATGTCTTCGTGCCGACCTACTACGGCATATGGTCTTCGCCGTACGGCTATAATTATCCGTCGGGCTATCGTCGCTGCTGCGGCAACAGCACGGGGAACAACGGCCAGCCAATCTATGAGCAGCCGCCGGGCGGCTACGAAAATCCAAGGCCGGGCCGTCGTAGAAGAAACCCTGGCAACAATCCTCCGCCGCAGGGCAATCCGGGCGGCGGCGGTAACAGTGGAGGCGGCGGCTCCGTTTCTCAACCGTCCGAGCCTTCCGCTCCTTCTAGGCCAGAGCCAGCCACGCCTGCGCCCGCTCCTGAGCCTTCTACGCCCGCTCCGGCACCGGCACCCGTTCAAGCGCCGTCACTGCCGCCGCCTTCGCGCGGTGACGACTCTCCATCCAGGGTAGAGCCTACGCGCGTGCGCGACCCTAACTAAGCCCATAGAGCCGGAAAACTCTCGCCCCGTCTTTCAACTTTTGAGAGGCGGGGCGATTTCGTTGGCGGCTATGAGGGCCGATTGTGTGACTCCTGCGACGCCCTGGCCCGGAAAGACAGTGTCGCCGACCATGTAAAGATTCGGAATCGCAGTGCGGTGCGAGAAGGAGTTCATGCCGAAGACATCCAGCGATTGACCAATGCCTCCTACCATCCCCAGGCGACGGCGCGTGTAATCATAAAAGGAGCGCGGTGTGGCGGTCTCTATCACTTCGACTCCGGCTCCGAGTTCCGGCATGGAGCGATGTATGCGCTCCCACCAACGCTCAAGCATCTCCTGATCCTGCGCTTCGTGCTCCGTCTCGTCTTCATGAAAAGAGAACCATTGCTCGGCGTCTGTGAAAGTTGAAACGGTCACGGCGCGCTTGCCTTCGGGCGCGCGAGTGTCCCAGGCGGGTGCTGCGCCGAACATGAACTGCGTCTCTTCGGGCGTGTACTCTTTCCCCGGCTGCCAGTCCGTGAGCGCGAGTATATGTTCTGCGGGCAGGCGCTCTGCCACAGCTTCATCCATGCCCAGGTAGAGAAGATATGCGCCCCAGCCCTTCAAGTTTTTGATTCGTCGCCTGACAGTCTCAGGCGTGCGGCTTGAGCCTGCGAGTTTACCGTAGGTGTCCCAGACGGTGAGGTTGCTGATGACGGCGCGCGTCGCTTCAACTCTTTCGCCGCTCAGAAGGTCAACGCCAGTGGCGCGCCCCGCCGCGTCATAGGCCAGCCGAAGCACGGGCGAGTTGAACCTCAACGTCCCGCCGCTCCTCTTTATGCTTTCAGTCAAAGTGTCTGCCAGCCCCGAAGCTCCGCCCTGAATCGCGTACATACCACGTCGCGGCAGATTGAGCGCGACCGCAGCGTAAAGGTAAGAGCAATCGGCGCTCGCACGCTGCGAGAAGATTTCCAGTTGAACGTCTATGAAGCGGCGAAAGCGGTCTGAGACTTGAGCTAAATGCTCTGCGGCAGTGTGACGTATCCCGCGCAGCACTCGCGCTGCAACACGAACTTCCAGCGCGATGGCCCGCGCACGCCTCAAAGTGGAAGCCGTACGCAAGTCCGGCACTCGATGCGACACGCGCATGAGAGCTTCGCCCATAGGCTTTATCTCACGATAAAAGCGCACGGCTTCTCGCGCGCATTCGGGAAAACTGCGGCGCAGGGCGTCTTCAAACTCTTCGTCGTTCTCAAGGATTGGAATGTCAATTCCATCCGGCAGACGAACTACGTAAGGTGGAAGCGCGCGGCGCACTTCGGGCGCGGGCACAGGGAGTTCCGAGAAGACTCGCTCGTGTATCTCGCCCGGCTGCCATGAGGCGTAAAGGCTCGCGCCAGCTTCGAAGCGATAACCGAAGCGCTCGAACGATACTGCACAGCCGCCACCGCGCGGCTCTTTCTCAAACAGGCAAACCTTGACGCCGCGCGCAGCCAGAAGCGCGGCCACAGTCAGCCCGCCTATGCCGCCGCCTACGACTACGACCTCGTCAGTCATAAGCTTTCCGAAACTCAAGCGCCTATGAGGCGGGCCAGTGTGCTGATGACGACGCCAGGTTTTGGTATCGGCACGGTTTCAGGTTTCGTAAGGTACGGTTGCACGATTATGTAAAGCGATTGCAGGCCGTTGAAGACCAGATGAATAACGAAGCAGGGAAGGAGGCGTCCCGTGTAAGCTCGTACGAGCGTCAAGGCAAGGCTCAGGAAACCTATGGCCGCAAGCACGCTGATATTATTCTGGTACTGCCAGTAATGCACCAAGGTGAAGAGCAGCGTGACGCCGACTATGGCCCAAGCTATGCCTATGGCTCTTTGCAACGCGGGATACAGTATGCCGCGATAAATAACCTCTTCTACAAAGGGCGCGGTCGCCGTCGCCAGAAACGCCAGGACAAAGCGAGCGGCAGTAGAACTGTTGATTATCTGGTCAATGTCCGTAGGCTCGCCGCCGTAGAAGTACGTAATCAGCCCGCCGACCACCAGCAACACCATAGCCAGGCATATGCTGGCGATAATCTCCAGCGTGCTGTTCCATCTCCAGCCTAGCGTGCGCCAGAAGGGACGCCTGCCTAAATTCGTGACCACGGCCCAGGCCAGCACGATGGTCAGCAGGTGAGCGGGAATGACCGCAATCACCTGAATCAGGACGGCCACCTTATCTTTTAAGAAGATTTCTTTAAGCTGCTCGCCGCTCGTGATGCCGTACTTGCGGCTGGCGTAGATAAGTACTACGACCCCGGCAGCGATGCTGACGCCTAGAAGTATAAAGACGCTCCCCAACCAACTCAGAAAAGCGGTTGCTATATTCCAGGGAGGATTGTTCGCGTCCACTTCGGCGCGCTCAGGTAGAGCGGCTTCCACACCAGCCACCGCTCCGTAATCCTCAGCCGGAACAGAACCCACAGGCGTCCCTATTTCTTCGGGCGTGCTCACGCATACGAGTGTAGCAGAAGAAAAGTCAGAAGTCAGAGAGATTGATTCATTTAATCATTGAATCAATGAATCAATCTCTCTGACTTGCCCTTATATGTGTAGCCATAGCGGCGCGCACCCGTAGCATGAGAGCTTCTATCTCGTCGTCGGTTAAGCCTGCGGTCTCTATAGGCTCGTCAACGTACATGTCTATGGGGCCGGGGCGAAAGATTATGGAGTCGGGCGGGAGAATGCGGCGCGTGCCTATAATGGTGATGGGGATGATTGGAACCTGCGCCTGAAGCGCAAGCTTGAAGCCGCCCTTCTTGAACCGGTGAAGAAGCCCGTCGCGCGACCGAGTGCCTTCGGGAAAGACGAAGGCGCAGATGCCCTGCTTTAAATAGCTGGCCGCGCGCTGCATGCTCATGACGGCGTTTTGTGTAGAGCTTCGGTCAATTGGAATGTGGCCCGCCCGCCACAGGTGCCAGCCCATGAAAGGAATGCGAAAGAGAATCTTCTTGGCCGCTATGCGAAGCTGCGCGGGCAGGTAGCCGAGCATCGCCGGAATGTCCATGTAGCTCTGGTGCGTCGAAAGAAAGACGTAAGAGGTGTTCGGCCTTATATGCTCCGCGCCGTAGACGCGCACTCTCGCTCCGGCAGTGCGCGCAATCAAGCGACACCAGACACGCGCGCACCAGTGCTGCCTACGCCCGCCAGGGTCATAAAGCGAGAGCGTGAGCGAAAGGCTCCCCATAATGATTGTGTAAAGATAGATGAGCGGGATGGCTATGAAAGAGTGCAGGTAGTTCAGGAGCGTGGGCCGCGCCGGGTCTGGAAGACGCAAGACTTCCTGCTCTTCTGTCATCATCATGAAACTCTCGCTCTCAGACGGCTCCGGCCCTGTGCAAGCCCAAACGCTGGGCGGCCATCTGAATGCCTATGATAGTTTTGGCATCCTCAATCTCGCCGTCGGCTATCATCTCAAAGGCGCGCTCGAACGTGACGCGCACAATCTCTATTTGCTCGTCGCCTTCGAGGTTCTGCGCCGTCTCGATTAAGCCTGTGGCGAGATAGACCCACAGCTTCTCTTCGCAGAAGCCGGGTGTGGTGAAGAACTCCGCCAGCTTTTCCAACTGAGCGGCGCGCACGCCTATCTCTTCTTCAAGCTCACGCGCGGCGCATTCTTCGGGGCGCTCCGGCGGCGCGAGCCTTCCTGCGGGAAGCTCAAGCAGATAACGCACGGTCGGGTGTCTATACTGTCGCACGAGCGCAAGCGTGGCGTCTTCAAAGACCGCCACCACACTTGCGCCGCCCGGATGATGCACGACTTCGCGCTTGTAGGTCAGGTCGTTCTCCCGCACTGTGTAGACGGAGACATCGAAGACGCGTCCGTGATAGACCTCTTCGGAAGCCAAGACCTCCGGCGCTTCCCATTTATCAGCCATAAAAGTTTTTCCCCTGGTACGTGGAGAGTTTAAGATTTCCACGCACGAGAGGGCAATACCTCAAGCCGCATCCTTTGAAAGAAGCTCTCGCATCTCTCCTACCAGATAGAGCGAGCCTGTGACGACGATGAGACCTTCGGGCGGCGTGATTTTCGTAGCGGCCTGAGCCGCTTCCAGGGGAGAATGTGCGCGTGTGATGCGGTCGGAAGGGAAGCCGCGCGGCACCAACTGCATCAGCGCCTCGATTTTTGCGGCGCGCGGGTTATTCATCTCCGTGAGAATCAGATGCTCGGCCTTAGGGAAAACGAGCGCGGCCATCTCGTTCAACTGCTTATCCCGCATAGCGCCGAAGACTAGCGTGACGGGCGCTTTTGTGAACTCGCGCAGGTAGTCTGAGAGCGCAAGCGCGCTCGCAACGTTGTGCGCGCCGTCGAAGAGCACGGACGGCGAGCCTTCCCAAAGCTCAAGACGGCCCGCGTGCCGCGCCGATTCAATGCCCTCTATGATTGCCGTGCGCGTGAGGTGAAAACCTAGCGAGCGAAGGCGTTCGGCCAGGCAGATGGCGACCGACGCGTTCACCACCTGATGCCGCCCGCGAAGGCCAAGCCGCACAGCCCCGTAACCGTCTTCATCGGTTTCAAAAGAGGCGCTGAAATTTCCCCACGCGCTCGCGCCCTTTACCGCAATGCTCTTGCCCGCGTAGTGCGGGGTCACTCCCGTCTCGCGGCAGCGTCGCTCGATTACTTCCAATGCTTCCGGCAACTGCGGCGCAATGACGGCCTCCACGCCGGGGCGTATGATGGCCGCTTTCTCCGCCGCAATCTCCGAGAGCGTTTCGCCCAGGTATTCCTGGTGGTCTATGGCAACCTGTGTGATAGCCACTACCCTCGCGCCTGCTACGGTAGTAGCATCAAGACGCCCGCCCAATCCCGTCTCAAGAATGGCTAGCTGAACGTCAGCCTCTTTGAAAGCAAGCAGCGCTATGGCCGTCACCTGCTCGAAAAATGTTGGAGGAGTTTCAAGCGTTCCCAGACGGCAGAGCGCTTCAGCCGCATCACGAACACGGGTCGCGTGGCGTGCGAAATCATCGCGCGAAATCTCCAGCCCGTTAATCTTTATGCGCTCCGTGATACGCGCAAGATGCGGCGAAGTGTAGATGCCCGACCTGATTCCCGCCGCGCGCACAACAGATTCGAGCATGACTGCGACGGAACCCTTGCCGTTTGTGCCCGCGATTTGAACCGATGGAAAAGAGGATTGCGGAGAATCTAGAGCGAGCAACAACCGCTCTATGTTTTTCAACCCAAGCTTAATAGCCAGCGTCTCGTGACCAAGACTGAGAAGATACTGTAGGGCTTCGTCAAACAGCATAAGAGCAGTCAGCAGTCAGCTATCAGCAGTCAGCAAAAATTCCTCGGGCTGATTGCTGATAGCTGACTGCTATTTGCTAGCCTTCATACTCATCTCTGTTTCCGGCGCGCGGTTGAGGTCGGGGTTCATCATGAAGTTGAGGAGCTTGATGATGTAGTCGCGCATCTCCCTGCGGTCAACGATGGCGTCAATCATGCCATGCTCAAGAAGAAACTCCGAGCGTTGAAAATCTTTCGGGAGCTTCTGGCGAATGGTTTGCTCTATGACGCGCGGGCCTGCGAAGCCTATGAGCGCCTTCGGCTCCGCTATGATTACGTCGCCGAGCATGGCGAAGCTTGCGGTCACGCCGCCCGTCGTGGGGTCTGTCAAAACGGAGATGAAGGGAAGGCGAGCTTCGTCCAGTTGCGCCAGAGCGGCGGAGATTTTCGCCATCTGCATCAGGGAGAGCGCGCCTTCCTGCATACGCGCTCCGCCCGAAGCGGCGAAGATGATGACGGCGGCGCGGTCATTGATTGCGCGCTCTATCAAGCGCGTGACTTTCTCTCCGACAGCCGAACCCATAGAGCCGCCTATAAAAAGCATGTCCATGGCGGCGGCGTAAACCAGATGGCCGCCCACTCGACCGCGCGCGTTGACGACCGCTTCGGGCAAGCCCGAAACATCCTGCGCCTGTTTGAGACGGTCTGGGTAAGGCTTGCTGTCTACGAATTCGAGCGGGTCAACGGAGATGACTTCCTCGTCCAACTCTTCGTAAGCGCCGTCGTCGTAGAGGAAGCTCAGGCGTGTGTGCGCGTCCAGGCGGAAGTGATAGCCACAGTTCTGGCAGACCTGTAGAGACTCTTCGAGGTCTGGTTTGAAGAGCGCCGCGTCGCACTCAAGGCATTTGACAAAGATGCCCTCGGTCTTGACGCGCCTCTCTTCGGCTGGCACGTTTTCAAACTGCGGTCGCTTTTTACGAAACCAAGGCATTGAAAAGCAAGGCAGCAGGCAGAGTGCAGCAATGATGAATTAAATCATTCGCACCTTCTTCCTGCGGCTATCTACTCATAGATTTTGTTGAAGACGAACTTTCAATGACGTGGCAAAGGGTAACATAAAAAAGGCAAAATGCAGAGCGCAGAATGATGAACGAAAAAGAATTTAATCATTGATACATCGGTTCATTGATTCAATGATTAAATGAATCAATCTCTTTAATTCATCCCTGCGGCATTCTTACTTCTGCCTTAAAACTCTATTCCCTGTTGGGCGAAGATTCCGGCGTTGAAGGGGTGCTTGACCTCGCGCATCTCTGTCACGAGGTCTGCGGCGTCGATGAGAGCCTGTGGCGCGTCGCGGCCCGTGAGGACTATGTGGAGCGCGGGCTGTTCGGCTCTTACCTTTCGAATCTCTTCCAGCACTTCTTCCGTCGAAAGCATCCCGTAGCTGAGGACGTAAACAAGCTCGTCGAAGACCAGAAGGTCGTAGTCGCCGCTACGCATCTTCTCCACGCAGAGCGCCCAGGTAGCACGCGCCGTCGCTCTGTCCTGCTCAGGGTTCTTGGTGTCCCAGGTGAATCCGTCGCCCATCGTGTGAACTTCTATGCCCAGCTTTTCGGCGGAATGATGCTCGCCGTAGCGGTCGTTCTTGGACTTGATGAACTGAATCATGCAGCAGTTAAGCCCTTGCCCGGCGGCGCGCATCATCAGCCCCAGCGCACACGTTGTCTTCCCCTTGCCGTTGCCCGTGTTGACCATCAGCAGCCCGCGCGTCTTCTCCCTGTAATCCTCGCGCCGCCACTTATAACGCTTCTCTTTGACAGACATAAATCAGCCATCAGCCATCAGCCATCAGCCATCAGCAGAGAAGCAAAAGCTGACTGCTGACGGCTGATAGCTGAATGCTTGTTTTACGATTGACGAGCTTCGGGTCTACGCTTTTCCGTGTCGGCGGGCAGTATGACATCTTCTGCGTCTTTGTCATCGTCCCTTTCGCCGTTGCGGCGCTCCACGGCTTCGCGCAGCAGAGAGACGACCGAAGCTTCGGCCTCTTCCCAACTTCCCGTGAGCGTGCAGCCGGCAGCGTTGCGGTGGCCGCCGCCGCCGAACTTCTCCGCTATGCGCGCGACGTTGATTTCGCCCTTGGAACGCAGGCTCGCGCGATAGACGCCGGGCGCGCTCTCTTTGAGAAAAGCCACCGCCTCCACGCCGTCGCACGTCAGAGGATAGTTGACGAAGCCGTCCCCGTCCTCTTCCGCAGCGTGCGCTTTCTCCTGCATCTCAATGGTCTGCCGCATCCAGGCCACGCGCCCCGAAGGGTCTCGCTTGACGGTCGCAAGGACTTCGCCCAGGAGTTCTATCTTGCTCCAGGGATAGCTGGAAAAGACTGCCTGAGAAATCTTCGCGGGCTTGACGCCTGCACGCACAAGCTCGGACGCGACCTTGAATGTTCTCTCGGACGTGTTGGAGTAATGGAAGGAACCTGTGTCTGTAATCAGCGCCGTGTAGACGCACTCGGCAATCTCGCGCGTGACGCGCACTCCTACGGCCTTGCACAGGTTGTAAATCATCTCGCCCACAGCCGAAGCCGTAGGGTCTATCCAGTTGACCGAGCCGAAGAGCGCGCTCGTAGAGTGATGGTCTATGTTGACGACGAACTGTTTCTCAAGGTCAATCAGTCCGGGCCGCGTGATGTCCGAGCATTCTATGACGAAGACTGCGTCGTACTCTCTGTCAATGCGGTCTGTGACGCGTACAGCCTGTGCGCCTGGGAGTTTTTGATAAGCGTGAGGGACTGGGTCGTGCATGATGACTTCAGGCTCTTTATCCAGCGCGCGAAGCAGCCAGTAAAGACCCAACGACGATCCCAATCCGTCACCGTCCGGGCGAAGGTGCGAGGTGATCGCAAAGCGCCGCTTTGATTCAATCAACTCGACAACTTGACTCAACATCGTAAAAGCAAATGATGAAGGCAAAGCGAAAAAATTGATTCATTTGTTCATTGATTCAATGAACCGATGAACAAATGAATCAATCAGCTTTATTCTTCATCGTTCATCCTTTCTTCCGAATCTCTCTGCTGAAGCTCGCGTTCGATTTCGCTTAGGAGTTCGTCTACGCGGGCACCGCGCTCTTCCACGCGGTCGCGCACGAAATGCAGTTCCGGCGCGTGGCGCAAATCGAGCGCCAGAATCAGTTGCTTGCGTACGTACTGCGCGGCATGACGAAGCGCTGCGAGCGCCACGCGGGCTTCCTCTTCATCCCCGCTTACGGTCACGTAAACACGCGCGTCGCGCAAATTCTCCGACACGCGAACGTCCGTCACCGTGACCCCATCGAGACGCGGGTCTTCCAGTTCATAGCCGACAATCTGCGTTATCTCTTCCCGCAACAGATCAGCGACCTTCTCAGCCCTACGCATAAAAACAGGTGCCGGGTGCTAGGTGTCGGGTGCCGGTTTTTCTTTTACTGAAACCCGGCACCCGACACCTGATACCCAGTTTATAGTTCTGTGGCTGCGACCTTCTCTATGATGAACGCTTCTATCTGGTCGCCCACCTTGATGTCGTTGAAGTTCTCCAAGCCTATGCCGCACTCGAAGCCTTCGCGGACTTCCCCAACGTCTTCCTTAAAGCGGCGCAAGCTTGCTATGCCGCCTTCCCATGAGACGACGCCGTCACGAATCAAGCGTGCGCGGGCGTTGCGGCGTATGGTGCCGTCAACGACCATGCAGCCCGCGACCGCGCCGACACGGGGCACGCGGAAGACTTCGCGCACGTCCGCCTTGCCGAGGATGCGTTCTTTCTCGACCGCTTCGAGCATGCCTATCATGGCGGCGCGTATCTCTTCCTCGACCTTGTAAATAATCGAGTGCAGGCGTATGTCAACGGTCTCCTGCTTGGCGAGGTCTGCGGCGCGAGATTCGGGCCGCACGTTGAAGCCGATGATGACGACGGCCTTGTTCGTGTTCTCAGCCTGCGTAGCTGAAGCCAGGAGCACGTCCGATTCCGTGATGGCTCCGACGCCGGAGCGAATCACCTTGACCTTCACCGTCTCCGTCGAAAGCTTCTGCAAGGTGGACTTCAAGACTTCGACTGAGCCTTGCACATCCGCCTTGATGACGACGAGCAGTTCTTTGACTTCCGTCTGTCCAAGAGCTTCAATGCCGCGCTTGGTCGATTGAGCAAGGGTTTGCTGGCGCGAAATCATCTGGCGGTGATGCGAAATCTGCTGCGCCTTGGTGATGTCCGCGACGACCTGGAAGGTCTCTCCGGCCTGCGGCACTCCCTGAAGGCCGAGGACTTCTACGGGCGTTGCCGGGCCTGCTTCGGTCACGGGCTGGCCCCTGTCGTCGAACATGGCGCGCACCTTTCCGAAGATTTGGCCGACGATGAAGGGGTCGCCAATGCGAAGCGTGCCCTGCTGCACCAGCACTGTGGCGACGGAGCCGCGACCGCGATCCAGTTTAGCTTCGAGAACGACGCCGGAAGCGAGGCGCGTGGGGCTGGCCTTCAACTCAAGTATGTCCGCAGAGAGCAGGATGGTTTCAAGCAGCGTGTCAAGATTCTTGTGCTGCTTGGCCGAGACGGCGACCATTTCCGTTTCGCCGCCCCACTCGACGGGCGTTAAGCCGTGGCCCGCGAGTTCCTGCTTGACGCGCTCAGGATTGGCGTCCGGCTTATCAATCTTGTTGATGGCGACGACAATCGGCACATTAGCCGCGCGGGCGTGCTCTATGGCTTCAATCGTCTGCGGCATGACGCCATCGTCGGCTGCGACTACGAGCACGACCACGTCCGTAGCCTTGGCTCCGCGCGCACGCATCATGGTGAACGCCTCGTGGCCCGGAGTATCAAGAAAGACCACGCGGCGCATCTCCGTAGGATTGTCGGGGTTCGGCACCGTGACGCTGTAAGCGCCTATGTGCTGCGTGATACCTCCGGCCTCGCCTGCGGCAACGTCCGTCGAGCGAATGCCGTCCAGAAGAGATGTCTTGCCGTGGTCTACGTGGCCCATGACTGTGACCACGGGCGCGCGTGGAAGCTCTACGTCGTCCGCGTCGGACGCTATGAGTTCCTCGAACTCCTCTTCCGCGACCATCTCTTCGAAGGGCACGAAAGTTATCTCGTAGCCGAAGCGGCGGGCCAAATCAACCGCCACGTCGTCGTTCAAGGGCTGGTTAATCGTGGCGAAGACTCCGCGCTGAATGAGAAGCGTCACGATGTCCTTGGGCTTGATGCCCAGCTTCTCCGCGAACTCTTTAACGGTAGAGCCTTCGACAAGGCGCACGGACTTCAACTCGCCGGTGCTGACCGTCGTGCCTCCTGTCTCAAGACGGCCAGCGATGCGGTCTTCGAGAGAGAGCGCGCGGGGCGGCGGCAGGAAGTCGTTGTCGAAGCGCCCGCCTTTGCCTTCGGGCTTGCGTGGGCCTGTGGAGCTACCCGGAACGGGACGCCCACTGTGACGCGAGCGACCGCGACGGCGCGCATCCGGCGGCGGCGTGTAAAGAGTCTGCGGCGTTGCCGTCTCGCCAGGCGTTCCACTGTACTCAAAAGTTTCCGGCTCGCGCGCAGAGCGGCCAGAGTTTCGGTCGCGCCTATCGCGCCGCTCACGCGAAGGCGAGGGCTGCGGCTTCGCAGGCGGTGGCGGCGGAGCAGGCGCGGGCGCACGCTCGCCGTGGCGTATGCCTGCGCTCAGCGCTGCTGCGGTCGGACGAAGGACTCTGACCTGTCTGGACGGAGCGGCGGCAGGCGCTTGAGCAGTCGAGGGAGACGAAGCCTGAGCGGGCGCTGCCGCCTGCGTAGCGCCGCCTGCATCCGCGACTGTGGGCGTCGTTACCGGCGGCTCCATAATGGCTGGCTCTGCTGGCAACGCCTGGCCCTCGCCGTTGGCCTGCGCCTGTTCCGCCTGCACGGAAGACTCCACGACGGTCGTCGTCTCGGAGGCTTGAGCGGGCGGCTCTGCGCGCTGCGCCGGTTGCGGCTTCTTCTTGAGAAGAATGCGGGATGCTATGGGCTTGGAAGCGGCCTGCCCTCCTGCGTCTGCGGAAGGCTCTGCGACCGCTTCGGCTGTGGCTTCGACGGGCTGAGCAGGCGCGGGCGCTGTAGTAGTTGTTGCAGCAGCAGGCGCGGCTGGCGCTTCAGTAGCAGCCGCAGCAGGCGCGTCAGACTCTTCAGCTTGAGGCGCTACGGGGGCTGCGGGCCGTACGGCGTGCTTGACGACCACGATTTTGCGAGGCGCTGCCGTCTCTTTTTTCGGGAAATACTTGTTGCGAATCTTGTCGGCCAACTCTTTTGAGATAGAGTTGGACGGGACGCTCACGTCGACACCTTCGCGCCGTACCTCTTCGATGAGGCGCTTGGTGTCGAGCTTGAGTTCTTTAGCCAGATCGTAAAGACGAACCTTGGACGTATGAGCGGTCATGCACTCCTTCTACGACGCTTTCGGATAACACGGCGTCGCGCGCTTTTAGGAAAATAGTCTGGGTCTCTCGCCCTACGCGACCTTTCCCTCAAAAGCGCTCTAGGAAAGAGCAGACCCTAAGGGGAAGGGCTGAAGGCGAGGAGCGTTGCACGCCTAAAGAGCGCACACGCCCTGTTCTCGTTACTGGGCCGCATTGTCTTCGGAAGAGTTCATCGGTTTCTCTTCTTCATCGCTCTCGACCGGCGCGGCCACGTCTTCACGGTACTCCGGCGCGGGAGCGGAACTGGTTTGCACTTCGGGCGCAGATGCCTCCGAAGCAAAATCTGCCTGGGGAGAGAACGCCGCGACTTCTTCTTCGACGGGCGCGTCTCCTTCACCTATGCGGCTCGCGGCCTCTATGTAAGCCGCGCCGCTCGATGTTATGTCGGGCGAGGGCGTGATGGTGTCCGGCCTCAAATCACGCTCTGCGCCTTGCAGCCTGAGTTCATCCTCGCTCATCTGCTCTGCTTCGGTGAGCGCCACGGGGTCTGCCGAATTCTCAGCAAGGATGGTTGGCTCGGCTGTGAAAGGCGTGCCGTCGCGTACTGCCTCGTCGTACCCTTCGGCAATCATCTCGTCCGGCGGGTTGATGTCAACGGGCCTCGCGTCAGGGTCAAGCTCGGCTGAGAAAGCGTGCTGTTCGACCGGCTGGTCTTCAACTTTACGCTCTGCCATCTCTGATTCTCCCTCGCTCGCTTCCGCCACGGCAGTCTCATCTTCCGTGGCCGCTTCCGCTTCTTCGGGGGCCGTCTCAATCTGCTCGGGTTCAGTGGTCGCGGCTGTAGCCTCCTGCTCCGCGCCTTCCGGCGCTTCGCTCACACCTTCTTCGCCGCTCTCAACGACATCGCCGCCTTCGTCGCCCTGCTGTCGCTTGGCATCGCGCGCGGCTATGACGATCTGCGCTGCCGTGAGAATTGCTTCGGCTTCGTCAAGACTGATGTCCAGGTAATCCACAAGGTCGTCCACGCTCGTCGCGGCAAGAGCGTCAATGTCTTTTATGTCATGCTCCGCGAGGGCGTCTGCCTGCGCCGCAGTGAGACCTTCTATGGCGGAGAGGGGAACTGCGCCGCCCGAAGCTATAATCGCGCCCATCTGTTCCGCGACCTCGCGCTTAATCTCTTCTTCACTGCGTATGTCTATGTTCCAGCCGACGAGCTTAGAGGCGAGCCGCACGTTCTGGCCGCGCTTGCCTATGGCGAGTGAAAGCTGGTCTTCGTTGACTATGACTTCCATCTGCCGGTTTTCAATATCGGTGATGCGTACCTGATTGACCTTGGCGGGAGACAAAGCGTTCGCGGCAAAGACCGAAGGCTCGTCCGACCACTCTATAATGTCAATCTTCTCGCCGCGAAGTTCCCTGATGATGGCCTGCACGCGGCTGCCCTTCATGCCGACGCAAGCGCCCACGGGGTCAACGTCGCGCTCCGTAGACATGACGGCAATCTTGGCTCTATCGCCAGGCTCGCGCACGCACGATTTAATAACGACAGTGCCATCGTAAATCTCAGGCACTTCCATCTCGAACAAGCGTTTCAGAAGTTCCGGGCTGGTGCGCGAGACTTCGACCTGCGGCCCCTTAGATTCTTTGGAAACATTGCTGATGACGACGCGCACGCGCTCGCCCTGGTTCCACTGCTCGCCGCGCGACTGCTGCGACTTTGGCAGAATGGCTTCCAGATTTCCCAAGTCCACAATGATGTTGCCGCGCTCGAAACGTTTGACGAAGCCGTTCAGCAGGTCGCCAATCTTATCCACGTACTGCTCGTAGATGTTGCTGCGAACGGCGTCGCGCACCTTCTGAAAAAGAATCTGCTTGGCTGTCTGTGCAGCTATGCGCCCGAGTTCTTCCATCGGCAGAGGCAAGAGAAGAGCGTCTCCGACTTCCACCTCGTCGCCCGCCAACTCCTTCGCTTCGTCCAGAGACAACTCCGTGGCAGGGTTGGTGACTTCATCCACGACGACCTTCGAGGCGGAAAGCTCTATGCCGGTCTCAGGATTCCAGTCCACCTGTATGTCCTCGCCGGATTTGAACTGTTTCTTGGCCGCCGCGCGGACGGCTTCCTTCATTGCCTCTATGACAAGGTCGCGTTCGATGCCCTGCTCCTGACAAAGGGCGTCAATGTTTTGTGCGATGGAAGTGCTCATAACTTTTTAGTACTGAAGGTCAGAGATTAACTTCGGTCTTCTGACCTCTTCTTTGTTATTCAGTTGTAACAGTAGCCTTCAAACTCCTCTAGCTGCCTTTTCGCGCTCCTGGGCGCGGCGAAACTCTTCTTCAACGTCAATCTCAAGATTGGCCTTTGCGACCAACTCGAACGGGATGGAAACTCGCCCGCTCGTGCGGTCTTCAAAGACAACCGAGTCGCCGTCCAATCCGATTATGCGACCGCGAAAATTACGCTGGCCGTTGATGGCGCGACCCGTCTTGACACGCGCATCGCGCCCCGCAAAGCGCTCATAATCGGCCCGCTTGTAAAGCCCGCGCTCAAGTCCCGGGCTTGATACTTCCAACGTATAAGCCGAATGTATGAAGTCCTCCACGTCTAGCACGGTGCCTACGTGGTGGCTCACGAGCGAACAATCCTCGTGCGTGACGCCTTCCGGTTTGTCAATGAAGATGCGTATCAGAGGCTTTCCGTCCGGCCCGCCGACTTCTACGTGAACCAGTTCGAGCTTGTGGTCTTGTGCCACGCGCTCGGCAATCTCCTCTATACGCTTTTCAATCGAATCCTGACCCATTGTTCGCCCTTTCGAAAAAGGTTCCAGAGCGCAAAAGAAAAAGTGGGCCGAGAACCCACCGGACGCGACCGCCGTGCTCTGAGCAAGCGAATGATTATAGGGGAAAGAAGGGGCAGAAGCAAGCGGCGGATTCAAACAGGATGGACAGGATAAAGAAAGAGCAACTCTTCTGCTTTTATCCTGTCCATCCTGTTAATTTCCCAGTTTCGCTTTAACGATTTCGCTGACCGTGCGATTGTCCGCGTTGCGGCCCGCGAGGCGTGACTGCACGGCCTTCATCACCTGACCCATTTCGCGCATGGAGGTGGCACCGGTCTCTTCCACGGCGGCAGTGACGGCCTGCTCTATCTCCTCGCGCGAAGCCGCCTGCGGCAGGTAGCCTTCTATGACTGCTATCTCGGCGCGCTCCTTGTCGGCTAAGTCCTGTCGGCCTGCCTTTTCATACTGCTCTATGGAGTCGCGGCGCTGCTTGACCAGAGATTGTAGGGTTTTTGTCATCTCCTCTTCGGTCAACTCGCCGCCCTTATCTATCTCGCGGTTCATCACGAAGGCTTTGACCATACGCAGCGTGGAGGTGCGCGCGGCGTCCTTGGCCTTCATGGAGGCGGTCATGTCGGAGACTATTCTTTCTTTGAGACTCATGGTTGTTTCCCTCTAGCAGGAGCTTCTGGAAATCTATTGAACCTTAACACTCTAGCGCACCGAGGCCCTTTTCGTTAAGATAGCCGCACGCTCCCTCTACAGTAAAAAAGTGGTTTTAGGGAAAACGGATTAATTTATCGAAATGAAAAAAACTGATTCTAGAGGCCGAAAACCTACGGGGCTAAGATTATTAATCACCTTGTGTCTCGTGCTGCCGCTCCTTTACACGACGCAAACCTACGGGCAGAGGCGAACGGGTAGAAGAGCAACAACGCCAGCTAAGAAAACCGGCACGCCGACAACGCCGCAGCCTTCGGCTTCATCCTCCGCAGCCTCAAGCGCTCAGGCAGACACGACGAAGCCCGGAACGCTGATGTCCAACCAGTTGGGAATGGAGTTCGTGTACGTTCCTTCGGGCAGCTTCATGATGGGTTCCGACAGGGGCGGAGCGGACGAGCGGCCCGCGCGGCGCGTGGCGATTCGCAAGGGCTTTTACATGGGGCGCTACGAAATCACACAGGCGCAGTGGCGCACTGTCATGGGAGATAATCCTTCGAACTTTAAGGGCGAAGACCTGCCGGTGGAGCAAGTCTCCTGGGCTGACGCGCAAATGTTTATCAAGAAGCTCAACGAGCGAGGCGACCCCTTCATCTATCGCCTTCCGACAGAGGCCGAGTGGGAATACGCCTGCCACGCGCAGATGACAGGCGACAGTATGGGCGCGCTGGACGTGCTCGCCTGGTACTTCAACAACTCCGCAAACAAGACGCATCCGGTCGGAGAGAAACAGCCCAACGCGTGGGGGCTTTACGACATGCTCGGCAACGTGTGGGAGTGGTGCGAGGACGTTTATCACGACAGCTACAGGGGCGCGCCCACGGACGGCAGCGCGTGGCTCGCGGGCGGCGACCCGAAATACAGAGTCCTGCGCGGAGGCTCTTGGATAGACAACGCCTTCTACTGCCGCGTCAACGAGCGCATACGCGCCACGCCCGACACCCGCCAACGCAACTCCGGCCTACGCATCGTAGCCGTCGCGCGCTAGTCATCTTAAAAGTAGGGGCAGGGCTTGTCCCTGCTCCTACGGTTTTGTTAGCGAGCCGTTCGCCTGTAAAAAATTCTTCTAACTGCCGGATGCATCTTTCCCTAAAACTCTAGCGAATCTGTGCGAACTTCGCTAAGATACACGCGCCAACTCGATCCTCGGCTGGACGCTTGGACTCGCGTTCCGTAGCTCTGTAAGTGAATCCGGCCTTTCATTCACAGCTTGAACCAGGGCAGCAAGCCCGAAGCCTCTTTCACAAACGTAACCAATGCTGATACCGGATGATGTCCTGCAAAACCGCTATCGAATAGTCAGACGCTTAGGTCAAGGCGGCATGGGCGCAGTCTACGAAGCCATAGACCGCCGCCTTTCCTCCATAGTCGCCATCAAAGAGACCTTCTCCATG
>JACVRN010000140.1 GCA_014534425.1 Pyrinomonadaceae bacterium
ATTGTTAGATTGCTGATTTTAAACGCCCGCGGTTGAGTTTCAACTCTTCGGCGGCCTTTTCTCTTCTGCGGTGGATGTTCATGGCCCATTCATCAAGGCGTCGCTATAATCACCGATGTCGTTTATGCTGATACGATATAGTGTATGACAGTGATGCTGTCGCGGCAGACTTGCGCGCAAAAAGTAGAATCTTTTGATGTCCCGCCTCACTGGCATAAAAGTTGTTAGCTATTCCGTTCAAGAGGAGGACGGTATGAAAACAGGTAACTTCAAACAGAAACTAGGCGGAGCAATCTTAGGTATTTCTATACTCTTCGGCGTAGGCGTTATGCCGACGCAGGCACAGTTCCGTACTGACGGCTATTACGGCGGCCAGGATCGTGACCGTGATCGCGGCGAACGCCGTCGCGGGCGCGACTGGAGACGCAACGACAGGTGGGGCGGCTCTTACGAGCTTAGACAAACTGCGCTGAACGCAGGCTACAACGAAGGCATCAAGGAAGGGCGCAAGGATAGAAGCAAGGGCAGACGCTTCAGCTTCTATGACAAGAGCGAGTTTCAGAAGGCCACCAAGGACTACAACTCGCGCCTTGGCGACAGAGAGCTTTATCGCCGCTACTTCCAGCAGGGCTACGAGAACGGCTACACGGACGGCTACAGGGGCTACTAAGTAGAAGTTCCAAATTCCAAGTCCCAAGTTCCAGGTCTAAGAACCCTTTCTTTTGACTTGAAACTTGGGACTTAATCATTTCATGCGCGCGAGTATGCCGCCCGGCGCGGCGAATCTTTGGAGCTTGCTGTAGGGGACTGTGACTATCTCGGAGCAGGCTTCTATGACGTGCGGGAAATTGGGTTGCACCTGCAAGCCTGCGCTTGAGAAGTTGTAAGAGAAGGAGTGGCTCTCTAAGCTATCCATCTCGTACGTAGTCTCGCAGCTATCGTCCTGCGCTTTGCCGGAAGCCTTCAGCCGCTCTGCCGCAGCGACCTGCCCGGCGAAGATTGTCTTCAGTATTTCTCGCTTGTCGGCTTCATAGTCCTTGAATAGCTCCGCGAACTCCACCAGCTTTCCAGTCCTGAGGTCGAACGTCTGCGAGATGTTGTTGTTGTTCGTAGGATAAGGGCCGCCGCACCAGTACTGCGACCATGCGTAGATGCTGAAGATGTCTCTGTCCGCATACGCGACCCTTGAGCGCACCTGGAACGACGCATCCTTGCCGCCCTGTCCCTGGCAGCCGAACTCTTTGGTGGCGGCGTCTATCTGCCGATTCACCTCCCGCATCACCCTCGCGTCGCGGTAGCGAGTCAATCGCGGGTACGTGTAACGCGTGCGCCCCACACGCATCTTCGCGTAGCCAATGCCGCTACTACCACTGCGAGTCTGCGAAAGCGCCGCCTGATTCGTGTTGAAGAGGGTCAAGAGAGATACTGCGGCAATGACGAGCACCGCTATAAAACGAAGTCGCATACTTTTCCTTCCTGATTTAAAGAATTGATACATCGGTTCATTTCTTCATTGAATCAATGAACCGATGAATCAATGAATCAATTTCTTCTTACTTCGCCGTCGGTCTCAAGAGCCATGTGAAGAGGATTGTCATGAGGCAGAGCGCAAGGATGACTTCGGCCCAGAAGAAGGAGATGAAGTCGGAGAAGGCTCCTATGGGCGGCACACCGGGCTGGCTGTTGCGTACGGCGACCATGGCGAACAGCAGCGCCGAGAGGAAGGAGAACATTCCGACCTCTATCTTGCGCCCGCGAAGCAGTATGCTCAGGACGAGCAGCAGGACTGCTATGGCCGCGCCCCACATCAGAAACGAGATGAAGAGCGAAAAGAAGACGACCGTCGAAGAGCGAGAGATAGCCATGTCAATGCCCACGTAATCGTCAGTGCTCTCCTTGGTTTTCGCCGCAGCTATCTTCATGCCCGGAATGGAGCCGTAGAAGTCCACTGCAAGCGGCACGTCTTCCTCTTCGTCTTTGGTTGTGGCTTCATTTTTAGCTGCCTCGCCTCCTTCGCTAGCGGAAGCAGCAGGCGTGGGCGAGGCTGCGGCTGTAGTCCCTTCCGAAGCGTTGGCGGGCGGCGTTGAAGCCGAAGATGATGAAGAGGTGCCAGCGCCTTTGTCCGCGCCGGATGCGGGCTTTGCAGGGGCTTCCTCGAAATACATCTCAAGGAATGCCTTGTGATTGTCAAAGGGGTAGTCCGTCACCAGCCCGTCGTACATGCTCAAGGTCACGTCAACGGGATTCATGCGCTTGTCTTTGGGAAACTCGTGCTCCTGCTTTCCGGTCGCAGAGTTGACGTAGAGCTTGAGCGGGCGTGCGAGGATGCCTGTCTCTTCCTTATCGTATGAGCCGTGCGGGAGGAACTCAAGCCGCGCCGAGACATCGCCCTTGGCGGGGTCAATCGCCAGCAGCTTGACGAAAACTTCTATATGATTCGGGTCTTTCTCGCCCTCATCCGAGATGGTCGCGGAACGCTTCTCGCCTTCATTCCTGTAAACGTTAAGCACCAGCACCACCGCCACAGCGAATATGACCAGCAGCACAACGCCTACGATAATCTCCTTCGTGGCAGGCATCTTTATAGCCATAGGGGACTCCTTTCCCATAGGGGGAACCGCACAGATTCAGGAAAAGCTTAGCTCTTCTAAGCTAAATCCAGACAAGAGTCAATGTAAGACGGATTCAAACAGGGATGGACAGGATAGACAAGATAAAAGAAGAAGCGATTCTGTTTCTTTATCCTGTCTTATCCTGTCCATCCCTGTTAATTAATTCCTTACGTCGTAGGCGTTGGCGTTGGCGTGGGAGGTTTGGTGTCGGTCAGGGGAGCGCGTGTGGTGTGGCGTGCGTTCTCCCATTCGGCTAGCTTGCCGGGGTCGTCGCGGAACTTGTTACGCACTATGGGGTCGAGTTGGCGCACCTTGTTGACGCCGCGCTCCACAGCATCATCCAGGGTGGAGGTGGAGGAGACCTGCGAACGCCTGCTCCTTTGCTGCCTGTCAATCGCCTGCTCTAAAGCGACTATGGCGGCATTGAGCCTGTCCAGAAAATCTTCTGGCATCTCGTGCCGTATGAACTCGTCCTTCAGAGGTAGAGCGTCCGCCGCGAAGGCCCTGGCCGCGTTTAGCAGGTCAACATCGTTGCAATTGCCGCGCGGCATTCTGAACTTATCCTCCATGCCCGGAGTACTTATTGCCATAGCGCGAGCCGTAGCACTCATTGCTTCCATCTCTTCGCGCAAGTCCGTGCGCGATTCGCCCCGGTTCGTAGTGCCTTCACGCGCGCCGCGTGAATTTGATTGTTGGGCCGCAGCCAGTTGTTCTATCTCTCCAATAATAACGCCGAGTTCTATGAAGAGTAGATGGGCCAGAGTGTTTGCGAGAAAAAATGTCGCGTACTGCACGCCGAAATCCCGCACACGTAAAAGCATCTCGTAACGACGCCTGAGACTGTCCTTCATAATTTTTCTCCTTTGCATAAGTGGAAGGAAAGAGGCGCAAGGTTTCCTTCCGGTGAGCCTAAAAGGAAATGTTGAAACTTGCCCGTCGCAAGTGCGCGCATTATACACTCATTCTTAGGTTAGAAATATAAAAATTTACGCCGGACAGCCAAAATCTACTTTCACGATTTTCATACACAATCCCGCCTCTACTATCAAATCGACCGACACTTTCACCCTGTCGGCCAACATTTTCACGGCGTCGGCGGCCATTTCCACGGTGTCGGCGGAGGTTTTCACCCTGTCGGCGGCCTCTTACACACTGTCGGTCAGCATTTTTGAGTTGTCGGCGGGAATTTTCGACACATCGGCGGACACTTTTTGTCAGTCGGCGGATACTTTTTGTCGGTCGGCGGACATTGTTAGCATGTCGGCAGGGATTTTTATGGCGTAAATCAAGGATTTCAGCCCGCAAATGAGCATTTCAGGCTGTTTTTCCGAGAGTTTTTATGTTTTGCCGTCGTCTGCAAGGCCGAGGTCGGGCAAATTGTGAACGATTTTGACGGTTTCAAGGCTGACGTTGATGACCTGACCTATGAGGCGCAGTATATATTGCGGGTCTTCTGGGCGGTTGGGGTCGTTGGTGATGCCGCTACGGCGGTCTGGTTCAACCCCGACAGACCACATTACTAGCGACTATCTACGCCAAAAGAATTATTGACAGATGAACAGGTAAGAGAACGTGAAAGCATCCGAAGCAGTTTAGGCAGAGAGTAAATACTACTCTTTGCTCTCAGCTGCTTGTCGTAGAGCTAAAAACGCCTCTTTTAATGGCTGACCAACTGCGCTCTCAGGCTCATCCAGAACTAATCTTTGATACTCCTCTAAAAAGCGTGTTCGCAATCTATGAAATAAGTGCAGAAAGTGGCGCAGGAATCCGATGCAATTTAAAACAACCACTTCGACGACGCCTGTTTGTTCATAGATGCTAGCGGCATACTCGACAACCTCCCTGTCAATCTCCTCTGTCGTTATAAAGATGTAGTTATCAATGCGATCTCCCCGGTCGGTTATCTTTCGGAGCGCATCACTAATA
Source organism: Pyrinomonadaceae bacterium (assembly GCA_014534425.1). GTDB lineage: Bacteria > Acidobacteriota > Blastocatellia > Pyrinomonadales > Pyrinomonadaceae > JACVRN01. The sequence goes on from JACVRN010000140.1 coordinate 4,539, forward strand.
TCTGACATCTCCACCCGTTTGTCTTTCATCTCGTAGCAAGTAATTACATTGTCATCGTTGGCAAGCGTAATTTCGACATCTCCAAGTGAACCGGTCTGAATATCTGCTCCATGATGGTCTGACAATGGAAGCGCACGCTCACCTAACCGCTCTGATGCCGCATTATAAGCCGCGGTTACTACTAGTACAGGAAGGCGGCTTGAGTTCCGACAACCCAAGTGCTGCTGTATCAGGTTGACTATTGCTTCAGATGATAGAGGTATAGCACCTGCGACAGTTCTCAAGCCTGCTAACAGAGTGTCAATCCGCTGCCTTTGCTCATCTCTGATAATAATGAGCCATCGCACAACCTCTGCCAATAAATCCTCTGCCGATATTCTGCCAGATTGCACATCATCCAAGAGGAGCAATATCTTTTCATACAGCGTGGGATAATCTCCAACTAAATCAAAATCTGTTGTTAGAGTGGCATTTCTATTTCTAAACGCAGGTGTCAGAAAAGCAGTCGAGGCGTTTACTGGCAGGTCATATTTGATAACGAACTTTTTAACGTGGGATTCATCATATCTGCGCCCCGAGTAAGAATCTGGTGTGCCGATTCCAGTATAAGGCTTTCGGATGTCCAGATCTGGATTATGTGTCTTTGCCAGAGCGCAAGCGAGCAAGAACCGACGACCAACCTTATTCTGTAGGAATCTGCAAACATATTGGACTCTCTCGACAATCTCAGGGTTATTGATGATTGGTCTTGACGGGTCAGAAGACGCACGCTCATAGGCTAAATCAAGGATGCTTGCTGGTGTGCGCGTTGGCGGCGTGGGTGACACTTAATCTGCTCCTCTATTTCGTAGTTTATCCAGAGCACTTCCCGGCGTGTCTTCTTCACAGAATGAATCATTTTTTCGTCCGCTTCAACCCTATTCCAGTCCCCATAAAGTTCGTCCATCAATTCACAGTAATAGCTTGAGAGCGCAACCTTGCCTTTGACGTTTCGTAAAACCTGCGCGAGTTCACGGTGTTCGTCGTCCGTCATTTCGTTGGCGTATGCATTAACATCCGTGCGTGAGCTGTGCGGATAAGGCGGGTCACAATAGAAAAGAGTCTCTGGGCTATCGTATCGCTTAATAACCTCAACTGCGGGGGCGTTCTCGATTTGGACGCGCAGGAGCCTTTGAGCAATAAGCGGCAAGTCCTCAACCGCTCCGAGCCAGCGCGAAACTGCCCCAGCCATACCAGCACGGCTAGTCAGTAAACAATGCGCCCACCTGCCCACGCTCGCTTTTTGTGCAAGTCCTGTCCGCACCTGCCGAGCGAGTATGTAGAACCGCCGGGCGCGTTCCAGTTCTGATAGATTTCCCGTTGGCTCTGAACAAGCTCGCTCAAACTCCTCCCGTGAGAATGGCGTCAAGCCAATGGCTCTTGTCAGTTCTTCGCCCTGTTCTCGCAGGACGCGAAAGAAATTAACCACTTCGCCATGTATGTCGTTGTATGTTTCAACTGGCGAGGGTTCCCTATTTATCAGAACCGCTGCGGAGCCGCCGAACGGTTCGCAATAGTGCGTAGTCTTCGGCAATAACGGCAAAAGCCAATCCAGATGACTATACTTTCCGCCGTACCAACCAAAGGCTATAAGTTTCCCCATCTATCTCCATCCTCAAAGATGATTTATCACACCATACCACTGAATTGCAGATTAGCTAATACCAAAGATGAAGCCTGCGACTCCTCGCCGAAGTTCACCACGGCATCTTCCCAGCTTGCATACTCAGGCTTCTGGTGCTCGAAGAAAGCCTTGAGCGTGTGCACAAGGTTTTCGGGGACGCTGATGTCCTGGTCTAAGACCTCTCTGCCGTTCTGAAAGAGAATGGCGCGCTCCGGCGCTTGAAAGAGAATATTCTCCGCAGGGTATCCGGCCTCCAACTTCTTTCGCACCTCTTTGCGTAAATCGTCCGCCGCATCCTTCGCTTCCCACAGCCCATGCGAGAGGCGGAAGCCGTCTACGAGCGCCCCGTCCGCGCGCAACGCGTGGCCCTTCGCACGCTTGATAGGCCACTCCGCCACCAGCGTCCATCCGAACTTGCGGCAACACGCATCCAGCAGGTTTTGAAAAGCCGAGCGCACCGCCGATTCGTGCGAGACGCCTATAGAGCGGAACTGCTCCAACGCCCTGTAATACTCGGCCACGGGTTTATGTGAAGGTTTAAGGTCGAGGTTATCCATACTCGGCTTATAGAAGCGCTACAAATTCGTCAACGGTCAGGCCGGTTTGTCTGATTATTGCGCGCAGTGTTCCACGGTCAAGCTCTTTGTGATTTGGGACACTGGTTTGTGCGGGCGGTGTTTGTCTCACCATGATGATATGGCTGCCGCGCTGCCTGTAGACTGTGAATCCGGCTTTCTCCAGTGCCTTGACGCGTTCGGCACCGGAGATGACAGGCAGCTTACTCACGCTGCGACCTCTACGATTTCCACGTTGTCTTCGGGCACAGGCTCGCCACGGTCGCGTAATACTTCCTCGAACAAAGAGATTGCTTCCTGAATGTTTGCCAGCGCTTCGTCGCGGGTTCGGCCCTGACTAATGCAGCCGTGCAGGCTAGGTACTTCCGCCACTATGTAACCATCTTCGCCCGGATATAAGAGAACTCGTCTTTTCATGTATCTTCACCTCAAAAGATGATGGACTGATTATAGCTTCTCTATCCCGCAGAATTATAGCTTAAGCCTAGAGAGATAATCTTTTGAAGGAGCGCGTCGTAGGGGATGCCTGCGTGGGCGGCGGAGTCTGCGAAGTCGTCGCCGTTGGCTATATTGGGGTTAGGGTTGGCTTCGAGGAGGTAGAGGTCGCCTTCTTCGGTGAGGCGGTAATCTAATCTGGCGTAGCCGCTCAGGAAGAGGAGGTTGTAGATGCGTTTGGAAATGCGCTCTATGCGTTTGGTCAGTTCGGGCGAAAGCTCTGCGGCCTGTGTGACGAGTCCTATCTTCTCTTGATAGGCGGGATCCCATTTGACCTTGAGCGTGGCTATGTTGGGCGCGCCTTCCGGCAGGTTGGGCATGACGAGTTCCCAGGGAGTGTAGGTCTGCACTCTTCGATTGCCTATGACGCCGACATAGATTTCGCGGCCCGCTATGTACTGCTCTACGAGCGCGTGCGTGTTGGTCTGCCGGTGTATGAACTCCACGCGCTCTTGCAGCTTCTCGTCGTCATGTACGACGGATGCGCGGGCGATGCCTACGGAGCCTTCTTCGCTCACAGATTTGACCAGAAGCGGAAACTTCAGGCGGCGCGGGCGCACCACTTTGCGGTTCATGGGAAAGACTATGAAGCGCGGCACGAGTATACGGTGATAGGAGAGAACCATCTTTGAGAGCGCCTTGTCGTGCGCCAGCGTCAGCCCGCGCGGGTTGCAGCCCGTGTAGGGCTGGCGCATCAATTCAAGGAAGCTGACTACGTGCTGGTCATAGAGCGGGTAGCCGTGAAACTCTTCCAGAAGGTTAAAGCAGATGTGCGGGCCGAAATCCTGTATGGCCGTCGAGATGACGCCCAGGTCGTCGTAGAGACCCAAAGGCTGAACGTCGTGACCAATCTCTTTCAGAGTAGAGATGACATCGTACTCCGTCTTCCAGAGCAGGCGGTCTTTGTCGCTCACGCCGTCGAGCGATTCCGGCGGCACGCAGTCCTTGTGAACCAGCACGTTGACGCGCAGGCGTTGTCGGGGTTTTGAACTCATACGGGTACGCGATGATAGCCTGTGTGCAGCATGTTCATGACGTGTACAGTCAGCGAAACCAGAAGCGCACGACGCGCCTCGCGCTTGCTGCCTTCAAGCCGCAGCTTTAAATCCTTGCTCCTTTCAATCATGTTCTTCAGCACGTGATCCACAGTGTACTGGTGAACGCCCGTCCCTTCGGCCACTATCTCGCGTATCTCGCGCCGTATGCTGCGAATGAAGCTGGCGGCTGTGGGGCGGGACGCGTGATTGGAGTTTTCCGCGAAGATACGCAGGAGGTCACGGTCATAAAACGCGCCGCGCTCGACGGCGTACTGCTGGCGCTTGCGACGGTAATGCTCGCGCAGCGTGACGCGAACTTCCGCGAGCGGCTCTATCTTGTCGCGGCGACGATTGCGGCGCGGCTGTCCCTTAATCTCTTCCATCAACTCGTCCACGTATTCCAGCTTTTCCAGCGCGGGCCAGCCTCTATAGCGCGTGCGCCAGCGCGAGCGGGGCGAGAGCCACACGGCGAAGGTCTCCGCGAAGTCTTCAGCCGGATGAGCCTGCGCGTACCAAGCTCCAAGGTGAAGCACAAAGTTGCGGCTCTTCGGTCTAGGCTTATAAGAGTCCGGGTAAGGATGAGCGAACGAGCCGAAAAGCTCTCGCCAGCGACGCTTGAAATGCAGACGGTAAGCAGTGTCGAGCGCGTGGCCCGCTTCGTGACGAAGTATTCGCATGCATTCCGTCTCGGTTCCGCCTTCGACCTCGAACATCTGCTTGCGCTCAAGCTGTATGAGACGCGGGTGTGCCAGGTAAAAGGGAATCGCAATGCCCGGCACTCCGTCGGGCGAGAACCATTCCTCGCCCAACCAGACGTGCGGCTTGAAGCGAATCCCGCGCGCGTTCAACTCTTCGTAGAGCCGCTTGATTCTGCCCTCCAGATTCGTCCCGCGTATGCGTAGAGGAAGGTCTGACAGCCGCAAATCCAGCAACTCTTCATCCCGCATCAAATACCATTTACGTCCGGCGCTCAATCCTTTTCCGCTTCCCCTTGAAAGGCTGAAGATAAGTAAAAAAGGGCAGCAACTACTGCTACCCTTTTGTTCGGATAATACACCTAGCAAGACTTAAAATCCTACCTTGCGATTGCTGTAGACTTAAGGTTTTTGGAATAAAGCCTATACCATGCAAATTGCTGTGCAGTTCGCCGACGATGGCAGTTAGCACAACGTACTACGCACTTATTAAGCTCCAACTCAATCCTTGTCCATGACCGGCGGTTCTTCATCATATCTGAGATAGAAGCGGATTTCTTTGTTTCATCCACATGGTCAAAATCCAAGACGACAGGATCATCTTCACCGCAATCAACACACGCGCGATTTGAGAGATAATCCAGCAACCTGCTTTGAATCTCTTGTCTGATAGTTAAGTTTCTCGCCCTTGCTTTTTTAAGGTAATACTCCTTATTCCGCTCATAATGACTCTTTACATCTATTCTGCTGCAAGTTTTACAGTAATTGTGCCGCTTTCCCGTTTCTCGATTTCTATAATTGAATTGTGATAAATTTTGAGGCTTTAGACATTTTATACATGTCTTCATCTTATAATCCTCAATAAGAAATTCAGACGAAGGGAAGCGGACAATGACTGTGAGTCATTATCACTGCCCGCTTCTACTAAAAATACACCCGGAAAGACTCGAACTTTCGACCTTCTGATTCGAAGTCAGACGCTCTATCCAACTGAGCTACGGGTGCGTGTAATCTTCAGGAAGCATTTTAGGGATTTTTCTGTCCGGTGTCACCTGGCGGCAAGCGTTCAATTTTCATCGTTTACTTCCGCTTCTTCGTCGCAGCGTTTGCAGTCGAGTTCAAAGCCCAGGCGGCTTTCCCGGCCTGCGGGTGTGAGTACCCAGTGGCGTGTGAAGAGCGGCGGGTCGTGGCGTACGTGCTGGCCGTGGCCGCATTCGAGTTCCGCTACCCAGTGGCCTTCATCATCCCTGTGAAATCCTATGATGCGTCGCTTCAGCTTAAAACCTCTACGGGGCGGAAATCGAATGCTCCAAAAATAGAGAGGTCACCCAAGCCCTCGCAACTCAGGTGACCTCGATCCGCCGTCGTTCACTCCATATAAGGGGAACATGCGAATTGGGCGCGCACTTTATCACCGAGCGCGGAGCGGCGACAACTACAATCTTGTAAAACTCGAACGATGGGCGAACAGTTATCGGTGTGGCGCGCCTCTCACTTCTTAAAGTCTATGACTAGGCGGGCGGGATTCGACAGCATACGCACGCGGAAGGGCCTGCGCGCGTTGAGTCCTACGGCGTAGATCATCTCGCCTTCAAACCAGCCCATAGACCAGACGTCGCTGACGAGCGTAGTCCGCAACGGAGTCCGACCCCGCTTGAGTCGCACAACCGGCGTGTTGTAATTCTTCTTGGAATAGAGGATTGGACTCAGGCTGACCTCTATAAACGCCTTTCCTCGCACCTTAACCACTTCGCCACTGTAAAGCTGAATCGGAGGGTCTTCATAATGCACCCAGTAGTTGGGTGCCCCGGCGTCGAATTCAAAAACCAGGCGGTCATAGCCCGCGCGTCTCTCGATTCTGACCCTTTTTACTCCGAGCGACCCTCCACCAGACCTTTGCCGGACTGCCGCATCCGTGCCCCAGGCGCTCGACTCTCCCCTCCCTCTATAATAGTCCTGGTCGCGCTGGCTATAGGATTGAGCAAGGGCGGACGATAGCCCAATCGCCAGCCACAGAAGACCTACGCCAAATGCTTTGCCAATCATTTCGACAGAGATACTCCTTCAAGAGTTAAAGAGCGCCTGACTCTTGTGTGGCTTGACGAAAGGGAGATGGATTTTAGCGTAAGGCTAACTAAAAGCCGGAAGGCACACGCATCGGGGTGCCTTCAAAGGCTTCTTGAGATTGATACTCTCTTACATTGATTTCGGCTGGCCGTTTCACTTTTTAGCCGCGCCCGCCTGAAACTCCTTGCGTATAAGCTGCACCATCCAGTTTATCTCTTCCGGCTTGAGCTTATCCTTGAACGAGGGCATGGCCTCTTCGCCGTTGGTGATTATCTTGACCATCTGCTCGTCCGTGTGGTCAAGAGCGTGACCCTTTCTAAGACTGGGGACTTTAATCTGCTTCTTCAGGACGGTGACTGTCCCGCCGTCGCCATTGATACCATGACAGCGCGCACACTCCGCAGCATAAATGGCTCGCGCACTGGTCATAGGGTCTGCTGGCGTAGGCGTGGCCTGAGCAGTGTTCGTATTCGCCGTAGTGTTCGCGGCGTTTGTCGTGTTGACAGTCTGATTCGTGGTCGTAGAGTTATTGCACGCCACCACAAAGAGCATGATTGATGCAGCGATAGACAGAAGCTTCAGCGTTCTCATTCTTACAGCTTTCTCCAGGAGGCTCAGAATTTTTTGACTACGAAAAAGAGCGGCGTGAGTATAGAACAGAGAGAATAGCAAAGACAATTTATTCATTGATTCAATGAATAAATGAACCGATGAATCAATTCCTTCTATCTCTTCTTGAGCGAGGCAGTCCATTCGGCTATCTCGCGTTTTTCGTCTTCGGTCAGCTTGTCCTTGAACGAGGGCATCAGTGGGTCAAGTCCGTAAGCCTGCGGGTCGTTCATGATTTTGATGATGTCCTCGACGGTGCGCTGAGGTTTTGAGCTAATGCCTATCAGTCGCGGGTAAATCTTCACGCCTTGCCCGCGCGTGCCGTGACAGCCAGAGCACTTCTCTACGTAAGCTTCGGGCGGAGACGTGGGGGAGATTACCTTCTGCTGCGTGTTCGAAGTGTTCGAGTTATCCACGGTCGTCTTCGTTCCATCGCTCTGCGCTTTGTCGTTTCCGGTCGGCGGCTCGTCTATGGCGGACTCGCTCGTGCGCGTGCGAAGCGGGACAAAGGGCGCGGCGCGAAACGCGGCCTCTTCGCTGCTCTGTCTTGCAAGTTGCGCGCGTATCACAGGGTCTCGCGCGTCCTTGTAATAAGAGATGCCCGTCATGATTGTAAAGAGCGCGAAGCCGAGGGCAAAAAGAGCCGCTCCGGTGATGCGGCGCGGGTGCGCGACCATGCGCTGCAAGCGCGGCGGGTTGAGGAAGGGAAGCGACAGGAGACCTATGAAGATGAGCGCGGGCAGGGCCACTGCGACGACAGATGCAGCCTGGCCCGGCAGGTACTTTAAAAGCTGAACGAGCCAGCGAAACTGTGCGCCGGGGCGCGGCAGATAACC
>JACVRN010000121.1 GCA_014534425.1 Pyrinomonadaceae bacterium
CCAGCCCGCGATTGAGACCGAACAGGGCGCGCACCACTACCGCCTCATAGGCCTGGAGATTAAGCCCGCGAACAGCACAGCGCTCGTCTACGACCTGGTGCGCCTGGGCGGCGACCATCAGGTTCAGAAGTCTTCGGCGCAGGTTCCGCACGACCTCATCATCGACCGCTGTTACATTCACGGCGACCCTTCGGGAAGTCTCAAGCGAGGGATTGCCCTGAACTCTGCTTCTACGGAAATCATCAATTCGTATCTCTCGGAATTCAAAGTGAAGGGTCAGGAAGCGCAGGCCATCATGGGATGGAACGGGCCTGGCCCTTACAAGATAATCAACAACTACCTGGAAGCTGCAGGGGAGAACATCATGTTCGGCGGCGCAGACCCGGCCATCCCCAACCTTGTGCCTTCGGACATAGAAGTCAGGCGCAATCACCTCTCTAAGCCTGTAAGCTGGCGCGGAGCCTTCACGGTTAAGAATCTTTTTGAGTTGAAGAACGCGCAACGTGTGACGATTGATGGCAATCTCTTCGAATATAACTGGGCGGACGCGCAGGAAGGGGTAGCAATTCTGTTTACGGTCAGGAACCAGGACGGCGGTGCGCCGTGGAGCGTGGTGCAGGACGTGACCTTCATGAACAACATAGTGCGCCATAGCTCTACGGGCGTCTCCATTCTCGGCAGAGACAATATTCACCCTAGCCAGCAGGCGCGGCGCATTACTATCAGAAACAATCTCTTCGAAGACATCAACGGCGGGAAGTGGGGCGGGCGCGGCTTCTTTATGCTCATCACGCAGAGCGCAGACGTGGTGATTGAGAACAACACCATCCTGCAATCGAGCAACATCACGGGCGCTTACGGCGAAGTGAATACAGGCTTCGTCTTTCGCAACAACATAGTCATGCAGAACGAGTACGGCTTTCATGGAGACGGGCGCTCGCCCGGCACGGACGCCCTGGACTTCTATTTCCCCAGAAGCGTCTTCAGTAACAACGCCATAGTCGGCGGCGATGCCTCGCTCTACAAGGGGCGCAACATGTTTCCCGTCTCGCTCAAGCAGATTAAGTTCATGAACATGGAGGCGGGCGATTACAGGCTAAGCCCTGACAGCCCGCTCAGGCGCGCGGGCGCGGGCGGCGCAGACATAGGCGCTAACATCCCCCCGCAGATGCCGCTTGAGGTCGCAAGCCAGAGAAGATAACTGATTCAAGATTCAAGTTGCCGGTTATAACGCTATGGCCGCCAAACGGGAAAGAGGATGATGGTTTGTCCCTGTGTTTCTGCCGTGAGCGCATCCCCTATACGATAGCCTTCCGCAGCCAGAATCTCCTGTGGCTGCTGCGGCTGATTCCAGGTTGAATTGCGAAACGCTATCCAGAAGTGCTCGCCGGTCGCAGCATGAATATCTTTGACGGCGAGGATTTGGAACCTTCTTTCACCGGCTGTCTCCAGGTAAAACTCTAGCGGCGCGGCCACGAATCCTTCGAAAGCGTAAACTCTTACACCGGAAGATTGGGCAGGCTCGGCCCGCATCATCTGCTGTGCGAGAGCCTGCCACGCTATCTTCTTATCAGTCTTAGGCAGTTCATAAAAGCCCGCGACCAAAGCCCAGCTTATTATGAGGGCAAGCATGATTGTTCTAAGCCAGAGCGGTTGCAGACGCCACGCGGCGACGGCTACCAACATCAGGTACGGAGCGGCAACGATAATCAGATAGCGGTCTACCCAAACCGATTGTGAGAGCACATGGCTTGCAGCGAAAGTCAGCAGGGCGGGTAAGAAAGAGAATAATAAAAGCCCGCCAAGCAGGCTCGTTTGCCGTCCATCTTCTCTCCTCAGAGAATGCCAGCCCCACAATAGAACAGGAAAACCAAAGATGAGCATGCTCAGTGATGTGGCGCGTGGAAAATTTAGTAATCCATTGAGCGTGCCGTAGTACCAAACCAGATCGGACAGGTCGGGGCGCGTAATCCAACCTATGTTTTGTCCAAGACCTCTTTTTGCCACTGCTGCCTCAGCCACCACGTAAGCCCAAGGCGCGAAGCAGACGATTAAGGCCCCGACCGACAATGAAAATAAGAGCAGCCGCCTGCTCCTCCAGCGCCCCCACAACAACAGGAAGACGCCCTCCACACCAATAACCAGCCAGCCGAAATATTGTGTGTAGACCAGAAGCAGGTTAACTATGAACAGCGCGAGCAAGTTCGTCTTCAGGTTCGCCTCACGCTTATAGAATTTGACGAAAAGCCAGAGCGAGCAGAGCGTTAGAAAAAACAGTAGGCTGTACATACGCACCTGCTGCGCGTAGAAAACCAGGTAGGCGTTAACGGCTATCAACAAGAGCGCCAGATTTCGCTCCGGCATCTGAAATTTCAATTCACGGCACAAAAGCAGAAACGGGATGATGGATGCGATTGCCGTTAAAGCCGGAAACAAACGCAACCAAAACAGACTCTCTCCGCCTATAACAATCCAGACTTTGAGCAGCAGGTAGAACAAAGGAGGGTGAACCAGGTCGTCTGCGATAACGGATAACAGGGCGGCCCAGGTTTGGCGCGCGGCCTGCACACTGAAGATTTCATCGAAGTCCAGACTGTAGTAAGTAAGGTGCCACAAGCGAAAGGCAATGAAGAGGGCAACGGCCAGCACGAAAATGGCTGTATGAACATTGCGTCGGAGAAACATTTTATTCTCTAGCGGCGCAGACACAGGCGCAGACATCACCGGCAGATACGGCTTGAAACGGACAGAAAAGGTGAAGCTTTAATCCTTTGATTTGGAGCGACTGCGTCTGCGAAGACGCACGGCCACTCCGGCCAGCCCCGTGCCCAGAAGCACCAGCGTCGCAGGCTCTGGAACGGGCGCGCCCGTGCCGAAGTTGTAGCTCACGCTACGAAAATCATAAAGGCGAGTGCCGTCATTCATCAGATAGCTTTGAAGCTGCAAAGTCGCAAAGCCCTGCCCGCTCAGCAGGGTGCTGAAGATGGGCGACGCACAATCCGATGCCGAAGTGCTCTCCGCGCAACCGAGCATAGAGGCGCTAAAGGTGAAGGGAACAATCAGCGTGACGATTGACGACGTATCATTAGGCACGAAAATAGGGTCGCCCTGCATTTGCATGCTAGCCGTATAGTAGAGGCGGTCGTACGTGACGCCATCCATCATCCCGCTAAAGCCTCCGCGTATGTCCCCTCCGAGCCTGTAAAAGTCTACGCTCGTCGCTTGACCCGCAGTGCATGGCGCGCATACGGTGGGCGCAAAATTTATCCCACCATTGAGAGTAAATCCCTGGCCTGAGAAAGTGAACAATCCCCCTGCCCTGTTGTTGAAATCAATGGAGCCGCTCGTGATGACCAACCCGTCTGCGCGGGCCTCCGGCGTGAAGAGCAGGAAGACGAACAGCAGCAGTAGAGGTGATATTCCGGCAAATCGTCTCATGAGAATTTAGACCCTTTCAAAGTGGAAACAGAGAGGCCAATGCGTAAAAATGATGGCTGGCCCAGGGGGAGCAGGCCGCCGTCTAAGCGTACCCTAAAAACCGCGCCTCGTTAAGAGGTAAACTGCTAATTCTTCAACTATTTTATATAAATGAGGGAAAGGGGGCGGAGCCTGCACGGCTACCCGAAAATCGCCCAAATCAGGCTGTTGACAAACATGGGCAAATATCGTTTAATAACAGTGCTTGCTGCTGCTGGCCGCCACGGCGCGCCTGTAGCCGCAAATGGTCTTTCGCAAGACGACGATTGCACACGATAAAGGCAAACCCGTCGTGAGATGGGGACGCAAAGCCGTGAGTCTCTAGGGGAAAAGTGGAGTTTTGACTTTCCTCTTTGCGAGATTGTCTGGTTGCCGAAGGCGGTCGGAGAAAGCTGCAACTTCCCTGACTTCTGTGAACGGGGGATGCGTCTCTTGTCGTGTTAAGTCATGTCATCTATTGACACGCGTAGAGGAGAGCGCCGCGTCTCTTTCATCAAGGAAGTTTCCGGGTTTGTAGCCTCAAACCAGCCGGTTTCCTGCTGGTTTCTCCTGCCTCTCTCCTTAATCCCTTCTGAGTACAACCGACAAAAGGAGCGCTTTTGAGCGTCACCGCTTCCCGGTCTGCCTTAACGGCAGATAAAGTAGTCCCTCTTCTGCCACACGGTTCGCTTCGATTCCTACAAACTCTCGTCGTCCTTATCAACCTTAAATTTGCGCTCGCGCGGTTCCCCTCAAAGAATCGCTGAGCGCCACCGACAAAGGCACCCCCGCAGCGATGCGGGTTCGCAAAGCCAGGAGTCTCAGACAGAGCCTTTCTGAGATCGTCCGGTTCCCGAAGTGAGGTTATCCATCCATGTCAAGCTCGCGTCCCTTCCTCGTTAAAACGCAAGAACTCTTACACTCAATCTTCAGCCTGCGCTCTGCTCTCATCTTCACGGCGCTCGTTTGTGCGCTAGCCTTTAACGCTCAGGTTTCAAAAGCGGGGACGTTGACGGTTCCTGCGGGCGGCAATCTTCAAAAGGCTATGAACGACGCGCAGCCCGGCGACACTATCATCTTGGAAGCGGGCGCGACCTACACCGGCCCCTTCACGCTGCCCGTCAAATCGGGCGCGGACTACATCACCATCAGGACTAACGCCTCGGACGCGAATCTTCCCGTGGACAAGCGCGTGATTCCGGCACAGGCTTCCCTGATGCCGAAGATTGTGTCGCCCGGAAGCGGCCAGCCTGCGCTCAAGACGGACGCTGGCGCGCATCACTTCCGCTTCATAGGCATAGAGTTCATGCCCGCTAATGCGAACGCCTTCGTTTACGACCTGATTACGTTCGGAGAGGGCGCGAGTCAGACGCTTCTTTCTCAAGTTCCGCATCACCTGATACTCGATCGCTGCTACATACACGGGCAGCCGGGCGCTTATCTCAAGCGCGGCGTTGCTCTCAATAGCGGCTATACGGAAGTCATCAACTCTTACGTCTCCGACTGTAAGGCCAAGGGGCAGGACTCGCAGGCGTTGATGGGATGGAACGGGCCTGGGCCTTTCAAGATTATCAATAACTACCTGGAAGGCGCGGGCGAGAACGTCATGTTCGGCGGCGCAGACGCGACCGTTCCTAACCTTGTGCCTTCGGACATAGAAGTCAGGCGCAACCACTTATCAAAGCCCCTGGCGTGGCGCGGGGTGTGGACGGTCAAGAACCTCTTCGAGTTGAAGAACGCGCAGCGTGTGACGGTTGAAGGCAACCTCTTCGAGTATAGCTGGACGGACGCGCAGACAGGCTACGCCATCCTCTTCACTGTGAGGAATCAGGACGGCGGTGCGCCCTGGAGCGTGGTGCAGGATGTTCTGTTCACCAACAACATAGTGCGCCATAGCGGTTCAGGGATGCAGATTATGGGCAGCGACTACCTGCACCCCAGCCAGCAGAGCGCACGCATAACAATTAAGAACAACCTTTTCGATGACATCAATGGCGGGACGTGGACAGGCGCGGGCACCTTCCTGCAACTCACCGGCGGCCCCGCAGACGTGACCTTCGACCATAACACTATTTTTCATACCGGCAACATAGTCTCTTCGGACACCACGACCAGCATCAACTTTCGCATGATAAACAACATCATGCCGCACAACGCCTTCGGCGTTCACGTTGACAGCGACGCATACGCCACGGCTCTTCCGGGCTGGGTCTTCTCCGGCAACGTGGTTATAGGAGGGGCCAATTACTCCAGAATGTATCCGTTGGGCAGCTACTATCCGGCGCAGCAGTCGGACGTTGGTTACGTTAACCTGAGCGGTGGAAACTACAGGCTGGCGAGTACGTCGCAGTTCAAGTCCAGGGGAACAGACGGTAAAGACCCGGGCTGTGATTTCGACCTGCTCGAAGCGGCTATGGCAGGCGCTGTGTCGTCTCCGTCAACAACACCGGCTCCAACGCCCACGCCTGTAGCGACTCCGGCTCCGACCCCTGTACCGACTCCGGTGCCGACTCCTGTCGCTACGCCTACGCCCGCGCCGACTCCGGTGCCTACGCCGAATTCAAATTCGCCACTGCTTCGCATCAACGCAGGCGGCGCGCAGTACACTGACCCAAGCGGCAACGTTTGGCAGGACGATAACTATTATACGGGCGGCAAAGTTTACGCGCCCTCTACGCTGGCAAGCACGGACATCATTAACACCAGCAACAATCAACTCTACCGTAAAGAACGTTACAGCGACGGGACGGGCGTGCCGCTCGATTACGCCATCCCCGTTCAGAACGGAAGCTACACCGTGCGTTTGCACTTCGCGGAAATCTGGTACGGTGTTTCGGATTCCAGGGGCGCGGGCGCTCGCGTCTTCAACGTCCAGCTTGAGAACCAGCAGGTGCTCTCCAACTACGACATCTACGCGCGTGCCGGAGGCTCTCTCAAAGCCGTGGTCGAAGAGTTTCAGACCACCATCACGGACGGCGTCATCAATCTCAGATTCACGTCCCTGGTCGATAACGCAAAGGTTAGCGGAATAGAAGTGATTGCCAACACCACTGCTCAGCCCGCGCCTCAGCCGAATCCTACGCCGACTCCGACGCCCACGAGCGGTATGCCCGCGATTCTGTTGTCGAACGGAACGGGCGTGGTCTTCAACGCGGCCAGCTTCAGGACGGGGCCGTTCACGGTGGAGACTGCGGAGAACGCAAGCACGGACAAGCGCACACGTCTCATGCTCTTCGCAAACGGCATCACCTCTACTATCAGCACCTCGCACGTTTCCAGCTACATTAGGCTGGAGAGTCAGACGCTTCTTGCGAATCTGGCCGATTCCGTGAAGGTCGAAGCGCGTGCAGCCGACGGTCGCACGTTCCAGCTTCCGGTGGAATATGCCGGAGCGCAGGGCGCAATCAACGGCCTGGATCAGATAAATTTCATGCTCGTGCCCGAACTTCGCGGCATAGGCAATCTGGAGTTGACGCTCGTGGTTGGCAGTTACCGCAGCAACAGCGTAACTATCACGGTGCGTTAAGCGGTAGGCCCGCGCCTGAATTTACTATTGTTCAGAACGCCGTGATGCGATAAGCTTAAAGGGTCGCCAGGGGGCTTCTTTAGGCTTCAGTGTCCCGCGACAAATCAGAAGAGCCTCAAGACAGAGGCTCTACTCGCCTGATCGAAAGCTTTCGCGTGAGGAGAATTGCCCCTCTTGACGCGAAAGCATTTCTTCTCTTTTGTAACCAAATGAGTGTCCCTTCAATTCGTACGCTCTGGAAACCTGCTGCCATCTTTGCGGCCATAGGCTTTCTGTACCTGTCCGTGCTCATGAAGTTGGGGCATGACTGGTGGACGGATGAGAACTATTCGCACGGGCTGCTGGTTCCTTTAATCATAGGCTTCATACTGTGGACGGAGCGCGCAAGGCTTGAGCGAGCGTCCCGCGAGAGCCGCCCGTCGCTCATCCTGGGCGGCGCTTGTCTGCTCCTGGCCGTCTTCGCTCTGTGGGCCGGGACGGCGGGCGCGGAGCTTTACGTCCAGCGCATGTCGCTCGTGCTGCTTCTGGCAGGGATAGTTATTTACTTCTGGGGCATACGGCTTCTTCGTCTGACGTTTGTCTCTTTCGTCCTGCTGGTGCTGGCGATTCCTATTCCGGCCATCATCTTTAACCAGATAGCATTCCCCTTGCAGCTTTTCGCCTCGCGCTGCGCCGTCTGGGCCATGCGCGTTTTCGACATTCCGGTTCTCAGGCAAGGCAACGTGATAGAGCTTCTGCCTCTGGGAGCGCGCGAGACCAAGAAGCTTGAGGTGGTAGAAGCCTGTAGCGGCATACGTTCCCTTATGACGCTCATCACGCTGGCCGTCGTCTTCGCCTATTTCACACGCCCGAAGAGTAATGATAAGGGCAGCGCTTCCGGCGGCGGCTCGCGCTTCGGTTTTCTCAGGAGTTGGAGCTTCTGGCGCTCGCTCATACTGGTTTCGTCTGCTATTCCGATAGCCATCCTGACTAACGCCGCGCGCGTGAGCGGCACAGGCATCCTAGCCCATTTTTACGGGCTTGAGGTGGCGGACGGCTTCTTTCATTCCTTCTCGGGCTGGGTCGTTTACATAGTGGCCTTCCTGCTGCTCTTCACTGTGGGCTGGACGCTTGACCGCTTCGGCGGGCGCAATAGTAGCGGCGGCGGAGATGATAGCGGAGGCCGCGCCGTCAGCACTGTGAAAGAAGAGAAGAAGGCTCAGATGCCTGTGGCGGCTGCGGCGACTGCGCCGGTCAAGGCTGTGTCGGTTAAAGGAGCGGAGTAGTGATGGTTGATAGGGCAGATAAAAAATCCAGACGCTTTTACGCTCTGCTTCTTCTGCTGGTGGCAAGCGGCGTGGTGATAAACCTGTGGCAGCGCGCAGGCGAGCAGAACGCTCCGCGCCGGGCTTTGAAAGAGTTCCCCGCGTCGGTCGGCAACTGGCGGCAGATTGGAACGGATTATCGCTTCGACGCGGAGACCGAGCGCGTCCTTCGCGCGGACGATTATCTCTCAAGAAACTACACGGGCGACGGAGGGCGCGTGGCGAATCTTTACGTGGGCTACTACGCCACGCAGCGCAACGGCGCAACCTATCACAGCCCGCTCAACTGTCTGCCCGGCACGGGCTGGACTATGAGCGAGCCTGGAAAGATAACCATACGCCCTGCAGACGGCTCCGCGCCCTTCGAGGCCAACCGCTACATTGTGGAGCAGGGAAGCAACCGGCAGCTTTTGGTCTACTGGTATCAGGGGCGTGGACGAGCGGTGGCGAGCGAATACTGGGGGAAGATTTACACGGTTCTGGACAGCATCAGCCGACGGCGCTCCGACGGCGCTATGGTGCGCGTGATGATTCCTCTGCTCAAGGGGCAAACGGAGCAATCCGCGCTTGAAGGGGCTGTGAACCTTGCGTCGGAGATTTCGCCACTGCTTCCCGGTTACGTCCCTAATTAAACCGGAATCGCTGGCGTCAGACGGGTTGTTTGAAAAAGAGGTTGAAAGGTGCCGAAATGGATTGTCCCATTTGGAGTGCCGTTTTTCGGAAGTGGGCGGGCATTCGGCCTTTAGTCATTTTGCCAGCCGCAGGTACAGAAGCGGCGCGTAAAACCAAGCCTTTGAAAGCACGTTTCTTAGCGGCTTTGCCCGCCGCTTGAAACAGGTGCCCTGAAAAGGCGAATCCATTAGGAGAGAGAAAGCCTGTTCCACTTCTTCCAGGCGAGCCGATTGCCCCGGCTCGATTTTGAGAAGACTTGAGGCGGAAGCAGGTTTGGAGAGTGTCAATGAAAATTCCAGAGTGCAATTCCCGCAGGTACTTTACTGCCCTTCTATCCGTCCTTTTCATCAGCGCGGCGCTTCTCACAGGCTGCTCTAATCCTGAAAAAGCCAAACGCGCGCACGTAGAGCGCGGCGAGCAGTATCTCAAAGACCGCCGTTACGAAGAGGCAAGTCTTGAGTTTCGCAACGCCTTGCAGATTGATGACGCGATGGCCGCCGCTCACTGGGGCCTGGCACGCGCCTTTGAAGGCATGGGACGCGTTCCCGAAGCCATCCTTGAGTTGCAGCGCGTCGTACAGCTTGACCCCAACAACCTTGATGCGCGCGTCCGGCTAGGAAACTTCTACGCCTTCTTCGGAAAGATTACGGACGCCGAGCAATTAGCGCGCGACGTTCTTCAGAAAGACCCCAACCACATAGAGGGGCACATCCTGATGGCGACCGTTTACGCCGCGCAGGATAAGCAGCAGGAAGCGCTCAACGAATTGAATCGCGCCATAGAGATTGACCCCAAGCGTGTCGAGTCCTACGTCGCGCTCGCGCGCTACTACATGAAGCGCAACGAGCAGGCAAAGGTCGAAGAGACTCTCCTTCGCGCCATCAACGTCAATCCGAACTCCGCCATGGCGCACACCGAGTACGGAAAGTACCTGGCGCAGACCAGCCGTCTTGAGCAGGCCGAGAACGAGTTCAAAAAGGCCATAGAGCTTGAGCCTTCAAACCGCGACTCGCGCTTCGTCCTGGCGAGCTTCTATCTCGTCAACAACCAGATTGAAAAGGCCGAGGCCGCTTACAAAGCGCTCGCTGATTTAGATAAAGATAAGCCGGACGGGCGAGCCATCCTTGCGGACTTCTATTCTGCAGTCGGTCGCATGGACGACGCCATCAACATCTACCGCGAGATAGTGGAGAAGACGCCTGACTACATGCGCGGGCGCTATCGCCTGGGCGAAATCATGCTCCAGCGCGGCGACGTTGAGGGCGCGAGCGCACAGGCCGAAGAGGTTCTCAAGCGCAACCAGTACGATATGCAGGGCCGCCTGCTCCGCGCACGCGTCAAGTTGCAGCAGGGCAAGGCCAAAGATTCAATCGAAGATTTGAAGGAAGTGCTGAAGCAGGAGCCGAATTCCCGCGCCGGTCTCTATTACATGGCGCAGGCCAGCATCAAGGCGAACCAGATTGAGCAGGCGCGCGTCTACGCCGGAGATTTGGAGCGAAACTATCCAGACTATCTGCCGGGCAAGCTCTTGCAGGTGCAAGTCAATCTGGCTGCGGGCGATACTAAGAATGCCCTGGCCCTCTCGAACGAGTTGGTGAATCGTGTGCAGAAAGCCACGCCGGATAGAGACACTTCTCCGCAGATGCTCGCAGAGATGCGCGCACGCGCTTACTCGATTCGCGGCACGACGCAATTGCTGCTGGTAAACCTTCAGGGCGCACGCGCAGACTTTGAGGCAGCCGCGCAGCAGCAGCCAAACTCTACGGAGCCTTACATAAACTTGGCCGCAGTCGCCATTAAAGAGAACAAGCTGGACGAGGCTGAGCAGCTTTACAACCGTGCGCTGGCTATTGACAGCCTCAACTTCGATGGGCTATATGGTCTCATCAAACTTTACGCACAACAGAAAAGGCTGGATCAGGCGCACGCGCGGATTGACCAGGCTCTTAGCGGACAGCCCAAAAACGCACAGCTTCACTATCTGAAAGCTCAAATCTATGGCTACGAGCAGAACGCTCAAGGCGCTGAAGCAGAGCTACGTAAAACTATTGAGCTGGATAAGGACTACATAGCGGCCTACACGGATTTGGCCGTGCTCTTTGTCAATCTCAAGCAGACGGATCAGGCCATAGCGGAGTACCGCAGGGTCTTGGAACAAAAGCCCGACAGCGCGCCCACTTATACTTTGATAGGTCTTCTGGAAGACGGTCGCGGGAATCATCAGGCGGCGATAGAGAGTTATAAAAAGGCGCTGGAGCTTGATCCTAACCTGACCATAGCCGCCAACAATCTGGCCTGGAATTATGCCGCGTACAACATGGGCAATCTGGACGAAGCTTTGCGCCTGGCCCAGGGCGTGGTGCAGAAGAACCCTGATACTGCGGGCTTCCGCGACACGCTGGCGTGGGTCTACTACAAGAAGGGCGCGCACGGCGCAGCCGTAGAGCAGTTGCAGAAGGTAGTCTCGCAGCAAGGGAACAATGCGACCTATCGTTATCACCTTGGGATGGCGCTCGCAGGCAAGGGTGATAAAGCGGGCGCGCGACGCGAGCTTGAAACAGCACTGAAGCTCGGCGAAAAAGGCGGCTTCGCGGAAGCCGAAGATGCTCGCCGCGCTCTCTCGACGCTTTAGAAGCGCCGGGGGATTTGAAAACGAGAGAGTTCTCTCTTCGGACTCGTACACGTCTCAAACACAGCTTCGCCAATGCCCGGCGAGGCTGCACCTGAGTCAGAAGAGAGCTTGAAGTAGAAACCTTTAGGAGTGCCGTTATGAGTGTAGAGTTTCGCCAGCGCACGCCGGGCGAATACGCCCAGATTCTCTGGAGGCGCAAGTGGCTGATTGTGCTGCCCGCCATCGCCGTCGCCGCAGCCATAGCCATAGTCGTTTGGCGCTTGCCCAACGTTTACGAATCCACCACGCTGCTCATCGTTCGCCCGCCGACCATTGACCCGAACGTCGCGTCGTCCATCTCGGACGGCGACCTCTCCATGCGTATCAACAACATCAACCGCATAGCACAGAGCCGTTCTTCTCTGGAGCCTTTAATCCTGAAGTACGACCTCTACCGCCGCGAGCGTGCGGCAGGCATGCCTATGGAGCTTGTGGTCGAGAGGATGCAGAAGGACATACAGGTTGAGATTGAGCACGGGCGTAACGACAACATTCCCGCCTTTCGCATCACCTACCGCGAGCGCGACCCAAAGAAGACACAGATGGTCACAGCCGAGCTTGCTTCGACTTACGTCAACGCTCAGGCGCGTGACATGACCGCCGTAGGCAACACCACGCGCGAGTTCTTCGAGCAGCAAATTGCCGACGCCAAAGCTCAGCTTGATGAGATTGACAATCGTCGCCTCCAGTACATGTCGCAGAACATCAACAATCTGCCGACGCAAGGCCCCGCTTTGGTCGCACAGTACACGGGCTTGCGCGAGCAGCAGAAGGCTCTGATGGCCGAGATAGGACGACTCAACGACCGTCGCTCGGCTTTGAGCGCTCAACTGGGGACGCTCAAGCAGGTGGCGCAGCAGAGCGACGAAGAGATAGCGCGGCAGGTCGGAGACCCTAAATCCACGCCCGCCTGGGGAGCGCTCGCCGCGCGCAAGGCCGGGCTTGAAGCGGAAATACAGAACCTGCTCACTCAGTACAAAGAGGCTCACCCGGATGTCGTAGCCAAGAAGGCGGAACTCGAAGCCGTCAAGCGCGAGATGAAAGAGATGGAAGACTCCGCCGCCGCCAAGATAGAGAAGATTAAAGAGGAGCGTGCCAATAAGCCTAACCTCCCTGTCAAAGACGCGGAGATAAATATACAGTTGGTCGAGAGCGAGACTGCGCGTCTTCAAAAGCAGCTAGATACAACTAACGGCCAGATAGCCGAGATAGAAGGCCGCATCAACGCCGTGCCCGGTGCCGAAGTCGGCCTTCAGGCCATCAACCGCGAGTACGAGACGAAGAAGGTCGCCTACGACGACCTCCTGAAGCGACAGGCGCAGGCCAACATAGGCTCTGCCATACAGGTCAACCAGCAGGGCGAGTCCATACAGGTGATTGACCCTGCGAACCTGCCGCAGACGCACGTCGCGCCCAAGCGCATGCTGCTCATCCTTGCGGGCCTCGGCCTCGGCCTCGGCGTCGGCCTCTGTTTCGCAGCCGCCTGCGAAGTGCCGCGCCTTCTGACGATTCAGACCATTGACGACGCAGCGCATTACACGAACCTTCCCGTGCTGGTCTCAGTGCCCGAACTGAAGACGCCGCAGGAGGCCACGCGCATTCCGCGACGCCGGCTGATGCTTCTCGCAGCCGGAATCGTCGTCACCATCATCAGCATCCCGGCGCTTGCTCTGGTTTTGAAGATGTCCGGTATCTTTGAACGCTTCGCTTCCTGATAGGAGCTTGAGAGAAACGTGTATAGAGAATTCTACGGATTGAAGGAACTGCCATTCGCTCTGACGCCCGACCCGCGCTACATCTACTTCACACAGTCGCATCGTGAAGTGATGGCGAACCTGCATTACGGCATAGAGAGTGGCCGTGGACTTGTGGTCGTCACGGGCGAGGTCGGCACGGGTAAGACCACAGTGCTTCGCTGGATGATGCAGCGCATGGACAGAAATGTTCTGGTCGCCTACAACTTCAATCCCAGGCTCACCGTGCCGGAGTTTTATCAGCACGTCACCACCCTGCTCAACGTGCAGAAGTGGGAGACGAAATCCGAGCTTCTGATGGAACTCGGCAAGACTTTGGAGTCGCGCCACTCGCGCGGCCTTCGCACGGTTCTCATCGTTGACGAAGCTCAAGGCCTATCAACCAACGTGCTCGAAGAGATTCGTCTTCTTTCAAACTTTGAATCCGACACGGCCAAGCAGTTGCAGATTGTCCTGACGGGCCAGCCGGAACTGCGCGACGTGCTCAACAATCCTGAGCTTCGGCAGCTTAAACAACGCGTGGCGCTTCGCTGCAATATCAAGCCACTGCCGAACGTCGAAGAGACTGAGCATTACATCACTTCTCGCCTGCTCGTTGCGGGCGCAGAGCGCACAGACATCTTCTCTCCGGGCGCGGTCGATTACATCTTCCGTTGCTCGGAAGGCATTCCCCGCCAGATTAACAATCTCTGCGACAACGCCCTGCTGACGGGTTACGCAGAGGGCGAGCCTGTCATAGGGCGCGCGATTATAGAAGAGGTCGCGGAGACTTTCGACATGCTGCCGCGCGCAGACCGTGGCCGCCAGATGGGCGAAGAGCGCGAAGCCCCCGCGCGCATCTTCACCGCCGCAGGACGCGCAGAGCTTTGGGCCGCAGGCGCGGGCGAGCCGCAGAGAGAAACCGTGGCGGCGGCTGAGAATCCGAAATCGAGCTTTGATGAATCCTCATCTTTCATGAACAACAGAATGGAAGAGACCGAAAGTGAAGAGGCTGAGAGCCGTGAGCGCGAACCGGATGAAGTCGGCGCTTCCTTTCGCCATTCGGGTCTCTCGGGGGAAATCTAAATGGGTAGAGTTTACGATGCATTGAAGCGTGCCGCAGAAACAAACGGCAAACGCAAAGAGGACGAGCCGCAACGCAACACCCAGAACGGCAACGGCAATCGTTTGCCTTCGACCATTGCCGCGCACCCCTGGGATCGCTCGTCGCTTTTTGCCGTCCCGTCTGCGGCCAACTCTTCTACGTTTTCAGCGTCCACTGCGCACACCGAAACTATCGTCGGGTCGGCACTCCCCGGCGAACTGGCTTCGCGTGCTGCTGGGGCAACTTTGGGCGCTGCCGGTTCGACGCGCGCGTTGGAGTGTGTCTCTTTAGACA
>JACVRN010000006.1 GCA_014534425.1 Pyrinomonadaceae bacterium
GACCGTGGCCGAGAGCGAGGACTTAGACCTCCTGCACGTGCACTACGCCATCCCACACTCCATCAGCGCCATCCTGGCGCGCGAGTCTTTGAAGCCCTCCCGCCGCCTGCCCGTGATTACAACCCTTCACGGCACGGACATCACTCTCGTGGGCGCAGACCGCTCCTACCTGCCCATTACCCGCTACGGCATAGCGCAGTCCGACGGCGTGACGGCCATCTCTCATTACCTGAAACGCGAGACTATAGAGACTTTTCATTTCGACCGCATAGAGGTTATACCGAACTTCATCTGCGGCTCCGATTACCAGCGCCGCCCCAATGAGGCTTTGCGTAGAGAGCTTGCGCCCGCAGGCGAGCCGCTCTTGGTTCACGTCTCAAACTTTCGTCCCGTCAAGCGCCCGATTGATTGCGTAGAGATTCTCGCGCGCGTGAGAGAGCAAGGCGTTCAGGCGCGGCTTGCTATGGTCGGTGACGGGCCAGAGCGCGTCAACGCAGAGCACCGCGCACGCTGCCTCGGCGTCTCCGAACATTGCTCGTTCGTGGGCAAGCAACCGAAGATTATAGATTACCTCTCGGTCGCAGACCTGCTACTGCTTCCTTCCGAGCAGGAATCCTTCGGCCTCGCCGCCCTCGAAGCTATGGCCTGCGAGGTTCCCGTCATAGCCTCGCGCGTAGGCGGCATCCCCGAAGTCATAACCGACGGCTTGACGGGCTGTTTGAGCGAAGTGGGCGACGTTGAAAAGATGAGCGCAGATGCCGCGCTCCTTCTGAAAGACGAGCGGGCCAGGCGAGAGATGGGCCAGCGCGCACGCGAGTCCGCCGTCTCTCGCTACAGCACAGACTTGGTTATTCCCCAATACGTGAATTTTTATGAGCGCATCCTCGCAGGCTAAAGCCGCACAGGCCAGGACGGAAGAGTTCCAAACCGACAAGCCCGTGCATTACATTGTGCAGAATCTTGAGCGGGCCTACGGAGTGCCTGAAAATGAGCGCTCGTCCGACCCCCTGGATATGCTCGTCAAAATCATTCTCTCGCAGGCCACGTCCGACACCAACAGCCACCGCACCTTCGCCGCGCTCAAAAAGCGCTTTCCCACCTGGGACGCTGCCCTTCGAGCGCGCACAGCCACAATCGCGGACACGATTCGCTCCGGCGGCCTCGCCAATCAAAAAGCGCAGGTCATCAAAGACATACTGCGCCAGATAAAGCAGGAGCACGGCACACTCGATTTAAGCTTCCTGCATGATTTCGATGAAGAAGCGGCCATCAATTATCTCAAACAGTTTCGCGGCATAGGCCCCAAGACCATAGCCTGCACGCTCCTCTTTGCCTGCCGCAAAGAGGTCTTTCCCCTCGACACGCACATCTTCCGAGTGCTTCGCCGCGTCGGCCTCATCCCACAAAAATGCACAGACCAGCGCGCACACCAGATAATGAACCGCACAGTCCCTAAGAGAAAGTTCTACTCCTTCCACGTCAACTTAATAAGGCATGGCCGCGCCATCTGCCGCCCACGCGAACCCCTGTGCGAGCGCTGCCCCATCGTCGAATACTGCGATTACGGGCAGACGGTGATATAGGAAACTACGCGCGGTTAAGGCTGCGCGGCCTGCTCGTCTTCGTCCGACAGCTTTCTCATCTGTATGAGATTGGTGGAGCCAGGCGTGCCCAGGCGCGTGCCCGCAGTGAAGATGATGGTGCGCCCTTCTCCCAGTTGCGCGCTCAGGTATTCGTCTTTAACAATCTCGTTTTTGCACTTCTCAAAGATACCGTCCGTGCCCTTGGACTTCTTTACCTTGCCTACGCAAAGCGGCAGGACGCCGTAGCTGACGACGAGCTTTCGGGTGTTGGCATTGTCGTGCGCCGCGCCCACCAGCACCACCGTTGGGCGAAGGCGTGAAATCATGCGAACGGTGCGGCCCGAAGTCGTGGCAGCGATAATGCCTCCGACATCTTCGCTCTCGCTAATCAGACAGGTCGCCTGCGTGATGCTGTCTGTGGTGGTTTGAAGATCGGCTTTCCTCAATTTCTCTTCGTAGAGTTCCCTGCGCCACCTGATGCGCTTAACTTCCGCCGCATAATTCTCGATTGCTGCGAACCTGTGCTTCAGGAAGGAATCTATTCTCTCGAAGCGGCGTATGTCCTGATTGACACGATCCGTCTCATCCTTGAGGAACTCTTCAAAGCGAAGGCGTGTTATCTTGCGCCTCAAATCCTTTCTCATGTCCTGTCCCTCAAAATAGAGTTCCGCCTGGATGGCTATGCTAATCATCTTCTCTATGGCGGGGATGGGATGATTGCCGTCGGCTGTCTCCTCGGACATCATCACGGCGTCGCTGCCGTCGAGGATAGCGTTGAAGACATCCGTGCCTTCGGCGCGCGTAGGCTCTATGCTCCTAGTCATACTGCTCAACATTTGCGTGGCCGTAATCACAGGCTTGCCCCGCTTGTTGCAAAGCCGTATGAGTCCCTTCTGCATGGTAGGGACTTTCTCTATGTCAACCTGCAAGCCAAGGTCGCCGCGCGCGACCATGATGCCGTCTGCTATGTCCAGAATGTATTCCCGGTTATCAAAGCCCTTCTGGGTCTCGATTTTGGCAATGACAGAGGGAGCCATAAGACGCACATCTTCCTCTGCTACGCCCAGGTCTATGAGCTTCGTCTCTATGTATTCCTTGATACGCAGAACGTCGTCGGCTGTCTGAGCGAACGAGAGCGCGACAAAGGCTACGACAGGATTCTTCTCGCGCCCGCGATGCTCATACTCTGCCTCAAGCAACTCGTTCAGCTTAATCTGGTCTTCCTCCGTGAAAGAGGGAACGTCAAAGTGAACGTCCCGTATGGTGAAGCCTTTCTTCTTATCTATGATGAACTCGGAGGCTGCGGCAGTGCCGGTCTGCTCTGTCCTGATGGAAACCACCTCGCATTCCAAGGTTGTGCCAGAGACGTTGAAAGTCTCAGGGATGACTTTCATGAAGACTTCGCCGTCGCCTACGGCAACTATCACGTCCTCGTTACCGGCGAGCTTCGACTTAATCTTCTGCATGATGGACTGTAGCGGGCTGACGTTCGTTTGAGCCGAGACGAAGCCCATGCCCAGAATATTCTCTATGAGCTTCCTGAATTTGTCCTCGTCCATGTCGTCGTTTTTTATCTTGCGCGGGTTAGGCACTTTGACGCGCTTGATGGAGTTGACGAGGCCCGTTTCGAGCGGCTCATCGTTGAGGAAGACCGTAGCCCTGTCGCTGCCCTTGACGACATCGTGGAAATGCACGACGAACTTTCCGCCCACGCGAAAGACCATAGGCTCAAGCGGGTGAAACCTTATCTTCGGCCCCGGCAGGTCTGCGAGAATGGCAATCTTCTTACGGTGACGATTGCTCTTCTCACACGCACGAATGGCTCTTTTGATATTTTTGAAGGCGTCGGCGATTGCTCCGGGTTCGGGATGGCTGAGGTTGAGGCGTATGACATCCACTCCATGCTCGTAGAACTGGTGTATGACATTGCCTATGCCGCCTCTTCTCGGCGTGAGGCCGAGCTTTCTGTAGAGTTCCAGCCCTCCGAGCGTCGCCACGATTTTAGTCTTGAGGACGTGCTCTTCTTCATCCTTGTGTGGAGCCTTTATGACTCTGCCATGCTTAAAATCGTAGACGGACATGATTGCTCCTCCATTGATACGGTTGCCAACGAACGTCCCACGATAAAGGAAGCGCGAATGAGGCGCGGGCGAGGAGATTGAGCTACAAGTAAGAGAGGCGCTTTGCCGACCCTGTTCTGAAGGGCGTAAATCTATCCCGGCAGACAAATCAGTGTCAAGCTATTTACTTCGGCGCTCATAGCATTTTAGATTTGGGAGTGGAATGAATGTCTTGATAGGCTGGAATCCCGAACAGTTAATCTAAAATCAGTTTATGCCTTATCTGATAGATGGCAACAACGTGATGGCGCAGCGCGTCGGCTGGCACAGGGACAAGAGTGCCGCGCGGCGCAGGCTGCTGGACGAAGTGGCGGCGTTTGCCGAACAGAAACGTGTGAAGGCGACGGTCGTGTTCGACGGCGCGCCGGAAGAGTTTTTCAAAGACGGCTCAAGCTACAAGGGCGTGAAGCTCTTTTACGCGGAGCGCGGTTCGAATGCGGACGAGCGTATCAAAGCGATGGTCGAAGCCTCGCGCGAGCGGCGCACCCTCATAGTAGTAACTTCCGACCGCGCCTTAGCCGCATACGTGCAAAGGTGCGGCGCGCAAACCCTTCGCTCCGGCGAATTCCGCCAACGCCTAGACGAACTCGCAGACGACAAGCCTCCGGCGGAAGAGCAAGACACGGTTCCCGACGCGGAGATGAAAAACTGGATGCGCTACTTCGGCGTAGAAGAAGACGAGTAAAGCAGTCAGCAATCAGCATTCAGCCGTCAGCAAAAGCAAGCTCTTCTTCTTGCTGACGGCTGAATGCTGATTGCTTCTTGTTACTGTTTTACGTTGACGAGCTTGAGGTCAAAGATGAGCTTTTGGCCTGCAAGCGGGTGGTTGGCGTCGATGGTTATGGATTCGTCTGTGACTTCCGTAATGGTGACGGGGATTTCGTTGCCGTCGGGCAGTTGCAGCCCCAGGCGCATGCCGACTTCCGGCTCTCTGTCCAGGTTAATACCGCCGCGCGGGACTGCCTGAATGAGCGCTTCAACACGCTGGCCGTAGGCGTCCGCAGGCTCAATCTCTATGGTCTTCTCATCGCCCACCGTCATGCCGTTGACGCCTTCGTCAAATCCCTGTATGACCTGCCCTGAGCCTACTTCAAACTCAAGCGGCTCGCCGCCTTCGGAAGAATCGAAGACCTCTCCGCTCTCCAACCTGCCCGTGTAATGAACATAGGCGGTGTCGCCTTTTTTCGCTTGCTCTGGCATTATTACTCCTTCCAGCTTGTTGATGATTAGAGGCAAAGCATCGCACATCAATCTGGAAAAATCCAGCCGACTCCTCAATGAGTAACGGCTCAGTTTAATGCTAAGGAAGAAATTAACAGGGATGGACAGGATAAGCAGGATAAAGAAAAAAGAATTGCTTCTTCTTTTATCCTGTCCATCCTGTTTGAATCTTCCTCGCATTAATTGAAGCGTAGAGTCAGGAGGCGATAGATAATGAAACGTTCCTCGCTTGCATCTCTTCTTATATTCTCCTTCTTCGCCACGGCCTTCGGGCAGACTCCCGTTCAGCAAACACCGGAACCCCAGACGGATCAGGACGAGGTTGTGCGTATCACTACCAACCTTGTGCAGGTCGACGCGGTAGTGACGGACAAAAAGGGGAATCCGGTCACAGACCTCAAGCCGGAGGATTTCGAGATTACGGAAGATGGCCGCGCGCAGGCAATAACCAATCTCTCCTACATCTCCACTCCTACGGCGACGACAACTACTTTAAGAGCGCCCGCAAGCGTTGAAAGAAACGCTCCGCCCGCGCCGCCCGTGCGCCTTCGCCCGGAACAGGTGCGGCGCACTATGGCGCTGGTGGTGGATGACCTTGGCCTCTCTTTCCAGAGCGTCTACTACGTTCGACGCGCGCTCAAGAAATTCGTGGAAGAGCAGATGCAGTCGGGCGACCTCGTAGCCATCATTCGCACGGGCGGCGGCATAGGAGTGCTTCAGCAATTTACTTCCGACAAGCGGCAACTCTATGCGGCCATAGAGCGCATTCGCTGGAACATGCTTGGGCGCGGAGGCGTGGGCGCGTTCGCTCCCATAGAGGGCAACACCGCGAACGAGGACGAGGCGACGGATGAAGAAGCCGCCAGTTCCGGTGCCAACAGGGCAAAGGATGATTTGGACGAGTTCCGTTCTGAAATCTTTGCCGTAGGCACGCTCGGCGCAGTTAATTACATAGTGCGCGGCCTGAGAGACTTGCCGGGCCGCAAATCCGTGCTGCTCATCTCGGACGGCTTTCGCATCTTTAATCGCAATAACGATAACCGCAGAGTCTTGGAAGCCCTGCGGCGGCTGACAGACCTTGCGAATCGCGCCTCCGTAGTCATCTACACTATGGACGCGCGAGGGCTGCAAACCCTTGGGCTGACGGCAGCCGACGATGTTTCCGAGCTTTCATCAGAGCAGGTGGAACAGCGATTGAGCGACAGGCGTGACGAGTTGTTCGAGACTCAAACCGGCCTTATATATTTAGCTCAGCAGACGGGCGGCTTCAACATTCGCAACAGCAACGACCTCAACGCAGGCATACGACGAGTGATTGAAGACCAGCGCGGCTATTATCTAATAGGCTATCGCCCGGACGAATCCACCTTTGACCCGAAGACGGGGCAGCGCCGCTTTCATAAAATCAACGTCCGTGTAAAACGGCCCGGCCTTCAGGTTCGCTCACGCGCGGGCTTTTACGGCATCACTGACGAGCGCGCGGTGCCGGAGCGTCGCACGCGCGAACAGCAGTTGAACGCCGCGCTCATTTCGCCTTTCAACTCAAACGCCATAGACATACGGCTGACCTCGCTCTTCGGCAACCACCCGCGCGCAGGCTCCTACATGCGCTCGCTTCTTTACATAGACGCCAGCGACCTGAGCTTTACTGAGGAGGCGGACGGCTGGCACAAGACTGTGATTGACGTGGTGGCGCTGACCTTCGGCGACAACGGGCAGGTGATTGACCAGGTGAACAGGACGCAGACCGTTCGAGTGCGCGGGAACACCTTCCAGAACGTGATGAAAAACGGGCTGGTCTACGTTCTCAACGTGCCTGTGAAGAAGGCTGGCGCGTACCAGTTGCGCGTGGCCGTGCGCGACGCCGCAACGGAACAGGTAGGCTCTGCCAGCCAGTTCGTAGAAGTTCCAGACCTCTCAAAGAATCGCCTCACGCTCTCAGGGATTGTCGTCAACGGTTACGAGCCTAAGACCGCACAGGCCGGAGCGCCTTCTTCACAAACGGGGACGCAGCCTTCACAGGCGACGACGCCTTCCAACGGCGCAGCGCGCTCTGTAGCAAGCGGCGCAGAGGGCGCGCAGGAAGAGCTTGACCCGCAGGCGGGAGCCGCCGTGCGCCATTTTCGTCACGGCATGGTGATGAACTACGGCTACATGATTTACAACGCGCAAGCTGACAAGGCCACGCGCCGCCCTCAACTTGAGACGCAAATTCGCATCTTCCGCGAAGGCCAACTGGTCTTCACAGGAAAGGTGCAGCCCCTGGACATAAACGGCCAGTCAGACCTCGCGCGCCTTGCTGCGGGCGGCGCTCTGCGCTTAGGCTCCGACATGCCGCCCGGCGAATACGTTCTACAGGTCATAGTCAGAGACCTTTTGACCAAAGACGCCAAGCGCCGCACCGCCACGCAATGGATTGATTTTGAAATAGTGAAATAAAGCAGTGACAAGCAATCAGCAGTCAGCATAAGCAAGCTCTTCTTCTTGCTGATAGCTGACGGCTGATGGCTGATTGCTTTTAGTTTTTATGCGTTCTGTCATCATAGGCACAGCCGGACACATTGACCATGGGAAGACTGCGCTGGTGCGCGCTCTGACGGGCGTGGATGCGGACAGGCTGCCGGAAGAGAAGCGCCGTGGGATTACCATTGACCTTGGGTTCGCCGAGCTTGACCTCGGAGATGTGAGCGCGAGTTTCGTGGACGTGCCGGGGCACGAGCGCTTCGTCAAGAACATGCTGGCGGGCGCGCACGGAATTGATTTGGTGGCGCTCGTGATAGCGGCGGACGAAGGCGTCATGCCGCAGACGCGCGAGCATTTTGACATCTGCCGACTGCTGGGTGTGAAGGCCGGACTGGTTGTCATCACCAAACGCGATGCGGTTGACGAAGAACTGCTCAGCCTGGTCGAGCTTGAAGCCATAGAACTCGTCAAAGACTCTTTTCTTGAAGGCGCGCCCATCATGGCCGTCAGCGCTCGTACGGGCGAGGGACTCGAAGAGCTTAAAAGCGAGTTGCACAAAGCGGCGCTACGGGTTCCCGCGCGTCCGCAGGAATCCGGCGCGCGGCTTCCCGTCGACAGGGCCTTTACCATGCGAGGCTTCGGCGCGGTCGTCACGGGCACGCTCGTCGCCGGAGAGATTTCGGAAGGCGACGAGCTTGAGTTGTTGCCTGTGGGCAAGCGCGTTCGCGTGCGCGGCCTTCAGGTTCACGGCAAGGCCGTGGAGCGTGCGGGCGCGGGCGAGCGCACGGCCATCAATCTGGGCGGAGTCGAGACGGGCGAGATTGAGCGTGGGATGGTTCTAGCAGTTGTGGGCAGACTGCGCGCGACGCAGATTATTGATGCGCGCATTGACGTGCTTGAGAGCGCGCCCAGGGCCTTGCGCTCGCGTGCGCGCGTGCGTGTTCACCTGGGCGCGTCGGAAGTGCTGGCCCGGCTGCGCGTGCTTGATGAAACGGGCGCGATTGAGCCGGGCCGGGAGGGCTTCGCGCAGTTGCGTCTGGAGTCGCCCGTGGTGGCCGTAAGCGGCGAGCGCTTTATCATACGCTCCTATTCGCCGCAGCAGACGGTCGCGGGCGGACTCGTCCTTGACCCTTTAGCGGCGCGCTCGCGCGGTCGCATGACGGACGAGACGCGCGCTCGTCTTGAGCTTCTCATGAGCGGCGACCACGCAGCGCGTTTGATAGCCTTCGTAGAGACGGCCAGAGAGCAGGGCCTTCGTCGCGCAGACATACTGGCGCGCACGGGCTGGCTGGACGAAGTTTTTGAAGATGCGCTGAGAGCGGCGGAGAAAGAGCGCGGCGCGGTCGTGGAAGCCGAGGGCGTGTACCTTTCGCGCAAGAGGTTCGAGCAACTGGCCGAGGGCGCGCTCGAAGAGGTTCGTTCTCATCACCGGCGCGAGCCTCTGTCTCGCGGCCTCTCGCGCGAGACTCTGCGCGAGCGCCGCTTCGCGCATCTGGCACCGGAAATCTTCCGCTCGGTTCTCTCTCACCTTGAGCGCAAGGGCGCGCTCGTTTCGGATAAAGAGTTGGTGAGCGATAGCTCGCACAGCCTCAACCTGTCGGACGAGGACATGGCGCTCAAGACCAGACTGGAGGCGATTTACAGAGAGGCCGGTTTGGAAGTCCCTCAGCTTGAAGAGGCGCTCCAGAGAGCTTCCGTGCAGAAGACCTCGCGCGAGCATGCGCGAAAGGTTCTGCAACTCCTGCTGGATTCGGGAACGCTCGTGCGCGTCTCCGCCGAGCTTCTCTTTCATCAGGAAGCGATTAGCAATCTGGTGGAAAAGCTTAGGCGCTACGGGGACGAGCACGCGCCGGAACGACTGATTGACGTTGCGGCCTTCAAGGATTTGGCCGGGGTCTCGCGCAAGTACGCCATTCCGCTACTGGAGTATTTCGACCGCGAGCGCATCACGCGGCGCGCTGGCGACCGGCGAATTATCTCCTGAGATTATCGAAAATTCTTCATCTTTGCTCTTTACCTTTACCACGTCTTAGCGTTAACATGCTCCTTCAGAAACAGATAAGAGAGCGATGGCCTAGTCTTTCAGAATTGGGGAGAGGTATAAACCTGAAAGGGCCGCTCTCTTTCGAGCAGTACGCCAGGCACTTAAGGCTTTTACGCGTTATCATTCTTCATCAAAAGGAAGCGAACGCCGGAGGTTCAAAATGAGTAGCCTGAAAGACATTCTAAGTCTGGTCATAGGCATTGCCGCAGCTATTTTCGCTATCTGGAAATTCGTGGTGTTCCTGAGGACTCCGGGGACACAGAGCGGAACGACCGATGCCATACTGGCAGGAGTGGGCGCTGTGGTGGCGATTATCTGCGGAGTCATCTTTTTCGCCAGTCGCGTCAACAAGGAAGAGGAAATTCACATCACGCAGTAGTAGCCGTCGTCGGTTTTAGCTTGCGGTCGTTTCTGCTTATTGCGGTCGTGCATGTCCTCCTATGAAAAGCTGCATCTACTGGTTAACTTGAATGGGGAAGTGCGATGCCTTCAGGGTTGGGCCTCTAGACTCAACCGGGCGGCACCAATACCTTGCCCCTGAATAAGGCTTCGCGCCGTTTGCGTTTTTTCGAGGGTTTGCTTGCCCTCAGAGAGCGCGCAGACGGCGCTTTTGACTGCTCGTCCAGGGAAAACTTTTTCAGGAGAACGCCAAATGCTTCTCGCTTCGCTCTTGTTAATCTTGCAGGCAGAGACACGCGCCACTCAGCCCACATACTTTCTGCCCGTCGTGCTGGTTCTTCTAATCACGGGCGGGCTGGCCTGGTTGATTGCGGCTGTGCTCGGGTTTCAAAGAGCGCGTGCCTTCGGGCCTTCGGCGCGCTGGTTCTCGCTCTCCGCCGTCTGCCTGATAATTTATCACCTGCAATTCGTACTGCTCGGCATCGTCGCCATGTTCAACCGCGACGAGTCCGACCTCGGCATGGTCTTAAACGTCGGCGCGTTCTTTAATCTCTTTGTAGTGCTCGGCGGCATCTGTGCGATACTGGGTTTTGTCAAGCTGACGAATCCTGAATGACTTTGCGCGCACACAAGCGCCGCTTTTACTTTTTGAGTAGTTAATGGGAAAGAGAAAGCTATTAATCGCCGCGTCCCTGCTGCTGTTGGGCGCGGCGATTCTCTTTGCTACGCAGCTTCAAAACGCCACTTCGAGCGCCTCACGCGGCGGCTTCGTGACGGCCAAAGGCGCACGCTTCTTCGTGCAGGGCCGCCCCTTCCGTTTTGTAGGCGCGAACGTCGCCGTGATTTACGGCAACGAGGAACGCGCACAGATGCCCGACACCATGCGAGAAGCCGCACGCATGGGCGTGAGCGTGGTTCGCATCTGGGCTTCTGGCGAGAGCGGCGAGGATGACAGCCCCGCGTCCGGCATCGCGCGCAACGATTGGCTCAAGCTGAACCCTTTCCGGCGCGGCCCCGATGATTGGAACGAAGAGGCTTTCAAGAGCCTTGACCGTGCGATTGCAGAGGCGGCGCGCCACAACCTTCGCGTGCAGGTTTGTTTGACGAACTGGTGGCGCGACACTGGCGGAGTCGTGCGCTACCTGCGATGGGCCGGAGCGCCCGACGCTGCGGACGAGACCAAGCCCTTCGGCATAAACGTCGAGCGCGCCATGCTTTTTTATACGAACGAGCGCGCACGCTCGCTCTATCGCGCGCACGTACAAAGGATAGTCTCGCGCCGCAACACCGTGACGGGAGTTCTTTACAGAGACGACCCGACCATAATGGGTTACGAGTTGATGAACGAGGCGCAGGCCGTGACGGGTCGTTATCGGGAGCGGCGAGCCTGGATTGAGGAGATGAGCCGTTACATCAAATCTCTTGACCCGAATCATCTCGTAGCGCCGGGCACCTGGGGCTATCGCAACTCCTGGGAGCGGCGCGCGTGGCTGGAAGACCACTCCCTGGCGGAAGTGGATTACTGCGACGTTCACATCTACCCGCGCGACGACCTGGACAGCTACGTTGATTCAACGGAGGCTCTTCAGAAGTTCATAGACAACCGCGCAGCCGCCTCCTTCTCTATCAGAAAGCCGCTTGTGATAGGCGAGTTCGGGATGGTGCCGGAAGGCTACGCAGGAGTTTCGCAAAGGGATTGGTACAGGGCTTATTTTGAGAGCGTGGCGCGTGCGGGCTTGAGCGGCGCTATGTTCTGGCGCTGGACGCCGGACGAGCGGGGCGACTACAACATCACTTACTCTACGCCGAAGGACGAGGGCGTGCGCGCAGAGATTCAGCGCGGCACTCAACTGTTTCAAAAGCTTCTATATGATTGGCCGCCCGCGCCGCGACTTCTGGACGCGAGCCGCCATCTTATCCCACATCAATTCGCCTTCGCGCGCAAGGCTGACGATGAAGCATTAAAACCCGTTGCGACTGCCCTTCAGGACGGAACGCTCTACACGTTCGCGCCGGAGCAGGCTATAGCAGGGCGCTTTGAAAAGCTGGGAGGCGGCGCGGGCTACGTCTGGGGCTACGGCATGGGCTTCTTTGAATACGTTGTGCCGCCAGTGGAGAGCAATCGGCGCGTGAAGAAGATAATCGTGCGCGCTCACTTGCAGCCCGTCGCGCCGCATGATGTGCCGCCGTCAGAAGTCTCTACACAGGTGACGCTCTTCGTCAACGGCACAAACTGCGGTTCTCAACTTGTTCCCGTGGAGGGCAACGGGCAGGCAGTGGTGCGCCAGTGGCAGGTGGATTCCTGGCTGGTGCGCCTCAGCGCCTCACGCGCCCAACCCCTACGCATACGCTTCGCCGTCACGACAGACGCCCAACCTCCCTTCGGCCTCAACATCTCCAACTGGCCCGCAGGCTACGACCCACACGGAGCCAAACCCGTAGAAGTAGAAATAAAAGAGTGATGAGTAAAAGAAATTCCTAACTTAGTACTCAATACTTCTTTATAGCTTTTACAGCTTCGCGTGCGTAGTAGGTGATGATGATGTCTGCGCCCGCGCGCTTGATGCCTGTGAGGGTTTCCATCATGACGCGCTCTTCGTCTATCCAGCCGCGCTCGGCTGCGGCCTTTATCATCGCGTACTCGCCGGATACGTGATAGGCGGCCAGTGGAAGGTCAAAGCGGTCGCGCACAGCTTTCAAGATGTCCAGGTAGGGAAGCGCGGGCTTGACCATCAGCATGTCCGCGCCTTCTGCATAATCAAGCTCTGCCTCGCGCATGGCTTCGCGCGCATTGCCCGCGTCCATCTGGTAGGCGCGACGGTCGCCGAAAGCCGGTGCGCTGTCGGCGGCTTCACGAAACGGGCCGTAGAAAGCGGAAGCATATTTGACCGCGTAAGACATTATGGGCACATGGTCAAAGCCCGAGTCGTCCAGCCCTTCGCGTATGGCCGCGACCTGTCCGTCCATCATGGCAGAGGGCGCTATGATGTCTGCGCCAGCCTCCGCCTGACTGATGGCCGTGCGCGCCAGCAAACTCAGCGTCTCATCGTTTAAGACTTCGCCTTCGCGTATCACGCCGCAATGACCGTGAGAGGTATATTCACACAGGCAGGTGTCCGCGACGATAATCATTTCAGGCACGGCTCGGCGGATAGCGCGAATAGCCTGCTGCACTATGCCATTCTCCGCATAAGCTCCGGTCGCCGTCTCGTCCTTGCTCTCCGGCAGGCCGAAGAGCAGCACCGCCTGAATCCCAAGCTCAAAAGCATCCGCCGCTTCGCGCACTACCCGGTCGACGGAGAGGTTGTGAACGCCCGGCATAGAAGGCACCTCGCGCCTGACGCCTTCACCCGTACAAACAAAGAAAGGAAGAACAAAGTCCTCGCGCGCAAGTTGCGTCTCGCGCACCAGAGCGCGCAAGGGCGCTCGCCGTCTGAGCCTGCGCGGACGATGAATCAGATCGTGCATTCACTTAATCCCTTCCGAATTTATCCCCCATCTGAATAATACGCGCCCCTCGCGCACACACGCAAACACGAAGCTCCAAGCTTATAAAAAGAAAAAGGCAGGTCATAGAGGATGACTCTACCACTTCATTAATAATAAATGTTGGTAGCGGGGGGGAGGCTCGAACTCCCGACCTCAAGGTTATGAATCTTGCGCTCTGACCGGCTGAGCTACCCCGCCATTTGAGTTGAATTATAACTGAGGCTGCGGTTAATCGGCAATTCAGCGCAACTTGAATTAGGTAGTTCTAGTAAGCCCACTCGCCCAGAGCATATTTACGCGCGTAAACCAGATTGAGGAGGACGACTGCTCCGAGCAGAATGTAACGTATGGGGCGCGGCAGGCGCTTCAAATAGTCGCCGATTAAGAAGAGTGCGGGAAAGAGGACTGCGCCGAAACGGAAAGAGTTTTCCAGGTGGCCCTGATAAAGCGGCACCCAGATAGAACAGAAGACGTAAAAAGCAAGAGGGAACTCCTTCTTTAATAGCAGACCGATGGCCGCGCCATTCATCAGGAAGAAGAAGAGATGATGAAGAATGGTGTACCAGCTTGTCCCCTGCCAGGGATTGGCGAACCACAGCGTGCCTATGTAGCCGTAGAAAGAGTTGACGACAGTCCAGCTTGAGTGAGTATGCAAAAAGGCCAGGGGGTCTCCAGTCTTAACGTATTGATAAAGAGGATAGCAGAGGTATAAGGCAAGGCTGATTAGCCCGCTTCCTGCAAAGACCGATGCTCTTTTCTGAAACTGCTTTTGCCTGAGCGCACCCTCTAGCGCGACGGCGATTGATAATATTATCCCCTGGTTTCTGGTCAGCGCAGAAAGACCCGCCAGAAGTGCCGCCATCTTCCACCTGCTATGTCTTGAAGCTAAAAGCGCGCCGAAGGTGAGCAGCAGGAATAGCGATTCTGTGTGGTGCGAGTGAAACACCCATGAGCCTGGCGAGAACAGGAAAAAGAGCCAGCCCCAGATAGTCTCAGGTTTTATTCCAGACAACGCGTCTGCGGCAGTTGCAAGACGCGCCTGCATGGCACAGAAGACGGCGAAGATTAGAGTCGAAAAGATTGTGCCAACTATCTCTGGCCGCCCGGACAATCCTACAGCCGCCGCGAGCGCCTTGACGATGAAAGGGTAGAGCGGATAGAAAGACCATAAATTTCCAGAGTAGCCATAAATGATTATGTTGTTGTAATGAACTGCGTCCCAGTACTTGAGAACGGAATCGGCAGGGAAAGGGTATCGCGTAGCCTCAAGGTTGGCGACTGCTATCCATATGATGATGTGAATCAGAAACCAGATGGCAGATGTTAGTAGTAGAACACGCCCCCTTGGCATAACCATTTTTTTATCTCCGCCGTTTTACTTCTTTCTCCAGCATTATCACTTCAAACACCATGACTGTCATCTTTCTTATTTTCAATGCTATTCTTTACTCACTCTAATATAAATCGCCACCGCCTGAACAAGAGATGCAATCTACTAACAACCTTGCGCGGCGCTCCAGCCTGAGACCTGTGCTCGTATGGATTCTGCTCTGCGGCATCTGGGGTTCCACCTGGGCATTCATCAAGCTAGGGTTGAGAGACCTGCCTCCGATTACCTTCGCCAGCGCGCGATTTGTCATAGCCTTCGCGCTGCTCCTGCTCATAGCATATTTACGTCGCGCAAGCTGGCCGCGCAGCCAGAGCGAGTTGCGTCTTCTGTTGACGACAGGCGTTCTGCAATTCTCGGTAAATTACGGACTGATATTCTGGGGCGAGAAGTATATCTCTTCGGGGCTGGCGGCGCTCTTGCAGGCGACGATTCCGCTCTTCGGACTTCTCATAGCGCACAAGTACCTGCCGAACGAGCCTCTGACTTTCATAAGGCTGTGCGGAGTCGTGATTGGTCTGCTCGGCGTCAGCATAATCTTCTCGGATCAGTTGACGCTGGGCGACGTGTGGTCTGTGTGGGGAAGCATTGCAATCATCGTTGGCGCGTTTGCAGCCGCGTACAGTAACGTGCTGCTCAAATCAAGCGACGTTAAGTTAGACCTCAGCGTGCTTGTGGCCGGGCAGATGTTGTGCGGACTTGTGCCGCTTCTCATACTGAGCTTCATCAAGGAAGGCAATCCGCTCAATCTGCATTGGAGCCGCGCGGCTATACTATCTCTTCTCTATCTTGCTCTGGTCGGCACAATCGCGGCCTTCATACTCTATTACTGGCTGGTGCGTAACATGGACGTGACGAACACGCAGTTGATTGCGCTCGTCACGCCCGTGGTAGCCGTGCTGATAGGCGTTATGTTTCTGGATGAAAAATTATCATGGCGTATCGCGCTCGGCGGGTTCGGAATATTTGTGGGCATTGGCCTCATCATCCTGCGACGGCGCAGGCCGAGGTGAGAAACGGGATGTAATGAAAATCTACAGAAGTATCGCTTGCGAACACAGGCGCGCGAGGCTCTTGAGTACCGAGCTATAGTTTAATGATCTCTTCTGGAATGACTTATACAGGCGCTTGTTTTTAGCGTCTACTGGCACGGAGGATGCAATTCAAAAGGGTGGTTTCAAAGATGCCGAAGCTTGGCAGCCGTTTGCGAGAACCGTGCTGTCAGCGAGTTGTAGGACTTTGAATACTTATGGTTTTACGGGCCGCCGATGTTAGCGCCTCAAGAGGGCTTGGGGGAGCCTTCCAGGCACATCGGCGGCCCATTTCTTTAAGATCAAAAAGCAATTGCTCTGCTTTTTCTTTATCCTGTCCATCCTATTTGAATTTTCCTCTCATAGCGATTATTATATTTGCGGCACTTTTGAGCAGTAAACCTTTCACCGACAAACCTCCGAGTGTCGACTTCACCCATTTAGTAAAGGACAAAAGCCTTGCGTATCCTTGTATCATTTTTCTTAGCGGTTGCTACGCTTTCTCTTAATCTCTTCGGGACAATTCCGCAGAGCGCTCAGGCTCGAACGCTTTCTTCCGGCAGACCCGCGCTGACGAGAAGCGTAGATGTTACAGGCCCCGTAGCATCGCTCGAAGATTCCGCGCAGCAGCAAGCTCCTGCCCAGCAGCCCGAAGCCTCCGCCGCGACCTTTAAGTTCACAAAGGCAGACCTGGACTTGCTTGAGCAGGTCAACCTCCTAGACCAGCAGTTTGATAAGGAGGGCCTGGTCTATCATGACGAGGCTCTGGACGCTTATCTCAATCGCGTGGGAGTCTCTTTACTGCCGGACATGGCCGTAGAGAATGTGCGCTGGCAATTCCGCGTGATGCGTGACCCTGTGCCGAACGCCTTCGCTCTGCCGAACGGCTCCATCTACGTCAACTCCGGCCTGCTGTCTCTGATGGACAGCGAGGCTCAACTGGCTGGCGTTCTCTCGCACGAGATAACGCATGTGCTTCATCGTCACACCTATCTTCAGAACCGCAGCAATCGCAAGAAGAT
This sequence comes from Pyrinomonadaceae bacterium, assembly GCA_014534425.1. Taxonomy (GTDB): domain Bacteria; phylum Acidobacteriota; class Blastocatellia; order Pyrinomonadales; family Pyrinomonadaceae; genus JACVRN01. The sequence goes on from JACVRN010000006.1 coordinate 16,760, forward strand.
TCTGGCTATCAACATTCTTCAGACCATAGGCTTCTGGAATCCCGTCGGAGGCGTGGCGGGGGCAGCCATCAATCTAATCGCAACGATTTCTCCGCTCGTCCTTGAGCTTTCAATGTTCGGCTACAGCCGCGACCTTGAAAGGGACGCGGACATGGACGGCGCCAGGCGATTGGCGAACGCGGGCTACAACCCGCAGGAGATGGTCAGCACCTTCAAGCTCTTGAAGAAGGATATTGAGGGTGAGCAACTCAAGATATTCTACAGCGACCACCCGCAGCTTAACGAGCGCATCAGTTACATCACTAATCTCATCAACAGCAAGTCTCTGAAAATCGCTGCTCAGCCAATAGGCGAATCGAAGACAGCTTATCTCTCAAGCATAGAGCGGGCCGCGCGCCACGACGTACAGCTTGCCATCAATAGCGGGCGCTTCCGCTCCGCCGTCTACGTCAGCCAGAAGCTTACTAGCTTTGACCCCGACTCGCCGCAGAGCTTCTACTACCTTGCGGAGTCATACAGAACCTTAGGCCCGCGCTCGCCAGAGTTGACGGATAAGGAGATGACCGAAGGGGCCAAGAGAAGCGCGGCCAAGAAGCGCAACAAGTACACGCTGGAAGAAGAGGAAGCGCGACTGATGCAGACCGCCGCAGGCGTTGAGAACTGGAAGGCCAACCAGCAGAAGGCCGAAGAGCTTTACCTGAAGGCGCTCAAGCTGGACGCGTCGCACCCGCCCTCGCACAGAGGCTTAGGGATGCTCTACGAAAAGCTTGGCAGAAAGGCCGAGGCGATTAACGAGTACCAGAAGTATCTTGAGTTTGCTCCTGCGGACGCGCCCGACCGCGAGAGAATCCGCCGCCGTCTTGAGAATCTGAGGGGAGCGCAAGCCCCACAGCCGGAATAAAAACGGGAAGCGCAAACCCACCGCTTCCCCCTCAGCTAAATACGAAATAACATCGGAGAATCGAATGAAGAAGAATTACCGCGCCATCTTATTTCTGCTTTTCATAGCGCTGCTTTGTCAGACGGAAGCCGCCGCACAGTATCTGAACCCGAAGGTAGAATCCAAACAGAGCGTAATCCGCAGCGTCGTCATCCTCCCGCCCAAAATAGAGATTGTCAAAGAGAGCGCCAAGGGCACGGAGGGCATGGTGAAAGAGTCTGCCGAGTTGAGCGTCAAAATCTCGGAACTCGTAGCGCAGGCGCTTCAGGAAAAGAAGATTACCGTCCTGAGCAGCCCCTTCGCCAATCTATCCGCAGAGGATATGGATAAAAAATACGGGCTGGCGGACATACAGAGCCGCTACGACGCGCTCCTGCCCAAGATGGTCAAACACTCTAAGGACGTGAAGAAAGAGCGCTTCACGCTCGGCGATGAAATCCTGACGCTGAACGTGGACAAGAGCGCCGATGCCGTCATCTTCATACGCGGCACCGGAAAGCGGCTGACCAAGGGCAAGACCGCCCTCTCTATTTTGAACCCCTTCAGCTTCGACTTTCCCTACATGTTCGTCACCATAGGCATAGTGGACGCGCGCACGGGCGAGGTGCTGGCCCTGGCTAAGCCTGTGCAGTTCAGGGATGTGACCAACCCGAAGGCCGAAAAGCCGCTCAAGAAGATGATAATCAAGTCCCTGAAGAAACTGCCCGACGCTCCCTGAAGCGGCTCTCGCGCGCGGCCTTTGATTAAATCTGGGCCACTTCGCTATTCAAATTCTCACCGAAGCGCCTGTATTTTACGGGCGCTTCTGCCTTTTACGCCTTTTCAGAAATCTTTCAGAAGAACTTCATAACACCCTAATGACTCCTTCGCAATTCGGGCGTATTGTGCGCTCATGAAGGAACGCAGATCAGAATCTACTGCTTCTGCTATGAGGGATGACGAAGGAGTCGCCGCATTGAGAATCAAAGCATTTGCTCCGGTTTTTGCGCCATTTCTGCTAAAGGCTGCTGCGCCTTCTGTCAACAATTCACGGAGGGCCGTCAGCCCCCCACGTTATTGAGTATTAGCGAATATGCGATGTTTCCCGAAAAGCATCGCTTCGAACCATCAACAACCATATCTGTAAGGAGAAACCAATGAGAAACCTGTCAGCTACTCTTAAAGTTCTGATTAGTACAGCCTTCATCCTGGCCCTTGCCTCACTGGCGCAGGCGCAGGCGACCCGCACCTGGGTTTCCGGCGTCGGCGATGACGTTAACCCCTGTAGCCGTACCGCCCCTTGCAAAACCTGGGCGGGCGCTATCTCCAAGACAGCCGCTAACGGAGAGATTGACGCTCTTGACCCGGCTGGCTACGGCACTTTGACGGCCACCAAGTCAATCATGCTTGACGGCCAGGGCACTTTGGCCTCCACGCTCAATAGCGGCGGCATCAACGGCATTGTCGTCAACGACAGCGCCACGGCCACTCCCGGCACTATCATCGTTAGAATCCGTAATGTCTCCATCAACGGCGCAGGCACAACGCTCGGCCTCAACGGCATCAGGTTCGTCTCCGGCAAGGCGCTGCACGTAGAGAATTGCGTCATTACGAACCAGAGCGGTGACGGAATTCTGGTTAACCCGTCTTCCGCGAACCCTGTAGAGGTGGACATAGAGGACACTACTATCCAGAACGTAAACGGCAGTGGCGTCAACGTCAGCAGTGGTGGCGCTATCCTCAACGTCTCAGTGGATAATTCTGTCCTGAAGGATAACGGTCACGGGCTGACCGACAACGTTGGAACCGCCAACATCAGCCGCACGCTCGTCACCGGCAACACCACTGACGGCATACGCGCTATCTCGAATCAGGCTGTGATAAATGCCACCAGCAACGTCGTGACCAATAACGGCGGCAGTGGAATCTCAGCCGTCTCCGGCTCGGTCGTGCGTATTGACGACAACAAGGTGTTCCGCAACGGCACGGGCTTGACCAACAACGGCACGATGGAGACCTGGCAGAACAACGAAGTGAGGGGTAACACCGCCAACGTCGGTGGTGCTATCGCGCTCACTAACATCGCTCCTGTCGGCACCGGCACACAGTGATCCTGTCAGCCATAACTCTTCAGTTAGCGTTTGATTTGGGCAAACGCTAACTGAAGCCAGCCCTGGCGGCGAAACTTGCGTTCCCTCTCTATTGCTCTTTTGAAGAACAGTAGAGAGGGAATGGCTTTTTAGAGATAGTTCTCTAAGGCCGTCAATAAACTATTGCGCTTCTTCTGGGTTTCTGTTTAGAATCCAGCCAGCTTGTTTCATGTGTCAAAGGATGTGTCACGTATGAATGTCGCGCTTATCGCCGCTTACACTAATGGAATGCGCCTTCTGCGCCCGCTCGTGGTGGCGCGGGTTTCTGCGGGCCAGCCTTCACCGGCTGAGGATCGTATAGAAGGTCGTCTTGACCTGAATCGCCACTTGATACGGCACCCCGCGTCCACCTTTTACATGCGCGTCATAGGCGACTCCATGAGCGATGAGATAAGGGAAGGGGACATTCTTGTAGTAGACCGCGCGGCTGAAGCAGAGGACGGAGACATCGTCATTGTCAGAATCTTCAACGACTTCACGGTCAAGAAACTGTGCCTCAAGGACGGGAAGATAAGGTTACTGGCGGCCAACGAAGCTTACGCGCCCATGGAGATAACCGACGACATGGATTTTGAAGTGTGGGGCAAAGTTCTATGGTCTATACGCGGCCACTGAAGGTTCTCTATTTAACCACGGCCCGGCCAATAATAATCACGTCCTTCAGGAATGAGTTGCCCTTCCTGTGCGGCTGTTCATGCGCTGCCCGCGTTTTACCGGCGAGTGTTGCTTCAGGATTTGCTTCTGCTGCGTTTAAGGACTCTTTGACATCAGCGACGAAACGGTAGCCACGCTTCGGCACAGTCTCTATGAACTTTCGCCCTCCCCTTGAAAGCGCCTTCCGCAACATGGAGATGTTCTGCGCCAGATTGTTCTCTTCTACGAAGGTGTCGGGCCATACCTTTTCCATTAATTCATTCTTGCCGAGGACATGACCGTTGTGTTCAATCAGTACAAGAAGAGTATCGAATGCTTTGGGCGTGAGCGGGACTACAGATTCCGCGCAGTATAGGACTCGCTCATAGACATCTACGCGGAACAGGTCAAAGAGGTAGTAGCGCTTCGCTTTCATCTTCGCTTTGGAATCACCCTTCATGAAATTTGCTGTGGCCCGCGCGTGGGCCATCGTTGCGCCCATGCGACAAAGCGGAGTGTACTTCTATTCTCCAGGCAGTTCAAGCTCTGGCTTGCGAAAATTCCGGTTTGGGTGTAGTTGAGCAAGATGATTAGATTGCCGGAATCGGACGAAGACCTCCTGCGCGAATGCGAGATGGAGACGTTTCGCTCAAGCGGCCCCGGAGGCCAGCACGTCAACAAGACGGAAAGCGCAGTGCGTCTCAAACACCTGCCCTCCGGCCTGGTCGTCACCTCGCGCGAGGAGCGCAGCCAGCACCGCAACAAAGCGCTGTGCCTTGAAAAGCTGCGCGAGCTTGTAGAGAAGTTGAATCACAAGCCAGCGCGGCGCATTCGTACTAAAGTTCCCAGAAGCGCCAAGAATCATATGCTTGAAGAGAAAGCGCGGCGCTCCGAAATCAAGCGCCTGCGCTCGAAGCCTTCGCGTGATGATTGAGGATGAAAGCGCGCGGGTTAATAGATGGTGGTATTATGAGGCGAAAGGGAGAGAGCGTTTTAGCAATGATAACCGTCGCCAATCGTATCTACGTCAACAAAGAGTACGCGGAGCGTTTCGAGGAGAGATTCCGCGAGCGCGCGGGGCTTGTGGACAAGATGCCGGGATTTATCTCGAATCAGGTCTTGCGCCCCGTCAACGAGGGCGACCCTTACATCGTCTTTACCATCTGGCAGAGCCGAGCGGACTTCCTCAACTGGGTGCGCTCGGACGCTTTCGTCAAAGGGCACGCGCAGTCGGGCACTCTTCCGAAAGAGGCTTTTTCCAGGGCGAACGTCCTTGAGATGCACGAGGTCGTGCAGGATTCCACGCGCCCAGATTTAGAGCCTGAGCCTGCGGGCGGCCCCTTCAAGATGCACTAGCCTGAAGCTGATAGCTCAAAGACCGATTTCTGCGGCGCAAGCTTCGCACAACCAGACCCTTGTGTTCGGAGCGTCAGCCCAGAAGAATGCCCCGACCTTGCCTGCCATCTTCATGGCCTCGTTGCCGGTCAAACCCTGCAAAGCCTTGATGTAATTGGGGCCACTGTAATAATTGCCCTGCGTGTTCGGGCCGCGATGTATGCATTCACGCTCGTTCATGGCCCACTTGTTGTCCTCTTGCTCGCTCATCATCAGCCAACTATAGCATTGCCGGACTAAAGCAGGGAACGGCGGCCACGAAAACAGCCCGCCGGAGCGCCGGGTCAAGGCCGCCGCGCCCTGCGCCGGCGAAATTTTTTTTCACCCGCGCGAGAAATCTTGAGTCGGAAAGTAAGTTACACGCAGCCAAAGCTTTACGACTTCGCCCGGCGGACTCTCAAGTCTTCTCCCCTCAAACCTCAAGGATAGCTCAAGGTCTTCTCAACCCCTCTTTTCTATTCTCAAGATGGATGCGACAACGCGGGAATTTCCAAGCCGCAAATTCAAATCACCGGGAGACATATAGATGAGAAGCCATAATAAATCGCCGCGCGTTCGCGGGAGCCGCTTCAGTAGCCGACTGCTTGCCCTCTGCGCGCTGGCAATGATGCTGGCCCTTATGAACTCCATGTTCGTGGGCTTCATCAGGACAGAGGCCGCCGCCCTGGCGCGCTCTGTCATTATAGAGTTCAAGACAGACCCCGGCGCGGTCTGGAAAGCGAAGATGCAGAAGGCGGGCCAATCGGTCTCGGACGAGCAGCTACAGGCTTACCGCAACTCCGTCACAACCGAGCAGAACCAGTTCCTTGAGCAGTTGAAGGCCCAGGGCATCAGCTACACGGTTGATGGAGTAGACATCAAGGACTTCGCGGGCCAGGTTGCGGGCCACGCGGACTTTCGTTTCAATCTGGTGATGAACGGCATCACGCTGAACGTCGCTCCGGCGGCTGTTAAAGCGATTCAGTCCATGCCGCAGGTCAAGCGCGTCGTTCCCAACACCGTGCTGAGCCTTGACCTGAATCACAGCGTCCCGTACATCAACGCGCCAGCCGTCTACGGCCAGTATCAGGAGCTAACGCCCTTCGACAATTTCCGCGAAGGCTACGAGGGCCAGGGCATCAACGTGGCCGTGCTGGACACGGGCATAGAGTGGCAGCATCCGATGTTCGGCGGCGACCCAACGCCACCGCGCCTGGGACTCGCGCCGCCCACAGCCGCCACCAACTCCAATCAGAAGGTCATCTACTACCTGTCTTTCACGGGCGGACTGATTGACGACTTCGGCCACGGCTCTGCCGCTTCATCTGACATAGCTGGTTATCTGGCTAAGGCTCCGGGCGCGGACGGGTTGCCGAACACGGCTGACGACATACCGCTTCACGGCGTTGCGCCGCAGGCGCGGCTCATGGGCTACAAGGTCTGCACGGGAACCGGAAACTGCGTCAGCGCCTCTACCATCATGGGCATAGAAGACGCTGTCTCGCCCACGACCCTGACGCTTCAGCCCAAGCCAATCGCGCACGTCATCAACATGAGTCTGGGCGGAGCGGGCGGCCCCGACGATGCCACGGCAGTCGCCGCCAGCAACGCAGCGCTTCTGGGAACAATCGTCGTAGCCTCTGCGGGCAACGAAGGGCCTGGCGAGGGAACCATTGGCTCGCCTGCTGCCGGTCGCCACGTCATCTCCGTTGCGGCCACGACTCATCCGGGCGCAGCCAACGCCAACTGGTCTGTCGACGTGTTGCAGGCTTCTGCAATCCCGCAGGCACAGGTAGGCGCGGTCACGCCTGCAAAGAATCTTCCGAAGGCTAGCGGGTTCGACCGCCTGAAGCTCTATCCAATGGCGGGCACGCCTGACCCTGCGGCAGGCTCAATCGCGCAGCGCTACGTGCTTGTCAACGACCTTGTGGGCGTTCCTTATCCTGCCGCAGTCAGTGGACGCATTGCGCTGGTTAAAGACTCCGGCATAGCTTCGGCCACGTTCTTCGACATCTGCAACAAGGCTGCCGTGGCGGGCGCTGTCGGCTGTATTCTAATCAGCGAGACGACGAATCCCACGGCTATCAAGAGCACCATCCCGTCCGCCATAGTCTCTCCATCGGACGGCGAGATTCTGGTTGACGCCATTTCATCAACCGACGACAACAACGTAGACCCCGCGAACGGCGCTGTCTCAGAGCTTCCCATACGGTTGAACCCGTACCTGACGGACGAGTTCTACGGCTCTACCACCAGCTTCAGTTCGCGCGGCCCCGTTGAAGGACTTGGACAGATAAAGCCTGACGTGACCGCGCCCGGCATCAATGTCCTGAGCGCGACCGTCAAAGCTGGCGGCGCAACCTCAGGCGGCGGCACCATGTTCGACCCGTCCGGTTACACGCTCGCCACGGGCACAAGCTTCTCAGGCCCGCACGTCTCCGGCGTGGCGGCTCTAATCAAGCAGGCGCATCTGACCTGGACGCCGGACATGATTCGCACAGCGATGATTAATACCGCGACCAACATGCGCTCGGCTACGGGCACGCCTTTGCCGGACGGCAAGCAGTCCGACTCGATACTGGATCAGGGCGGCGGACTCGTAGATGTCAAAGCTGCTGTCAACACCAAGGCTCTGATGGGCGTTGCGGGCGACGGCATCAACGAGCCTGGCATTCTCGGCAGCCATTCCTTCGGCGAGCAGCCTATACTCAACAATCGCATCATCAACACGCGCGAAGTCACGGTCACTATTCGAGACGTTTCGGGCGAGGGCGGAACCTACAATCTTTCTACGGCTAACAACCGCTTCTTTGATACGCCGGGCATCTCGGCCAGCGTCAGTCCTTCGAGCGTCACGGTTCCTGCGGGCGGCTCTGTTACTTTCACCGCGAGCGTGACTGTGGACGGTAATCAGGTACGCGACACCACCATCAAGCAGTTGCAGTGGTACGTCATAGCACAGCGCGCAGGAAGCACGGACAAGCTTCGCATGCCCATGTACCTGAAGGCCACGCCAAGCTTGCCGTCGAATGAAATTTCCAGTGCCGAGACGGAAAACTTTACCGGCACTGTCACGATCGGCGACGCTGGCGTGCAGAGAGACAACGAGCTTTACGTAGCCGACGGCATCTCTTACGTGGATGTTCCGGTTCAGGTCGATGCTGCGACGCTGAAACTCGACGCCACGCTTTCGTGGGATTACACGAACGTAGGCTACGTGCCCGTGCTTGAACAGGAAATAGGACTTCCTGATCTTGATTTCATGCTGCTCGACCCGAACGGCAACCAGATTGACCAGTCGGCCAACGGAAGCGGCCCCGAGCATCTCTCAACCAACACGACTATTCCGGGCACATATACTTACCGCGTCTACGGCTGGGTCGCGGCCAACACGGAGTTCCGCATAGAGAGCACCAAGTTGAAAGGCGGAGCGCCGCCGGTGGCCCAGGCTTTCGCTTCGGACTTTACGCTCGATACGCAGCGCTTTGATTTCGACGGCAACTACACCTTGAACTGGCAGCCGCAGGGCAGCGTGGAAGCCTACGAGATAGAGGAATCCACGGACGGGACGAACTACTCTGTGGTTCGCACCGTAGACGGCTCCACCACGAGCGCTGATTTCACCAACGCGGGCGATGGAACGCGCAGCTACCGCATACGCTCGGTCACGCCCGGACGCGTGGGCAAGTTCGTCACCATCCCCAGCAACGTAGTGAGCGTTACGGTTGCAAGACGCACGAGCGTGGATGCCACAGACTCCATCACGCCCGTCAACAAGACCATCGTCTTCAACGGCGGCATGACCGACTTGACGACCACTCTTAAGAATCAATCGAGCACGACCTACTATCCTGTCACGCGCATGGAGATTGTCTCGGTTGAATCGAAAGATAACTCTGTGCAGGTCACGAACGCGGACAATAACGGCAACGGTGTTTCGACCGCAGCCGTCTTCGACTACTCGCAACTCGTCGGCGCGGATTTCCTGCCCAATGAAGAGACTGCGACGCGTGCTATTAAATTCAGCAATCCGAACACAGTGCTCTTCACCTTCACGGCGCGAGTCATAGCGAGCGTGCCTGCGGGCGCAGCCGGAACAACGTCTACGAGTTCGATCGGCGGAACCACGACCGGCGGCACAACTGGCGGAACCAGCACGAGCGGCACGGGCACGAACTCCACAGGCACCAAAATCCTGAGCGGAACGAAGCTGCTGAAGTTCACGGTCAACCCCTTGACCAAGACCATTTCAGTCGCACCGCTCAACTGATTACTCGTCCGAACGCGAGTTCGGGTGAGTATAAAAGGGAAGGGCAGGCTTTTGTCGGGGAAGCCTGCTCTTCCTTTTTTTGAATAACGGGCCGGTCTAAATTTTGTCTTGACAATTTTCGTCTCTGTAATAGAGTTAGCCCTCCTACGTAATTTCAACAAGACAATTTCTGAGGCTCGTCTTCGGTGAATCTTTCCGTCACGGAGCGAGGCTTGCACACATTTCAAAAGAGCGAGGCGAATGATGACAACTTCTCGGCGCGATTTTTTGAAAACGGCTGGCGTGGCCCTTGGAGCAGTGACGCTGCCTTCATGGGTCTTCGAGTCGGAGGCACGCGCGGACGCGGTCGCTGATAAAAACAGACTGGCGGACGCGGCGCTCTCAACGGCTAAACGACTGGGAGCAAGTTACGCGGACATACGCATCAACCGCTACCGCTTCGAAGCCATCAGCACGCGCGAGCAGCAGGTGCAGAACGTCTCGCGCAGCCAGAGCTTCGGCTTCGGCGTGCGCGCCCTCTACAAAGGCACCTGGGGCTTTGCTTCCAGCCGCATCGTCACACCTGAAGAGGTGCGCCGCGTGACCGCGCAGGCCGTGGAGATTGCACGCGCCAACTCGGCCTTTCAGCGCAAGCCCATTCAAATCGTCCCGGCTGCAAAGGTCGTGACGACCTGGAAGGGCGCGTTTCAGAAAGACCCTTTTGATGTTCCGATTGACGACAAGATTCAGTTTCTATTGAAGCTCAACAAGGCGGCTATGAAGACGCAGGGCGTGGGTTTCGTCAACTCCGCCATGCTCTTCGTCAACGAGCAGAAGTTCCTCGCCACCTCCGACGGCTCGCGCATAGAGCAGTACCTTATACGCAGCTTCCCCAGCTTTACCGTGACGGCGATTAATCGCGCGAGCGGCGATTTCCAGACTCGCACATCGTTTGGCGGGCCGCAGGCGCTCGGCTATGAGTATTTGGAAAAGTATCCCTGGCTGGTCGAAGCCGAGCAGGCGGGTGAAGAAGTCGTAGCCAAGCTCAAGGCCAAATCCGTTGAGCCGGGCAAGTACGACCTTGTGCTTCACCCTTCGCACCTGTGGCTCACGATTCACGAATCCGTGGGCCATCCTACGGAGCTTGACCGTGCGCTCTGGTGGGAGGCCAACTACGCGGGCACGAGTTTCCTGACGCCGGATAAGCGTGGCAAATTGCAGTTCGGCTCAAAGCTCGTCAACTTCGTGGCAGACCGCACGCAGCCCGCAGGTCTTGCGACTACGGGCTACGATGATGAAGGAGTGCCGGGCCAGCAGTGGCATCTGGTCAAAGACGGAGTCTTCGTCGATTGGCAGACTACGCGAGACCTTGCGCCGCTCTTGGGGCAGAAGAAATCTTACGGCTGTCTTTATGCGGACTCGTGGGGGTCTGTTCCTTTCCCGCGCATGCCGAACGTCTCGCTGCAACCGGGCAAAGAAGCTGTCTCTCTGGACAATCTTGTGAACAGCGTTGACGACGGCATATTGATTTACGGGACCGGCAGTTATTCGATAGACCAGCAGCGCTACAACTTCCAGTTCGGCGGGCAGACCTTTTACGAGATTAAGAAGGGGAAGATTGTAGGGATGCTGCGCGATGTTGCATATCAATCGCGGACTACGGATTTCTGGGGCGCGTGCGACGGCCTGGGCGGGCCTCAGACTTACCAGTTGGGCGGAAGCTTCAACGACGGCAAGGGCGAGCCTACGCAATCGAACGCCGTCAGCCACGGCTGCCCCATCGCGCGCTTCCGTCAAATCAACGTTCTCAACACAGCCGTTCGCGCTTCCTAGAGGAGAAACCATGTTACTGACAGAGAAAGAGGCACGCGCCATCACGGACAAGCTGCTCGGCTACACGAAGGCCGACGACGCATCGGTCAGCGTCACGAGCGAGACCTACTCGCACCTGCGCTTTGCCGCCAACTCTTTTTTGACTAGCGGGCGGCGCGAGAACATGAACGCCAACGTGGTCGTCTGGGTTAATCGCAAGCGCGGCGCTGCTTCGACCAACGAGCTGGACGAAGCGTCTTTGAGAGCAGCAGTCGAAGAGGCCGAGCGGCTGGCGAACATCTCGCCCGTAGACGTTGAGTATGTGCCAACGCTCAAGATGCAGACCTATAAGCCTACGCTCGGGTACGCCGAAGCCACCGCCAACGTGCCCCTAGTTGATAGAGCAAAAGCCGTCAGCGACATCATCTCCGCTTCCGAGACAGCGGGAGTCTTAAGCGCGGGCTTTCATCAAGCTCAAGCATCTGCTAGCGCTACTGCGACGAAGAACGGCAACTTCGACTACGAGCGCCGCAGCATTGTAAGTCTGGGGACGACCGCGCGCACAACGGACGGCGCAGGCTCAGGCTATTTCCTTCGCAGCCACTTCGACATCAGCCGCCTTGATACCTCTCGCATCTCGCGCGAAGCTATACGACGCGCGCTCGAGTCCCGTAACGCGCGCGTGCTGGATGCGGGCGTCTATCCGGTCATACTTGAGCCGCAGGCTGTCGCAGACCTCGTAGGCTTTTTCGGCTTCGGCTTCGACGCGCGAAACGCGGAAGAGGGACGCTCGGCCTTTTCAGCCGCAGGCGGAAAGACCCGCGTGGGCGAAAAGATATTCGACGACCGCATAAACATCCTGAGCGACCCCTGGCGCGCAGACCTTCCAGGCTCGCAATCCACGCAAGCCGGATTGCCCGCAGAGGTCGTCTATCTTGTTAAAGGCGGCGTGCTGGAGAATCTTGTCTACTCGCGCTTCTGGGCGCAGAAGCGCGAGCGACAGCCGACGCCCGGCCCCGTCAACATCATCATGGAGCCTACCTCGCAGCCCGCGACCCTTGACGAGATGATACGCAACACCGAGCGCGGACTGCTCGTCAGCCGCTTCTGGTACATACGCTCCGTAGACCCGCGCACGGCCACGCTCACGGGACTGACGCGCGACGGCGTGTGGCTCGTAGAGAACGGAAAGATTCAATACCCCGTCCGAAATTTCCGCTTCAATCAAAGCATCATACAGATGCTCGCGCCCGGCAACGTCGAGATGATAGGCACGCCCGAACGCGTCGGAAGCTCCGAAGGCCAGGGCGGCTCAGCCTCTCTTCTGCCCGCGCTCAAGCTCAAGGCGTTCAAGTTCACTTCGCAATCCGAAGCGGTTTGAATCCGCCTTAGAGTTTCTTTAGAACATCGCCGACGCGAATCGTGCCTGCTTGCACGACGCGGGCGTTGATGCCGCGCAGGTTGAGTTCTCTGCCCGTAGGGGAACTGACGAATTTCAGTGCGTCCGCTCCGAAGCGAGCCGCAAACTTCCGACAGCCAGTGTGGGGTTGATTAGTGACTTCAATCACTGCCGAGCCTAAAGCCAGGCGTGTTCCGGGCGGAATGTTCTGCGCGCTCAAATCCATGTCAACGAAAAGCTGGTCGCCCGCCATAGGCCAGCGCTCCTTCGCTTGCGCCAGCAGGTTGATCACACGCGCGCTCATGATGTTTAGCTGCATGTCAGAGTGAGACGAGCCGTCCGTTGTGCGAGAGCTTCCGCGCGTTCGCCAGTTGTCGCCCACCAAGCCTTCTGTAGTACAGAGCGTTGCCTCTTCCAATACTTCGCGCGCGTCCCGTTGTGGCCGTCGAACGATTAACTCAAGCGTGCCTTCGTCTCTGGGCGCGAGCCTGATGCGGTCTAACCCCGCGTCCAACTCTTCTCTGGTCAAATGCCTGGCATCTATTATCATCGTCAACCTCTATCTTAGAGACCAAGATTCGGGGATTATAGCAGACGGTAAATCCTGGCGGATTGGACACTGTCCAAAGCCTCGCACGCCGCGCCGCTTAGTCACACGGACAAAGTATTTCGTCACAAGCTCAAGGCATCCTGTCCCATACCTGTTTGCCGCAGAGGCCGTCGGCTGTATGTTGAAGGAAAGGTTTTGTGACTGAAATCTGGCTGCTTGAGGAACTAATTTGATGGAAACTCTGTTGCAAGACCTCTCTTACAGCGTCCGGCTGCTGTTGAAGAATCCGGGCTTTGCAATCGTCGCAATACTTTCTCTGGCGATTGGCATAGGCGCAAACAGCGCCATCTTCAGCGTGACCGATGCCCTAATCTTTCGGCCACTGCCTTACAAGGACGCAGAGCGCCTCGTCATACTCTGGAATCGCTCGCCGGGCTTGAACATCGCGCAGGATTGGTTTTCGCCCGCACAGCATTACGACATCAAGACGCAGAATCACGTCTTTGAAGACACGGCCATCACCATCGGCGGAAGCTATAACCTGACGGGGCAGGGCACGCCGGAGCGAGTCGACGCCGCCCGGGTTTCATCTTCGCTCTTCCCACTCTTGGGCGCGCAGACAAAACTTGGTCGCGTCTTCCAAGCGGCGGAGGATGAGCCGGGCCAGCCGCAGACAGTGATTTTGAGTCACGGATTCTGGCAGAGACACTTCGGCTCGGATGCCGGAGTGATTGGAAAGACTCTCGTACTCAACGGCAACACGTTTCAGATAGTCGGAGTCATGACGCCGGACTTCACGCTCGACAAAGAAGTCATGCCCGCCGTCAACGCCATAGAGCGCGCGGACGTTCTTCTGCCTCTGCCCCTGAACGAAGCCGGAAGAACTGACCGCGACCACGAGGACTTCAATATCTTTGCGAAGCTGAAGACGGGAGTCACACAGCATCGGGCGCAGGCCGAGATGGATGTCATAGCCGAGCGCATGAAGCGACAGTACCCGGACAATTACCCGCCGCACGGAGGCTTGACCTTCAGCGTGGTGCCTTTGCTCGAACAGGTTGTGGGCGACGTTCGATTGATATTATACGTGCTCTTCGGCGCGGTTGGGTTCGTGCTGATGGTTGCCTGCGCGAACGTGGCGAACCTGTTGCTGTCACGCGCGGCCTCGCGTCAGAAGGAGATAGCAATACGCACGGCTGTAGGCGCGAGCCGCCTGCGTGTTCTTCGTCAACTCTTGACGGAAAGCATTCTGCTTGCGCTCGCGGGCGGCGTCTTAGGGCTGCTGATAGCGTTTCTGGTCGTGAGAGTGCTGCGCGTCTACGGGCCGGAAAACATTCCGCGACTGGACGAAGTGGGCGTGGACGCTCGCGTGCTCGGCTTTACCTTTATAGTCTCGCTTATCACGGGCATCATCTTCGGCCTTGTGCCCGCGCTCAGGGCTTCGAAGGTTGATTTGAATGAAACGCTCAAGGAGGGCGGGCGCAGCTTAACAGGCGGCGGCGGTGCGCTTGGCCTCAGCCATCATCGCCTGCGAAAGCTTTTGGTAGTGGCAGAGGTCGCGCTCTCGCTCATTCTTCTCATAGGCGCGGGTCTCATGGCTCGCAGCTACAACCTGATAGTAAACGCCAACCCCGGATACAACGCGCGCAACGTTCTCTCGCTCAGACTATCTCTGCCCGCCACAAGGTACGCCAAGCCGGAAGCAGTCGCAGCCTTTTACCGGCAGATTAACGAAAGGATAAAGCAGCTTCCAGGAGTCGTGGCCGCGAGCACTACATACAGCTTGCCTATGAGCAGGGTGGCGTTCGCCTGGGAGCCTATTATCATTGAAGGCTACCAGCCGCAGGCTTCCACCAGTTCCATCATCTCCAACACGCGCATTGTCAGCCCCGAATACTTTCGCGTGATGGAGATTCCGCTCCTCAAAGGGCGGTACTTCAACGACAACGACAGGGCCGGAGAGCCTGAAGTCGTCATAGTTGACGAAACGCTTGCCGCTCGCTTCTGGCCGAACGAGAACCCTATCGGAAAGCGGCTTCAGCAAAGAGGGAAGCCGGACTCCTGGAAAACGGTCGTCGGCGTTATCAGTTCGGCCCGTCAATACTCCGCAGAAAAGGAGCCGCCCATCACTGTCTATTACCCGCACGAGCAGTACGGGGCGAGGAACATATACGTGCTGGTTCGCACAACCTCAGACCCGGCTTCGATGGCAGGGGCCGTCACCAGGGAGATTCAGGCGCAAGACCCGGAGCTTCCGGTCTTCGATGTCAACACAATGGAGCAGCGTCTTTATGATTCGCTGGCGCGGCAACGCTTCTCCATGTTCCTGCTGGGAATCTTCGCCAGCGTCGCTTTGATACTCGCTGCAATAGGCATCTACGGAGTCATGACCTACTGGGTCAACCAGAGGATTCATGAAATAGGCATTCGCATGGCTCTGGGCGCGCAGCCCGGAAATATCCTGCGGCTGGTGCTCAAACAATCGCTGGCGCTCATCGCGCTTGGCATAGCCATAGGGCTTGCCGGAGCGTTTGCTTTAACACGCGTTATGTCCAGCCTGCTCTTCGGCATCAGCGCTACAGACCGGCTGACATTCGTGCTGCTCTCACTGTTCCTGGCAACCGTGGCGCTGGTCTCAAGCTACATCCCCGCGCGCAGGGCTGCGCGAGTAGACCCTATGGTCGCGCTCCGCTACGAGTGAAGTTGAGGTGATAAACGTGAAAATAGAAATCCTGCGATTCAAAGCTTTACATGCACGCGTTGTTATCTTTCCGCTCATCGCGCTACTGCTCGGCGCGTCTCATCTCTACGCCGATTCGGTCGTGACGCGCGAGCGCACCGTGACGAAGATAGCCGAAGGCATCTACGTCATACGCCACCCGGACGCGCCCGACACTTTCCCGCAGGGCAACACGACCGTCATCATAGGCGAGCGCGAGGTGCTCGTAGTCGATTCATGTTACCTGCCGTCGAGCGCACGCGAGGACATAGCGCAGATAAGACAATGGACGAACAAGCCCGTGCGCTATCTGGTCAACACGCATTGGCATTACGACCACACTATGGGAAACGGCGTCTACGCGGAGGCTTTTCCGGGGCTGGCAATCGTCGCCCAGATAGAGACGCGCCGTCAGAGCGTGGGCTACAACCCCGGATGGTTCGCGCGCTTTCCATCGCGCGCAGAGATTTTCAAACAGCGCCTTGAGAGCGGAAAAGACGCCAACGGCAGAGCATTGTCTGAGACGGAAAAAAGAGAGTTCGCAAAGGCCATTGCAGGCATAGAGCCTGTGCAGGCAGAGTTCAAGGCATTGGTAGACCGCGCGCCCAACCTGACCTTCGATAGCGAAATGAACGTGGAGCTTGGAAATCGTGAAGTTCAGATTAAACACCTGGGGCGCGGCAACACTACGGGCGATGCAATCCTCTATCTGCCGAAGGAGAAGATTCTAATTGCGGGCGACCTCTTGGATCATCCAGTGCCTTATCTTGGCGGCGGCTATCCTTCCGAGCTTGTCAGGACGTTGCAGCAGATGGCGCGCTTCGACGCTCAAACTTTTGTGCCCGGCCACGGAGAAGTTTTACAGGGCGCTGCGGGCAGAGCGTACCTGAGCGAAGTGACGGAGTTCGTGCAGACGGTGACAGCAAGTGTAAGCCGTCAGGTCTACCTTATAGGCAACGGCCCCAGGAATCTTGAGGCCGTGCGAGAGGCCGTGAAGAAAGAGGTTGACGTGAACTCCTGGCGACAAAAGTTCGCGGGTGATGACGAAGACAATCGCGCACTCTTCGACGGCTTCAGCTTTCCAGGGCTTCTGACGGCTGCCTACGCCGAAGTCTGGGGCAGGTAAACTGAAAAGCTTTTACGCGCGGGCTATAATTTCTTTGCAGAGTACAGTCCGTCGAAGATGTAGCGGATTTGGCCGCGCGCGTCGGGCACAAACATGAAATCATTCTCCAGCTTATCTCCGAAAGATAAGCGGTAGGGCGCTGTCCTTATCAACTCAACTTCATTCTCTTCGCGCTTATAAAAGAGCTTCCCGCCGCGCGCGATTATCTCCCAGGTCTGCGGGCCGTTGACGTATTTGCCGGTGAAGTTCGCTCTGTCAGCATCGTTTAAGGCTTGAGCAGTTTTGGGCTGAGGCGGTGTCTCGGCTTTGAGCTTCAGGAAAAGCTCCATCGCTTTGGCCCTGGTTCTAGGCAGCGTCTCGCCGCTTCGGTTGGTCTGTACGATGACGGCGAAACGTTCCTCCGGCACCATCTGAATCATGGAGCCGTATCCGCGACTGAAGCCGCCGTGCATGATTACGTGCGCGCCTCTGTCTTCAAAATTCAGCAGGCCGTAGCCGTAATACACGTCCGCGTCGCCTGGCATAGAGATGTATTTACCGAAAAGCTTTGCGGGGACTTCCGGCGCGAGCGCCTGCTTGCCTTCCACACGCCCGCCGTTCAGCAAAGCCCTGACGAAACGCGAAAGCTCTTCGACGCTCGAATAGATTGAGCCTGCGGGCCACATGGCTACGTTATTGAAGGCCGGTCGAATAACGACAGGCTGCTGCTTGTCGTTCAGGCCGTGGCCCATCGATAGCGGATACGTCATGGCCTGAAGCGGGCGAAGCGTCGTGCGCGTCATGCCTGTGGGCGCAAAGACCAACTCGTTCATGGCGTCCGCGTAAGGCTTCCCGCTCGTCTCCTCTAAAACATAACCGGCCAGCCAGTAGCCGGGACTGGCGTATGAATAAACCTCGCCCGGCTCCGTAAAGAGCGCGTCCGTCTTCCAGCCGCGAACCATGCCTGCTTGGTCGTGGAGCCTAAACGAAAGAGCATGTCGATCGTCACGGGCGCGCCCGTCTCCACGTTTGCGACCCCGAAGCCCTTCGCGTAAATCACCCTGTCGCCCTGCACTATGCTTATGGCCGCGCCCGGCGTCTTCGTCGCTTGCAACTCTTCCTTGATTATATTCTCCAGCGCGGCGAAATCCTGAGTAGCCGAACGCGCGATGACAGGAGGGATAGATTGAGAGAGAAGCAAAGACAGAAGAAGGGCGATGATGA
Source organism: Pyrinomonadaceae bacterium (assembly GCA_014534425.1). Classification (GTDB taxonomy): domain Bacteria; phylum Acidobacteriota; class Blastocatellia; order Pyrinomonadales; family Pyrinomonadaceae; genus JACVRN01. Next base: position 34,894 of record JACVRN010000006.1, read on the forward strand.
CTGCTCGGCGCGATTATGTTCCGGTCATATTTGAACAATTCCTCACTTCGTCTCTTGGCAGCCCTGAGTGATGATGGTGGAAGCTATGTTGACGATTTTCCACTCGCCACGGACGCGCACGAGTTGGATAGAGTTGTGGCCGCAGTTGGTCAGGCGTTCTCCCACATGAAAGTCGTAGCGGCCCCAGACCGCAGCTATGTCGCCCTGTGCGCGCACCTCCGCATCGAACATGCGCTCACGAAACGGCTCTTTCGTCTCCATCACCAGCTTTAGAAAATCGTCCAGCGCCAGTAGCCGCACGGCTGTCTGTCCCTGACGCATGGACGTTGAGACCAGACGCCCCTCCGGTATGAACAACGCGCGCAAAGCCTCAGCCTGTTTCGCTTCCATAGCGGCAAACAAACGGTTGACGACGCTCATCACTTCGGCATCGTTCGTGCTTCTTTGCTCATTGATTACTATCTCCGCCAGTTCTGTAATAAAGCGGCTGAGCGGCTTGCCGGTTGCGCGCGGGACGCTGGTGTTGACCTGCACGGCTATGGCGACTTTGGCTTCAGCGAAGTACATGACCTCCGTGATGTAGCCCGGAAAGAATCCGCTATGACCATAAGTTATCCCAAGCGTCGTGGGGCGTATGATAACGCCAAGCCCGTATTTCGCTTCGGGGCCTAGGCGCGCTGGAACTCCCTCAAGCATCCTGCCAAGGAGCGAAGCGTCGAACGCTTTTCCCTCGTAAAGCATCTTCGCCCACCGAGCGAGGTCTTCTGCTGTGGAGGCTATGCCGCCTCCTGTCCATTCGAACTGCGGGTTGATGACCATGCGGCCCGCTTGAATCATGGCGTCCGCGCCGCCAAACGGATTGTCCTTGCCCGCATAACCCTGCGCGAGCTTCTGTATAGTGCGGCTGTTGGAAGGAACGGTCTCGCGTAACTTCAGAGGCGAGAGAATCCTGCGCTGTAATTCCTGATAATAAGTGTTGCCGGTGATGCGCTCTATAATCATGCCGAGGACTATGTAGTTGGTGTCGGAGTAATCCCATCCCTTCCCTGCGGCAAACGGCGCTTTGGTGTCCAGTATGTAAGAGACGAGTTCTTCCGGCTTCCAGACTTTATCTGGATTCGCCGTCAGGTCTCTGGTGAACTCTTCCTTGAACTCGTAGCGCACCAGCCCGCTAGTGTGATTCATGAGCATCCTGACCGTTATGTCGCGCGCATTAGGCAGACGCCCGAACCACTTCTCACGACCAAGATACTTTTCTATAGGGTCATCAAGGCCGAGCTTACGCTCCTGCACAAGCTGCATGGCGAGCGCCGCAACATAAGTCTTCCCGACGCTGCCTTGCAGCATAAGGTCGCGCGGAGTCATGACCCTTTCCGACTCTACATCAGAAAGGCCCACGGCCAGCCCCAAGGACGTGCCGTCGGCAAGCGCTAAGCCAACGGTCGCGCCGGGGAATTTCCCTTTGGCATGAAATTCGTCCAGTTTTTCCTGAAGCTTCCGGCGTAGAGATTCGCCTTCCTTTTCGGTTTGCGCGGCGGGCTGCGCCGTAGAGCAAAGGGAAAGGGCCAGGAGTAAAAGGCACACAATCCGTACTTGGGCCGCAGGCTTTCGATTCATACTGTTCCTGTTAGGCGATGAAAATGTTCGAGCTGATTAAGACTGCTGAAGCGCGTACATAGTAGTACAGGAAACTGAGCTTATCTTCAAACAATGTGATGAGAAGGCAGACTGATAGGACAAACAGGCAGCCTGCGAGGGTGAATTACAGACATTCGCGTGCCTGACGTAAGCAGCCGGAAGTATAAAAACGGAGTAGCGCAAAACGAACGTTCGTGCTATATTGGCGCGGATTGATTCCCGTAGGAGGCTTTTTAATGAGTTCAGAGGTGGTGAGACCCGCCGCAAAGGCTCGCAAAGCGCACGGCGAGCGCAAGCGCCGCAGCATTTTAGAGGCGGCGGTTGACATAGCCTCTGCGGAGGGCCTTGAAGGGCTGACCATAGGTCGGCTGGCCTCCGAGATGGGGATGAGTAAGAGCGGGCTGTTCGCTCATTTCGGCTCGAAGGAAGATTTGCAGCTTGCGACCGTTGAGGAGGCGCGCAACGTCTTCATACGCGAAGTCATTCGACCGGCGTTCCTGGCGGAGCAAGGGTTGGCGCGGCTGTGGAAGCTGTGCGACATCTGGCTCGTTTACGTGCGAGGCGGAGTGTTTCGCGGGGGCTGCTTCTTTGCCGCAGCCGCAGCCGAGTTCGACAGCCGCCCAGGCCCTGTGCGCGACCGCATAGCGGAGATTATGAAGGAATGGCTGGCTACGCTACGCCGCGCCGTGGTCGAAGCGCAGGAGGCCGGACAGCTTGACCGTAAGGTTGACCCTACGCAGCTAGCTTTTGAGTTCAATGCGCTTGAGCTTGGAGCCAACTGGGCTTTCCAGTTATACGGCGACAGGAAGGCGTTTGCGCGTGCGCGTGACGCCATACTTGAGCGCCTGTGTCGTCACGCCACAAAAAGCGGCGCAACATCTCTGCCCGTACAAAAAGGGAAACCGAAGTAGTTCGTTAAAGTGAGGCTCAAAAAGTCATGCAGACATTTGTGCAGAATCATTCCTCGCCCGCAGTAGTTTTTAAGAGAAGGGCCGCGTGGGACGGAATACGCCTTGAGCATTTTCGTTTCCGCGCGGGCGAGATGCCCGAACACATTCACAAGGAGCATCTGGTTCTGGTGCCGCTCAGTGAAAACTGCAACGGCGAGATACGAACGGCGAGCGGGTTTCGCGTGCGCGCTCAAGCTAAGGGAGCCGCGTGTGTGATTCCTTCGGGCCAGGCTCTTTCGGCGCGACTCGAAGGCGAAGCGGAGCATCTTGCAATCTACCTTGAGCCGTCGCTGGTCTTTCGCGCGGCTTCCGAGTCGGGCGCTTCTTCAGCAGTCGAAGTCGTGGAGCGATGTTCTTTGAGCGACCCGATTATCAATCACGTAGGCATGGCGCTTCTGGCAGAGATGGATTCGGAAGGGTTGAGCGGGCGGCTCTACGCAGAATCGCTGGCAAACGTGCTGGCGGTTCACCTACTGAGGCATTACACGGTGGCAGAGAGTCGCGCGCAAAAGTTTACGGGCGGTCTGTCCGGGCATCGCTTGCGCGCCGTGATGGATTTCATAGCCGAAAATTACGAGCAGGATTTGAGCTTGACGGAACTGGCGCACGTTGCCGGAATGAGTACCTTCCACTTCGCGCGCGAATTCAAGAGAGCTACCGGCACCACGCCGCACCAGTACCTTATAAAGTTTCGCGTAGAGCGCGCCAAGGCTCTGTTAGTCGAAAGCGAAATACCGCTTGTAGAGGTAGGCTTTCGCTCAGGCTTCAGCCACCAGAGCCACTTTAGCCGTCTCTTTCGCAGGCTGACGGGCACGACGCCGCTCTCCTATCGCCTTATGTTTCAGTCGTAGTTGAAATCTAGTAGCAAGATTAGTCAACGCTTAGCAATAACTGGAAAGACCGAAAACGGCAGTCGCCTTTATCCTGTTGCCATAAATTCCAAACAGGAATGGGGGAAGGCGACAATGAAAAAGAGATTAGTTCTGGCGGGCTTTTTGCTGATGCTCTCCTCGGTTGCGGCTCTGGCCCAGGCGGGCTTGGCGAGCGCAGACGAGATAATCAAGCGCGGCAATCAATTCTACTCGCGCGGCGAGTATGAAGCGGCCATCAAAGAGTACAGCAGAGTTCCGCAAGGGAAGACAGAGGCTTACGCGCAGTCGCTCTACAACACGGGTGTCTGCTATTTCGAGCTTGGCCGAACCGAAGACGCCATCAAAGAGTACAAACGAGCAATTGAAGTGCGTGCGGGCAATTACCCGAAGGCGCTTTATGCGCTGGGCGTCGCGCTGGAGGTTTCAAGAAGGCTGGACGAAGCGGGCGAGGCTTACAGGCAAGCCATAGCTCAGTCCGATGGCAAGTACACTGAAGCAGGGTTCGCCGTTGCTCATTACAGGCTGGCGCTTCTGGCAGGGCGCGAAGGCGCTTACGAGAAGGCCATCAATCTTTTCAGAGAGACGATTGCGCGCTCAAAGGAGAGGTTTCCGGCGGGGCATAACAACCTGGGAGTGATGCTGGCGCTCGCTGGCCGCGTACAGGAGGCCGAGCGCGAGTTCGAGATTGCGCTCAGGCAGGCGTCGGATGGTTTTGAAGATGCCTCTTACAATCTGAAGCTCTGCCGCTCTCTGATGATGAAAGACGAGGCAATCGCGTCCGCCTCCATGAAGGTTGCAGATGCGACTTTCGTTCTGACCAAATAAGCTGCAAGAGAGGATGAATGCTCATGGAGACAAAGCCGCTCGATGTAATCGCCATTCTTAAGCTTTACGAATTGAGAAGCGAGAAGCTGATGCGCGAGGCTCGCGCGTGGTTCTTCACGGAGTTCACGCCGCAAAGCGGCAAAGACATAGTCCGGCTTCTGTTGAGCAGCGAGCGCGAGAGCGCCTTTTATAGAATGGTAGTCTCGCACTGGGATGTAGCGGCCTCCTTCGTCAACAACGGCGGGATTGACGAGAAGCTTTTCCTTGAAGGCAACACGGAACACCTGGCTGTCTTCGCCAAGCTACAGCCCTTCATCAACGAGGTCAGGGAAACCATCGGCGAGCCGGACTACCTGTCGCAACTGGAGCGCCTTGTGATGCGAGTGCCGAACATAGAAAAGAAGCTTGAGAATCGCAGAAGGCTTCTGGAGCGCTGGGCGCAAAGTCGTGAAGCACCCGAAGAGAGCGGAAGAAAATAGCAGGGCTTACATAATTTAATTGTAGGGGCAGGGGACAAGTCCTCTGCCCCTACTTTCGCCGCTCCAATGTCATTCGCATTCCGTGTTTGGGTCTGAGCGTGACCATGGGCTGCGTTTCTACGGGATGGCCCGGCGCAAGCCGCATGCGCCAGGTGCGCGCGAGGGTGGCTATGACCAGAATGCCCTCCATCCAGGCGAAGCCCTCGCCTATGCAGCGACGCGGGCCGCCGCCGAAAGGAAAGTAAGAGAACTGCGGGCGCGCTTCCTTTTCTTCGGGCGTCCAGCGCTCAGGGTCAAAGCGCGAAGGCTCCGGGAAATAGCGCTCGTTACGGTGCATCACGTACGGACTCATGACGACTATGGAACCCGCAGGTATGCGAAACCCTCCGACCTCGTAATCCTTCAACGCGCGACGACCGAGTATCCAGGCCGGAGGATAAAGTCGCATCGATTCGGCCAGCACCATCTCGGTGTAACGCAGGCTCGGCAGGTCTTCAACCGCAGGCGGTCTATCATTAAGCACAGCATCAAGCTCCGCGTGAAGCTTTGCTTCGACCTCCGGGTGTTGCGACAGCAGATACCACGTCCAGGTCAGGGCGTTGGCGGTCGTCTCGTGTCCTGCCAGAAAGATTGTCATGCACTCGTCGCGCAACTGCTCGTCGGACATGCCCGCGCCATCTTCCTCTTCGTCCTGCGCCATGATAAGCATGGAAAGCAGGTCGCCACGGCCTTCGCGGCTCGCGCGCCGCTCGTTAATCATGCGGTAGATGATAGCGTCCAGACGCGCCCGCGCCTGTTGAAAGCGGCGCGTTGCGGGCAGGGGCAGCTTATCCAGCAACTCCGCAAACGGCAGCATGAAGCGCGTGAAGGATTCCATAGTCGCCGTCAAAGCCGCTCGCACTTCTTCCGCCTCGGCTTCGGTCTCAGTACCGAAGAGAGTCTTGCCCACGATTGCCAGCGTCAGGTGCATCATCTCCTGCGCTATGTCCAGTGTTTGATTGTCATGCCATCGCTCGCGCTCCATACGCAGAGCGTAATCAACCATCATGGAGGCATAGGCGGCTATGCGCTGTTTGTGAAAAGCCGGTTGAGCTAAGCGACGCTGGCGACGATGAAGCGGCGGCTCGCTCGTCAGGAGTCCTTCGCCCAGGAGGCGCTTTGCGCGTTGAAGCCCACGGCCTTTCATGAAATCCGCGTTGTGTGTCACCAGCACGTCCTTGATGTAGTCCGGGTGATTAAGAATTACGTAGTCCTGCGTCCCGTTCGTAAAGCGCGCCACGTCTCCGTAGCGACGCGCCACGCCCGTCAAAAACTCCAGGGGGTCGCGGCTGAATGCGAGCAACTGTAGTCCGGGAATAAAACTCTTCGGGCCGGGCGGGGAAGTCTGCGCGCTCATAACTTTCTCTTCGGCTTTCATAGATGATAACGGCCCGCTCGTATGAGCGAGTCGCTGATGCGACGGCGTGCGGCGACCGTGTTGTAGGTCGTGTGGCTGGTGAGCCGTCGAACGCTGTTAAGAAGATGGTCGAGTTCTTCAGTTTTTGCCAGCGCAGCCGCGACCTGTCTTGCCGAATGTTCCATGCGGTCGGCAGCATCGCTGGCGTAGACGCGAGTGATGTCTATGGGAATTGTCGCGGCAGCCTCGCCCTTCGCGCCAATCAACTTCTCGGTTCTGAGAATCGCGCTCTCTAAAGCGTAAACCTCTATGATGATGTCTGCTATGTGGCCCAGCACTTCCTGCTCATTCGCAATCGCATCATTGTAAGTCGCTCGCGCGCGACCGAGCGTGAACGCAACGAGCCGCTTGGCGCGAGAGAGCATGTCGCGCTCTGCGGAAAAGTGAGTCTCAATCGTCTTCGCCAAGTCCTGCGAGTCCTCAAGGGCGCGGCGAGCGGTTTCTTTCGTGAAGAGTTGCGCGGTCTGCGGGTTCTTCAGGAGGCGCGTAGGAATGATGAGCCGGTTAATCTCGTTGGTGCCTTCGTATATGCGAGTGATGCGCGCGTCGCGGTAGGCGCGCTCGGCTGGGAACTCTTTGGAATAACCGTAGCCGCCGTAGACCTGTAGCGCTTCGTCCACCACAAACGCCTGCGCCTCGCTCGTCCAGACTTTATTGATGGAGCATTCGACGGCGAAGCCCTCTATGGCTTTGAGCACACGCGCGGTCTCTTCAGGCGGAATGCTGGCGAGCGCCCTGTCTACATCTCCGAGCGTGCGATAGACCATTGCGTCGCCCACGAAGCAGCGCACGGCCATCTCGCCAAGCTTCTGCCGTATCATTCCGAACTCGCTGATGGCGCGACCAAATTGATGACGCTCGACGCTGTACTTGATGGCGCGCGACAAAGCCTGCTTGGCAGAGCCTATGTTGCGCGTGCCGAGTTTAAGACGCCCAAGGTTCAGTATGTTGAAAGCCACCTTGTGACCTTCGCCAACACGACCCAGCACGTTCTCTACGGGCACGCGCACGTTCTCAAGTATGAGCGCCGTCGTCGAAGAGCCGTCAAGGCCGAGCTTAGGCTCTTCGCGCCCGCTCACCACGCCCATCTCGCGCTCGACTATGAAGGCCGTGAAGCGCTCGCCGTCGACTTTGGCAAAGATGGTGAAGACATCCGCGAAGCCGCCGTTGGTAATCCACATCTTCTGGCCGTTCAAGATGTAGTGCTTTCGGTCTTCGCTCAAGGTAGCGCGCGAGCGGGCGGCCAGGGCGTCCGAGCCTGAGCCAGGCTCGGTCAAAGCGTAAGCCGCAACCCATTCGCCGGAAGCAAGACGCGGCAGGTATCGTGCCTTCTGCTCGTCGTTGCCGAAGTATATGAGCGGGAACGTGCCTATGGCCGTGTGCGCGCCCAGGGAGCCAGCGAAAGACGGCATGACGCCGATTTGCTCGCTGACGTACGCGGAGCTTACCTTGTCCAGCCCCAAACCGCCGTAAGCTTCCGGCACATCCACGCGAAGCAGGTCAAGCTCGCCAGCCTTCAACAGTAGTTCGCGCGTCAGCGCCCAGTCCTTGTTATAAATACGTTCTTCGTGCGGCAGGACTTCCGTACGCATGAAATCTTCAGCGATACGCCCGAACATCTGCTGCGCGGGCGAGAGGTCTTCGCGCGTGAAGACTTCTTCGGCGCTTACATCTGCGGTTAAAAACTGGCCGCCCTCTGATTCAATGGCGTCTGTTCTGGCTGACATAATCTTTCGGAAGTTGAGAGCCGAAGTTCAATTTGTTGACGGCGAGACTGCTTCGGATGTATAACAGCAACCTACCGGACGGTCGGTAAAATAGCATCCCGGCGGCTCGACCGACAAGCCACACGCAAACTGTTTAAGAAGACGAAGGATGAAGGCTCAGAAAAAATCGGCTCCGAATAACGAGCGCCTGGCGGAAATTTATCGCACGGCGGCCCAGATAATATTACGCAAGGGATACGACGCCACTTCCGTCAACGACATAGCCAACGCGCTCGGCATGACGAAGGCTGGGCTTTACCACTACATAAGCGGGAAGAAGGAACTGCTCTTCGACATCATGAATTTCGGGTTGGACGAGTTAGACGAAGAGGTCGCTATTCCGGCGAAGGCTATACCGGATGCAGAGGCGCGCCTGCGCTTTCTGATAGCCAGCCACGCGCAGCTTGTGACCAGAGGACAGGGAGCAATCACCATCCTCGTTGACGAAGTGACGGCGCTCACGCCCGCTCAATGCAGAAAAATCACTCGCCGTAAACGCGAATACTTCGATTACCTGCGCGACCTGCTGGACGAGCTTAAGGCCGACGGAAGGTTGCAGGACGTGGACACGAGCGCGGCGACCTTCTGTCTTCTGGGAATGATTAACTGGTTGTCGCGCTGGTTCCGTCAGGGCGGCCCCCTGACGGCGGAACAGGTTGCCTCGGAGATAGTCAAGATAGCCCTTGGCGGATTGCTGCGCCCGGAATCGCGCGCAGCCCAGAGAGGCTTGCAGGTAGTCAAAAGCTAAAATCCAAAATCCCTTGATTCCCACATGAACATACTCGTTTGTCTGAAGCAGATTCTTGATCCTGAGATTCCGGCGCGAGACTTTCGCATTGACGCAGCAAAGCGCCTGGCGGAGCAAGGCTCTGCGAATCTGGTCACGAACATCTTCTGCGAGAACGCGCTCGAAACGGCTTTGCAGTTTCGAGAGAGAATAGGCGGCGCGAAGATAACAGTGCTTTCTTACGGTCAGCCTTCTGCGGAAGATTCACTTCGCAAGGCGCTGGCTATGAAAGCTGACCAGGCGGCGCTCGTCACTAATGATGGAAACAATAATCCTGACTCTCTGACAAACGCGCGCGTGCTGGCCGCAGCCATACGCAAGCTTGGCACGTTCGACCTTGTTATGACCGGACGCGAGGCTGGCGACTGGGGCGCGGGCCAAACGGGCGCGCTGATTGCGGAGGAACTTGGGCTGCCCTGCGTCTCTTTCGTAGACACCATAGAATCCGTGAACGGCAAGCTGAGGCTCAAGCGACAGACCGACACCGGATGGGAAGTCTTAGAAGCTGTGCCTCCGGTTGTCGTCACCATCACCAACGACGAGCACAACGTTCCGCGCATCCCCAAGGTGCGCGACGTGATGATGTCCTATCGCCAGCCTTTGACTAAATGGACGCTCGAAGATTTGGGCATAGACGTGAGCGAGGCACGCGCCGGTAACACTTACTACGAGGTGGCAGAACTTTTCATCCCGCAGAAGGAGACTGCTTGCGAGTTCGTGACCGGCGACACGCTGGATGAAAAAGTCGAAGCCTTCGCACGCCGCATAGTCGAAGTCACGGGAGCAATGTAAAAGCAGACAGCTTTCAGCAATCAGCTATCATGTAAAAGCTAAAGCTGACTGCTGAAGGCTGATTGCTGATAGCTATCTTATGAATGACGTTCTCATCTGTTTATTCTCTTCGGCAGGATTTGATAAGGCGGCGCAGGGGCTTGCGGGCGCAGGCCGACGATTGGCCGACGAACTCGGCGGGCAGTTGCGCGCCGTTATTCTTGGCTCTGAGGCAGAGTCGCTTGCGCTGGAAATTGCGCGCGTGAGTGATGCTGTTACTGTGGCAGACCAGGCAGAACTGGCCGAGTACCAGCCTGAGACATGCCTGAATGCGCTTGTAGAGTTGTGCGGTGAAGCGCTGGAGGCCCGCGCCGTGCTTCTGGCTAACGACACGTACAGCCAAGAGATTGCGCCGCGTCTAGCTTATCGTCTTGGTGGAAGCGCCGTGGGCGATGGCGTTGAAGTGAGCGCCCGTGGCGAACACTTGCGCGTCAGCCGACAGGTTTACGGCGGCAAGGCGCAAGCCGTAATCGAATTGAAGCGGCGGCCCGCAGTCGTGTGGCTGCGCGCACGCTCGTTCGCTCCCCCCGCGCACCGCGAAACGCCAGGCGCAATCACGCGCGCCGCGCTCGATATTAAACCGGACGAGCGAACCCGAATCGTCGAGCGCAAGCGTGAAACGGGCGGCGAGGCGAGGCTTGAAGAGGCGCGCGTGATTGTCTCAGGCGGGCGCGGCATCGGCGGGCCTGAGCCTTTCGAGACGGAGTTGAAGCCTCTGGCAGAATTACTCGGAGCGCAGATGGCAGCATCGCGTGCGGCCTGCGACGCTGGATGGGTGCCGCCCACCTGGCAGATAGGACAGACGGGCAAGAAGGTCACGCCCGATTTATATCTCGCCATAGCCATCACGGGCGCTAGCCAGCACATGGCAGGCATCTCCGAGGCCAAGACCATCGCGGCCATCAACACAGACCCGGACGCGCCCATCTTCAAGCACTCTCGCTTCGGCATAGTAGCCGATTACCGTCAGGTCGTGCCGCTCCTGAGAGAGAAACTTGCAGCGCTACAGAAATAAATTAACAGGGATGGACAGGATAAAAGAGATTGATTCATTTGTTCATTTCTTCATTGAATCAATGAACCGATGAATCAATGATTAAATCCCTTTTCATCCTGTTTGAATCTGCTTTTAGATGATGAATCCTGCTGAGGCTACGAGAGAGATTTACTGGAACATCACTTACATCTGGGTGATGTACGCGTTGCTGCTACCGACGGCTGCAATCGCGGGCTACGGCATCTATCGCCACTTGAGTCGTTGGCGGCGCGGGCTGCCGCTTGCGCGCTTCGACCGGCCTCAAGAGCGAATAAAGTTAGTCGTCAAGCACGCAGTAGCTCAGCGCCGAACGGCGCGCAATCTCTACGCGGGACTCTTTCATCAGTTCATCAGCTACGGCTTCGTCATACTGACCATCGCCACGACAATCGTAGCCCTCGACGCTGACTTCGGCACGGCGATTATGCGCGGGCGCTTTTATCTATACTTTCAATCATTCACGGTCGACCTCTTCGGCGCGTTGGTGATGTTGGGAGTCTTGATGGCGGCGTTGCGCCGGTACGTCAAGCGGCCTAAGAAGCTGGTCTATACGAACGAAGCCGCAGGGATTCTGGCTCTCATATTCCTGATGTGCCTGCAAGGTTTTCTGGCCGAAGGATGGCGCATAGCTGTGACGAATGACCCTTGGGGTGCCTGGTCGCCGTTCGGCAATATGGTAGCACGCGCCTCGCGCCCGTTCATGACGGACGAACAGATGCGTGCGGCTCACGCGGGCGTGTGGTGGTTTCATCTTGTGACGGCGTTTGCGTTCATAGCTTGGTTGCCATACACGAAGATGATGCACGTCATTACAGCGCCCCTGAATATCTACACGGCCAATCTTGAGCCGCTCGGCGCGACGCTCAAAAACATAGATTTTGAGAAGACGGAATCTTTCGGCGTCAACTCTCTGAAAAGCTTTACCTGGAAAGACCTGTTGGATTTCGACGCCTGTACGGAGTGCGGGCGCTGCACTGCTGTCTGTCCGGCGAACGCGGTCGGCAAAGAACTCTCGCCGCGCGACATTATTCTTCAGCTTCGTGACCTGATGCACGAGCGCCCGCGAGACGCCTTCGGACTCGTAGCAATCGGCGGCAACGGCGCGATGAGCATTGAAGCTGGCACGACGCCTGCTACGCAAGAGCCTACGACGGATATCGAAGCGCGAAAGCCTCTGGCAATTATTGGCGCGGTTCCGGCTACCTCTACGGTTCCTCTCTGGCAATGCACGACCTGCGCCGCGTGCATGGAAGCGTGCCCCGTCTTCATAGAGCAGATGCCAAAGATTGTGGACATGCGCCGCTATCTTGTGATGGAGGAGGCGGATTTCCCTGACTCCATGCAGGAAGCCGTCATGTCTCTGGAGCGGCGCGGCCATCCCTTTACGGGGACGCAGGCGACCCGTTTGGACTGGGCCGAAGGCTTGAACGTCAAGCATGCAGGCGATGCTAGGGATGCGGAAGTGCTGTTGTGGGTGGGCTGCGGCGGCGCGCTCATAGAGCGCAATCAAAAGGTGACGCGTGCGACCGCTCAACTTTTAGAGCAGGCTGGAGTGAAGTTCGCAATCATGGGCCGTGATGAAAAATGCTCCGGCGACCCCGCGCGAAGAATCGGGAACGAGTTTTTGTTCGAGCAGTTGGCGCGAGAGAACGTGGAGAACCTGAAACGCTTTGAAGTGAAAAGCATCGTCACGGCCTGCCCGCACTGCTTCAACACTTTCAAGAACGAGTACCCGCAGTACGGCGGAAGCTTCGAGGTCTATCATCACTCCGCTTACCTTGCGAAGCTGGTCGAAGAGGGCAGGCTCAAGCCGCACGCCATGCTGGACAAGAAGATTACCTTTCACGACCCTTGCTACCTGGGGCGGCAGAACGGCGTTTATGATGCGCCGCGAGAGCTTGTGCAAATCTCTGCTGCGCGTGGGCGGGCCGTTGAGATGGAGCGCAGCCGTAACAAGAGCTTCTGCTGTGGCGGCGGCGGGGGCATGAGCTTCGTGGACGAGCCGCCGGATAGGCGCGTCAATCAGGAGCGTGCGCGCGAGGCATTAGAGACGGGCGCGGACGTGCTGGCCGTCGGCTGTCCCTTCTGCATGACTATGATGGAAGACGGCATCAACGCACGCAAAGGCGAGCGCGACGTGAAAGTGATGGACGTTTCCGAATTGTTGTGGGAAGCGACGAAGCCTAGACGGGATGAAGTCAACAATCCGAGGTAGAGAATCATGGACTTAAACTTAACTCCGAACGAGCAGCAGTTCAGGGATGAATTCCGCGCTTGGCTCAAGGCGAACGTTCCTTCTGAGTGGAAGGGCGGTCAGCTAGGGAGCGAAGACCGCGAGGATTACATCAAGTACCTGCGCGACTGGCAGCGCGTGCTTTATGAAGGCGGGTGGGCTGGCATCTCCTGGCCCAAGGCTTTCGGCGGGCGCGGAGCGACGTTGATGGAGCAGGCCATCTTTCAGGAAGAGCTTGCGCGGGCCAACGCCCCGCAGTTGATAGGCACCATAGGCCTCTCTCTTGTCGGGCCAACCATCATTGCGCTCGGCACGGATGAGCAGAAGGCTAGATACCTGCCGAAGATTCTCTCAGGCGAAGAGATTTGGTGCCAGGGCTTTTCGGAGCCGAACGCAGGCTCGGATTTGGCGGCGCTCGGCACAAAGGCTGTGCGCGACGGCGACGACTTCATCATCAACGGTCAAAAGATTTGGACTAGCTTCGCGCAGCTTGCGGACTGGTGTCTGCTGCTGGTGCGTACGGACGCGGAAGCGCCAAAGCACAAGGGCATCACCTGCCTGCTTCTGGACATGCGCCTTGAGGGAATTGCTGTGCGGCCTTTGAGACAGATGTCCGGCGATTCGGGCTTTAACGAAGTCTTCTTCTCGAACGTGCGCGTGCCCGTCGGTCAGGTCTTGGGCGAAATCAACAAGGGCTGGACGACCGCCATCACCGCTTTGATGAACGAGCGCGCCAATCTTGGCACGGGCGTTCAGGTAGTCTTCAAGCGAAACCTCGAAGCATTGATTGCGCGCTCTAGGACTGTAGAGCGTCAGGGCCGCCCCGCGAGTGAAGACCCGCTCGTGAGACAAAAGCTGGCGCAAGCCTTTCTTGAACTTGAAATCCTTCGGCTGAACACGAACCGCGCGCTGACCTCGCTCTCCAAGACAGGCATCCCAGGGCCGGAAGGCTCTACCCTGAAACTCTACTGGAGCGAGATGAACCAGCGCACGCAGCAGACGGCGCAGGAAATCCTCGGCCCCTACGGGCAATTGAAAGAGTTCGACAACGGCCTCTGGGAATACGCTTACTTGCGCTCGCGCGGCAACACCATCGAGGCGGGCACAAGCGAAATCCAGCGCAACATCATAGCCGAGCGCGTGCTCGGCCTACCTAAAAGCTACTAGACGAGAATTCAGAACTCAGGAGTCAGAAGTCAGAATAAAAGCGTTTCTCTTCATTCTGACTCCTGAGTTCTGAGTCCTGACTACTGATTATTATGGACTTCGATCTGAGTAAACCGCAGAAGCTTTTGAAGGAGTCGGCGCGTGAGTTTCTGGCGCGCGAGTGTAAGCCTGAGCGTGTGCGTGCGCTGATGGAGACCGAGACGGCGCATGACGACGGGCTGTGGCAGGCGATTGCAGACCAGGGCTGGCTCGCGTTGCTTGTGCCGGAGGAACACGGCGGCCTCGGCCTGGGACTGGTTGAGATGGCGGCTGTAGCCGAAGAGATGGGGCGAGCGTGTTTGCCCGGCCCCTTTCTCTCGACTCTCTTTGCCACCGCGCTGATTGAGCGTGCCGGAAGCGCAGAGCAGCGCGCGAAATACCTTGAGCCTATAGCCGCAGGGGAATTGAGGGCGACCGTGGCGCTTCTGGAAGAGGGCGCGAGCTGGGACACAGAGAGCGCGAAGCTGAAAGCGCAGCGCGAAGGCGGAAGCTTCAGAGTCACGGGCAGGAAACTTTTTGTGAACGATGCCGAGACGAGCAACCTTCTGATTTGTGTTGCGCTTGACGGTGATGGTCTTGCGCTCTTGCCGGTCGAGCGCGGCGCAGGCGGCGTCTCAATCAAGCCTATGGCTTCTATGGACGGGACGCGCAAAGTCTACGAGGTCTCGTTCGAGGGCGTGTCGGTGCCTGAAGCCGATGCTTTAGGCGCGGACGGCGATGCGCGCGGCGCGCTCAACGGTGCGTTGGAGGTTGCGACCACTGCTCTCTGCGCGGAGATGGTGGGAGGGATGCAGTGGGTGCTTGATACTGCGGTCGAGTATGCCAAGACCAGGCAGCAGTTCGGGCGCGCGATTGGTTCTTTCCAGGCGGTGCAGCACCAGTGCGCGGACATGCTGATGATGACGGAGAGCGCACGCTCTGCGGCTTACTACGCGGCTTGGACTTTGACGGAGAATGACCCTGCGGCGAGCGTCGCCGTCTCCATAGCCAAGGCTTATTGCTCGGACGCGTATCGTGAGGTCGGCAATCGCGGCGTGCAGGTTCACGGCGGCATAGGTTTCACTTGGGAACACGACCTGCAACTCTATTACAAGCGAAGCAAGTCCAGCGAGACCCTTTTCGGCGACGCCACCTTTCACCGCGAGCGCATAGCGTGCCTCGTCGTGGACAAAGAAAAGAATTGATTCATTAGAGGGCCTGAGATGACGGCACATATTAAAGAACTGTTTGACCTGTCGGGGCGCGTGGCGATTGTTACGGGCGGCTCGCGCGGCCTTGGGCGCGAGATGGCCGAAGGGCTTGCGGAAGCAGGCGCGTCACTGATGCTCTGCGCGCGGCGCGAGGAGTGGTTGCAGCCTACCGTCGCGGAGATGCGCGAGCTTGGCTTTCAAACTGAAGGCGTGCTCTGCGACGTGTCTAAGCCGGACGACGTGCAAAGGGTCGTTGATAAAACGATAGAGGCTTACGGCAAGGTGGATATTCTTTTGAACAACGCAGGCGTCTCCTGGGGCGAGCGCCCCGAAGCCATGCCGCTTGATAAATGGCAGAAGGTGATTGACATTAACCTGACGGGCGCGTTCCTGTTCGCGCAAGCCGCAGGGCGCGAGATGTTGAAGCGCGAAAGGGGCTGCATCATCAACGTCTCGTCGGTTTCAGGCTTGCAGTCTTCTGCGGACGGGCCGCACTACGTTGGATACGCCGCCAGCAAGGCCGGCCTCTTCGGTCTGACGCGAGAGCTTGCGGCCTCTTGGGGGCGTCAAGGGATACGCGTCAACGCCATAGCCCCTGGCTTCTTCCATTCGCGCTTGGCGGACGGCGTTATAGAATATGCCGAGCCTGTTATCAAAGCGCGCAACCCTATTCCACGCGTGGGCGCTGCCGGAGAACTAAAAGGCGTCGCGGTCTTTCTGGCCTCCGACGCCTCAAACTACATCACCGGTCAGACAATCGTCGTGGACGGAGGACGAACCATAGTTTAAGGGATGAGGAGAGATGTTTGATGACGACAGTGAAAGTAGCTGAAGAGGGTGAGAAATCTGTTTACGCTCGAAGGCCCTGGCTCAATCATTACGATTACTGGGTGAAGCCGCACATGAATTATCCGCGCAGGCCCTTGCATGAAATCCTGCGCCTGACGGCGGCAGAAGTTCCAGACCGTCCAGCCACGGCTTTTCTGGGAGCGCATCTGACATACGGACAGATAAAAGAACAGGCCGCAAGGCTCGGCACCGCGCTAGCTCGCCTTGGCGTGCGACAGGGCGACCGCGTGGGCATAATGCTTCCGAACTGCCCGCAGTATGTCGTAGCCACCT
Source organism: Pyrinomonadaceae bacterium (assembly GCA_014534425.1). GTDB lineage: Bacteria > Acidobacteriota > Blastocatellia > Pyrinomonadales > Pyrinomonadaceae > JACVRN01. Next base: position 51,285 of record JACVRN010000006.1, read on the forward strand.
TCGCCATCCTGCGACTGGGCGCGACGGTCGTGAACGTCAACCCGCTCTACACGCCCAGAGAGGTGCTGGTGGTCGCGCAGGATTCAGGCATGAAGGCCATGCTGACCCTGGACATACTCGCGCCCGTGACTCTGGCCGTGCGGGATAAGACGGGGATTGAGAACGTCATCATCACCTCGGCTGCTGAATACTCTATAGCCGCGCACGCGTGCCCGACAATCGAAGGCACTCTTCGAATGGCGGACTTGATGGCGGGAGTTGATGAGCCTGACCTGCCGCGCGTGGAGATTAATCCTGACGAAGACGTGGCCGTGTTGCAGTACACGGGCGGCACTACGGGCGTGCCTAAAGGGGCAATGCTCACACACTACAACATCTTCGCCAACGTGATTCAGACCGAAGCCTGGGCGCATCGCGCTCCGCGTCGCGGCGAAGACACCTATCTGCTGGTCATTCCTTACTTTCACATCTACGGCTTCACGGTCGGCATGATGGCCGGAACCTGGATGGGCGTGCAGCAGGTTCTTATCCCGAAGTACGACGTGGATGCGCTCCTGAATGCGATACGCGATTACAAGCCCACCTATTTTCCTGCGGTTCCCACAATCTACATCTCCCTGCTCAATCATCCGAAGGCTAAGGAGTACGGCATTGATAAGATACGCACTTTCAATAGCGGCTCTGCGCCTCTGCCTGTGGAAGTCATTGAGCGGTTCGAGCGAGTGACGGGCGGAACCTTGAACGAAGGCTACGGCCTTTCTGAAGCTTCGCCCGTGACGCACTCTACGGCTATGCTCGCGCGCCGCAAACCCGGCAGCATAGGTCTTCCTTTGCCGGACACGGACATCAAGATTGTTGACCTGGAAAACGGCACGCGCGAAGTCGCAGTGGGCGAAGAGGGCGAGCTTTGCATAGCGGGGCCGCAGGTGATGAAGGGCTACTGGAATCGTGAGGACGAAACGAACATCGCGCTTCGCAAGGATGAAGCGGGGCGCACCTGGCTTTATACGGGCGACGTTGCGCGCATGGACGAAGACGGCTACAGCTACATTGTGCAACGCAAGAAGGACATGATTATCGTCAGTGGCTTCAACGTCTACCCTTCCGAAGTCGAAGGCATACTCTACACGCACCCGTCCGTCATGGAGGCGGGCGTCATAGGCATCCCCCACGCCTACCGTGGCGAAATGGTCAAAGCCTTCGTCGTCCTCAAACAAGGTGCAACCACAACCCCCGAAGAACTGATAGAGCACTGCAAGACCGGCCTCGCAGAATTCAAGGTGCCCTGCCATGTAGAGATTCGAGAGAGCCTGCCCAAAACAGCCGTCGGCAAGATTCTCCACCGCGTCCTGCGCGAAGAAGAGCAGGCGAAGGAAGAAATTAACAGGGATAGACAGGATAAGCAGGATAAAGAATAAACTCTTTCTCTTTTATCCTGACAATCTCTGTTCATCCCTGTTTGAATTTACCTTCATGAATTAGAAGCGAGAAAAGCTTATGAAATTGATGGAAGGGAAAGTGGCAATCATCACGGGCGCGGCGCGTGGTATTGGTCGCGCGTGTGCCGAAGTTTTCAGCGCGCATGGTGCGCGTGTCGTTCTCTCGGACATTGACGAGGCTCCTACTCATGAGGCTGCGGAGCAGATTAAGGGCGCGGGGCACGAAGCGCTCGCGGTGCCGGGCGACGTGACGGCGCAGGATTTCGCGCCGCGATTGATTAAAGCGACGCTTGAAGAGTACGGGCGCATTGACGCAATCGTGAACAACGCGGGCTACACATGGGACGGAGTTATTCACAAGATGACGGACGAGCAGTGGCAGGCTATGCTCGACGTTCACCTGACCGCGCCCTTTCGCCTCATACGCGCCGCTTCCGAGTACCTGCGCGAGACGGCCAAGCGCGAGAAGGAAGAGCAGGGCAGAGCGGCTGCGCGAAAGATAGTCAACGTCAGTTCTACCACAGGCACGCGCGGCAACGCAGGGCAGGTGAACTACGCTGCGGGCAAAGCAGGAATTGTAGGCGTGACGAAAACCCTTGCGAAGGAGTGGGGGCAATTCAACATACAGGTCAACGCCGTCGCCTTCGGCTTCATAGAAACACGCCTGACGCAGGCCAAAGAAGCGGGCGAGCGCCTAACGCGCGAATCAGCAGACATCGCACTCGGCATTCCGCAACAGAACCGCGAGATTGCTTTTCGCATGATTCCAATGGGTCGCGGCGGAACGCCCGAAGAGGCCGCCGGGCCAGTGCTATTTTTCTCCTCGCCTTTAAGCGATTACGTGTCTGGACAAGTCTTAGAAGTCACCGGCGGATTGTAAAGATTCCGAGAGAGATTCTTTATGAATGAAGAGGCTATTAAATTCGACATCTGCTGCGCGGCGCGCCTTCTTTATCGTGACGGCTTGAGCGTAGCCAATGCGGGGCACCTGAGCGTGGCTGTAGGTGAAAATCGAATGCTGGTTAATCACTTCGGGCCTTCGTTCGCCACGCTCAGGCCGGAGAACATTGTGCCAGTGGATTTCGCGGGCCGCGTGCTTGAGGGCGAAGCTTACGTCAACGACACCATACGACTGCACGGCATCATACACCGCGAGAACCCGCACGCCGTTGCGGTCGCACACACGCACCCGCCAACGGTCGTCACCTACTCCGCCTTTCGCACTGTGCCGGAAGTCTACGACCAGGAAAGCTGCATGCTCGTAGATGATGTGTGCGTGGTTGAAGAAGACTACGAAGGGCTTGCTTCGGATGAAGAGCGAGTGATGCCAATAGCGCGTGCGCTCGGCGAAAAGCGCGCAGCCATCCTGCCGAATCACGGCGCTATCACCACCGGCGACAACATCCAGGTTGCCTTCGTTCGAATGGTGCTTCTGGAAAAAATGGCCGAGCGAAACATTCAGGTGGCGCAGGCGGCGCAGGCGCTTGGGAAAAAGCCCGTGCCGATTTCACTGGAAGCCGCGCGGCGCGCTAAGTCAGAGATAGCGCGCATTCCTGTCTTCGCGCCGCTCTGGAAAGATTTCCTGACAAGGCTCAGGGCAACCGACCCGGATTTGTTCAGTCGGTAAGCTTCCAATCAACTCGGAGCAATGATGAGTTACGCAATCAATCGTGTTGTGGTGATAGGTTCAGGCACTATGGGTGGAGGCATCGCCGCGCACGTAGCGAATGCGGGCGTCCCCGTTTACCTGCTCGACGTAGCGCCCAGGGAGTTGACGCCGGAAGAAGAGAAGCGTGGCCTCAAGCTGGATTCGCCGCAGGTGCGAAATCGAATCGTCGCGGCTTCGCTCGAACGTTTGAAGAAGTCCAAGCCTGCGGACTTCTTCACGCCGGAGACGGCGGAGCTTGTGACAGTCGGAAACCTCGAAGACAATTTCGAGTGGGTGAGCGAAGCCGACTGGATTGTCGAAGCCATAGTCGAGCAGTTGCAGCCGAAGCGAGATTTGATGGCGCGCATAGAGAAGGTCAGAAAGCCTGAGAGCATAGTCTCCAGCAACACTTCGGGCCTGCCGATTGCGGCCATCGCCGCCGAACGGAGCGCAGACTTCAAGGCTCATTTTCTGGGCACGCACTTCTTCAACCCGCCGCGCTACATGAAACTCCTGGAAGTGATTCCGACCAAAGAGACGAAGCCGGAGATTACGGAGTTCATGACGGAGTTTGCGGAAAGACGTCTGGGCAAGGGCGTCGTTCTTTGCAAGGACACTCCGAATTTTATAGCCAACCGCTTCGGCTCCATCTCCGGCGCGACCGCGCTGGGCTTCGTGCTCGACAACAAGTACACGATTGAAGAGGCCGACGCTATCCTTGGCCCGCTCATAGGAAGACCTAAGACGGCGCTTTTTCGTCTTCAGGATTTAGTCGGGCTGGATGTTTCTAGCGGCGTGGGCGAAAACCTTTACGGCCTGATAGAGCAGGACGAGACGCGCGAAGTTCTACGCAACCAGAACCTCGGAACGTTGCGCTCCATCCAGATGGAGCGCGGGCGTCTGGGCGACAAGACGGGGCAGGGCTTTTACAAGAAGCCGCCGAAGGGGACGAAGGGCGAGATACTCACGCTTGACCTTGAGACGATGGAATACCGAGAGCGGCGCGAGCCTGACATTCCGTCCATCAAGGAAGCCATGAAGATTAAGCCCCTTGGCGAGCGGCTCCTCTTCGTGCTCAAACAGGATGACAAAGCGGGCGCGCTCGCACGCCACACCATCTACAACTCTCTGGCTTACGCCGCGCGGCGCATACCGGAAATCACAGACCACATTATCAACGTAGACAACGCGGTGCGCTGGGGATTCTCGCACGATATGGGGCCGTTCGAGTTGTGGGATGCGTTAGGCGTGAGGAAGACCGCAGACGAGATGGAGGCAAACGGCATCGCTGTCGCGCCCTGGGTCAAAGAGATGCTCGACGCAGGCTTTGAAACTTTTTACCGCACAGATGATGGGCGCTTGAGCTACTACGACCCCGCCAGCAAGTCTTACGTTCCCGTCTCTGTGGACGAGCGCAAAGTAGAGCTTCGCGCTTTGAAAGCCGCAGGCCGCGTGGTCAAAGAGAACAAGGGCGCGTCTTTGATTGACATGGGCGACGGCGTTCTTTGTCTTGAGTTTCATACCAAGATGAACACGCTGGACGAAGACATACGAGAGATGCTGGTGGATTCCGTTGAGGAGATTGAAACAGGTGACTGGCGCGGGCTTGTCATAGGCAACGAGGCGCAGGATTTCTCTGTCGGCGCAAACCTTGCCGGAGGCTTAGGCGCGGGCGGCTTCGACGCGATTGAGCGCGCTGTGCGAGGGATGCAGAACGCGCTCATGGCGGTGCGCTTCTGCTCAAAGCCGGTTGTAACTGCGCCTGCGGGCCGCACGCTCGGCGGCGGCTGCGAGGTCTCTATGGCTGGCGCTCGCGCGGTCGCGGCCTCCGAGACCTACATGGGTTTGGTTGAGGTCGGCGTCGGACTGATTCCCGGCGCGGGCGGCTGCAAAGAGATGGTGCGTAGAATCGTCTCGCCGCCCATGCGCGTGACGAGCGCAGACCCCCTGCCGTTTCTACAGCAGGCGCTTCAAACAATCGCCACCGCGAAAGTCTCTACGAGCGCTCGTGAAGCATGCGCGATGGGCTATCTCACGGACGCGGACATGATAGTAATGAACCGCGACCACCAGCTAGTGGAAGCAAAAACGCTCGTGCTTGAGCTAGCGGAAGCGGGTTACGTTGCGCCCGCTCGCATACGTAACTGCTACGCGGCGGGGCGCGATGCGCTGGCCGCCTTGCGCGCAGGTCTTTACATCATGCAGCAGGGCGGCTACATGAGCGAGTATGACCTGCACGTCAGCTTGAAGGTCGCGCACGTGCTCTGCGGCGGGCAACTCTCTTCCCCGCAGTGGGTGGAGGAGCAATACTTCCTCGACCTTGAGCGGGAAGCCTTCGTCTCGCTCTGCGGCGAGCAGAAAACAGTAGAGCGCATCACGCACATGCTGACTACGGGCAAGCCACTGAGAAATTAAGAAATGACGCGAACGATTAACGAAGAAGAGCTTGAGAGCAGGGCTGAAGCTCGAAGCCGTATGAGCGGGCTTGAGTACATGCAGAAGGTTGCGGCGGGCGAAGTGCCGCAGTCCGGCATGGGACAGTTGATGGGCTTCAAAATTACGGAGGTGAGCGAGGGCTACGCTGTCCTGACGGTCAGGCCGGACGATCGCCACTACAACGGCATAGGCATAGCGCACGGCGGACTGGCCGCGACGCTTCTGGATTCGGCCACGGGCTGCGCCATCAACACCATGATGCCTGCGGGCAGAATCTTCACCACGCTTGAGATGAAGATAAATTACGTGCGCCCCATCAGGGGCGAGACGGGCGTGGTTCGCTGCGAGGCCCGAGTGATTCACGTAGGGGGCCGCGTGGCGACAGCCGAAGGCCGTGTAGTAGATGAGCAGGGAAAGCTCTACGCCCACGGCACTGCGACCTGCATGTTGTTTCAGACGAGATAGATTGAGATGACTGTGATGAAAGTCGGCGACCGTTTATCCTGGGAGCGTACCTTTACGGAGGAAGACATTCGTCTCTTCGCCAGTGTCTCCGGCGACGAGGGCGCGCATCACACTTCGCCGGACGAGGCGGGCAGGCTGATGGCGCACGGGCTTTTGACCGCCACGCTGCCTACAAAAATCGGCGGCGACATCAACTTCATAGCCCGCGACATGCACTTTCATTTTCACAGGCCCGTCTTCGCAGGCGACACAGTGCGCTGCGAAGTCACAATCGTTGAGCTTGAAGAGGCAGAGCAATTCTACCAACTGAAATCAACCTGGAGTTGCCGCAACCAACACGGCAAAGAAGTGATGAGCGGAGAAGCGACAGGCGTCGTTAGGAAATAGAAGAAGCTGAAGATAAGAGGTTCGAGTATGAGAGAAGCTGTGATTGTCGCGGGCGTGCGGACTGCTGTCGGCAAAGCGCCGCGAGGAAGTTTGCGTACGACCAGGCCGGATGATATGGCCGCTTCGGTGATAAAAGATTTGCTGCGGCGCGTGCCCGCTTTGCAGCCCGAAACTATAGACGACGTAATCATAGGCTGCGCCACTCCCGAAGGCGAGCAGGGCACGAACGTCGCGCGCATAGCGTCTTTGCGCGCGGGCCTCTCCTACGAAGTGCCCGCCGTGACGGTCAACCGCTTCTGCTCGTCCGGGTCTCAGACGATAGCTATGGCTGCGGAGCGAATCATGGCAGGGATGGCAGACTGCATCATAGCTGGCGGCACGGAATCCATGAGTCTTCTTCGCGGCAACACCAAGTTCAGGCCCAATCCTTATCTGGTGGAAAATTACCCCGAAGTTTACCTGAGCATGGGACTCACGGCAGAGAACGTCTCGCGCAAGTACAACGTCTCGCGCGAAGAATCGGACGCCTTCTCTTATCGCAGCCACAGGCGCGCGCTCGCGGCGCAAAGTGCGGGGCGCTTCAAAGACGATGGCATCGTCCCGCTCGAAGTAGAGATTAACGAAGTGGGCGACGACGGCAGAGTGAAGCGAAAGCAGTTGACGTTTGAAGTGGACGAAGGCCCGCGAGCGGACACAACAGTCGAAGCCTTAGCCAAACTGCGTCCGGTCTTTCATGCCAGAGGCTCCGTCACTGCTGGCAACTCAAGTCAAACGTCGGACGGCGCTGCCGCAGTCCTGGTCATGTCGCGCGAGCGCGCCGAAGAGCTTGGACTAAAACCCCTGGCGCGTTTCGTCTCTTACGCTGTGGGCGGCGTGCCGCCTGAGATTATGGGGATGGGGCCGGTCGTCGCAGTGCCGAAGGCTCTGAAGCTCGCAGGACTTAAGCTCGACGATGTTGACCTGATAGAACTCAACGAAGCGTTCGCGTGCCAGGCCATAGCCGTCATGCGCGAGCTTGGCATGGACGACGAGCGCACGAATGTCAACGGCGGCGCGGTCGCGCTAGGCCATCCACTGGGAGCTTCCGGCGCTAAGCTCACCGTGCAGCTTCTGGGCGAGATGCGCCGTCGCAAGAGCCGCTACGGCATGGTCACGATGTGCGTCGGCGGCGGACAGGGCGCAGCCACCATCTTTGAGAATCTTCAAACTTAAGATGAATACGGAAGGCAATCTATGAAACCGGACGACCCGTATCTTGGTTTTCAAGTCTCCCCGCGCGCGAAAGAGATTTATCAAAGGCTCAGCGCCTTTATGGACGAGCATGTCTTTCCGAACGAAGAGTTGTTTCATCAACAGATAGAAGAGGGCGAGCGCTGGCAGCCTGTTCCTTTGATGGAGGAGTTGAAGGCTAAGGCCAGGGCCGAAGGGTTGTGGAACCTGTTCCTGCCTGAAAGCGAATATGGCGCGGGGCTGACGAATCTTGAATACGCGCCGATGGCGGAATTGATGGGACGCTCGCTGGCTTTCGCGTCCGAAGTTTTTAACTGTAGCGCGCCGGACACGGGCAACATGGAGGTGCTGGCGCGCTACGGCACGCAAGAACAGAAGGAGCGATGGCTGAAGCCGCTTGCCGACGGCGAGATTCGTTCCTGCTTTGCCATGACAGAGCCTGATGTTGCTTCCTCGGATGCTACAAACATACGCTCGACCATAGCGCGGGACGGAGACGAGTACGTCATCAACGGTCGCAAGTGGTGGGCGAGCGGCGCGGGCGACCCTCGCTGCAAGGTCGCAATCTTCATAGGCAAGACGGACACAGAAGCGCCAAAGCACCGGCAGCAGGCCATGATGCTCGTGCCGATGGACGCGCAGGGCGTGAAGGTCTTGCGCCTGCTGAGCGTCTTCGGCTATGACCACGCGCCGCACGGGCACGCGGAGATTGTCTTTGAGAACGTGCGCGTGCCCGCTTCGAACATGCTGCTTGGCGAAGGTCGCGGGTTTGAGATAGCGCAGGGACGCTTGGGGCCTGGGCGCATACATCATTGCATGCGGCTGATAGGAGTCTCGGAGCGCGCACTGGAAGCCATGTGCCGTCGCGTGACGGCGCGGACGGCTTTCGGTAAGACGCTTTCCGAGCAGGGCACCATACGCGCCGGAATAGCAAAGTCCAGGATGGAGATTGACCAGGCGCGGCTGCTAACTATGAAGGCCGCTTACATGATGGACGTAGTTGGCAACAAGGCTGCGCGAGCGGAAATCGCTATGATTAAAGTCGTGGCTCCGAACGTGGCGCTCAGGGTTCTAGATCGTGCTATTCAGGCTCACGGCGGCGGCGGCGTCTCGGACGACTTCTTTCTGGCTGCGGCCTGGGCCAACGCACGCACCCTGAGACTTGCCGACGGCCCCGACGAAGTTCACATAGAATCAATCGCCAGGATGGAGTTGCGAAAGTATAAAGAGAACGTGTAGAGGCGGAATATAACTATGGCTGCGAAGCGGATTGAAAGCATAAACGAGTTGCCCGCGTTGACGGGGCAGGAGGTGGCCGTGAGCGATTGGCTGGAGGTCGCGCAAACGCGCATCAACCAGTTCGCCGAGGCTACGGAAGACCGGCAGTGGATTCACACAGACCCTGAGCGGGCCGCGCGCGAGTCGCCGTTTAAGACGACAATCGCGCACGGCTTTCTGACGCTCTCGCTCCTGAGTGAGTTGATGAAGAAGGCCGTAGAGGTCGGAGGGCTTCGCATGGGCATCAACTACGGGTTGAACCGCGTGCGCTTTGTCAGCCCTGTGCCTTCTGGAGCGCGCATTCGCGGTCGCTTTAAGCTGGCCGAAGTGGAAGAGATTAGCGGAGGCATGCAGGCCACCTGGAACGTGACGGTCGAGCGCGAAGGCAATGACAAGCCCTGCTGCGTGGCCGAATGGCTCGTGCGATATTACGTGTGAGCAGTAAAAGGAGGAATGATGACAGAACAGTCTGAAAAATTGCTGGTCACGCTCAATGACGGCATCAAGCGCATCACGATTAATCGCCCGGAGCGGCGCAACTCTGTTGACCACGAGACTATCAGAATGCTGCGTGATGCGGTTCAGCATTCGGAGACGGACGGCACCCGTGTGCTGATTCTGACGGGCGCGGGCGAGTCGTTCTGCGCGGGCGCGGATTTGGCCGCAACCTCTGCGAGCGATATTGCGAATTATGACGTGACGCGTGCGATTCGTGAGAATGTGAATCCGACGGTTGCGGCTATGCGTAAGCTGCCCGTGCCTATTATTGCGCGCGTTCACGGGCACGCGGTCGGCGTGGGCCACAACTACGCGCTGGCCTGCGACATGATTATAGCTTCGGAGCAGGCGCTCTTCGGACAGGTCTTCGTCCGTATAGGATTGATGCCAGACGGCGGCAGCACTTTCCTTCTGCCGCGCATTGTGGGCTATCAGAAAGCATTTGAGTTGATGGCGATGGGCGACATCATAAGCGCCGAGGAGTCTTTGCGACTGGGCCTGGTCAATCGCGTGGTGCCGTTTGCAGATCTTGATGCGACCGTGGATGCCGTCGCCGCTCGCCTGGCTTCCGCGCCGCAGATGGCTTTGGCGAAGATAAAAGCTGCGCTCAATCACAGCGCGCAGAGCGACCTTGCTTCGTCGCTTGAGTTCGAAGCTGTGAATCAGGACGCCTGCTTTCACTCTGCGGATTTTATGGAGGGCGTCGCGGCCTTTATGCAGAAGCGCAAGGCCGTCTTCGGCGGGAAAGCCTGAGGCCGGAAGAGAATAATCGAAACTATGAGCAACGGCGGAAACACTGCGCGCACGCGCACGATTACATGGGAAGACCCGCGCGCTCTGGCCGAAGCCGGGCGCAATCTATCAGGGCTTGAGTATCTGAGAAAAATAGTCGAAGGCAGCTTGCCTCGCCCGCCCATAGGCGCGCTGATGAACTTCACTATCGCGGAATTGAGCGAAGGCCGCGCGGTCTTTACAGTGGAGCCTGCGGAGTATCATTACAATCCTATAGGCGTCGTTCACGGGGGACTTGCGGCGACGCTGCTGGATTCGGCAATGGGCTGCGCCATACATTCCACTCTGCCTGCGGGCGCGGGCTACACGACGCTGGAGATAAAAGTTAATTTCGTCAGGCCCATGACGGCGGAGACGGGAACCGTGAGGTGCGAAGCGAAGGTGATTTACGTCGGAGGCCGCACAGCAACCGCCGATGGCCGCGTCGTAGATGAAAGCGGAAAGCTCTACGCGCACGGCACTACTACGTGCATCATCTTTCGCCCCTGACTTTTTAATCATAAACGTGACGACCGATTCAACAGATACGCGGCCCGTGCGTGCGAGCGAGCAGCTTGATTGGGAAGCGCTCGCGGGATTTGTGCGCGGCAAACTTGTTGAGGTGTTCGGAGAAGAGTTCGACGCCTCCGCGCCCATGACGGTAGAGCAGTTTCCGGGCGGGCACTCGAATCTAACATACCTGTTGCGTTTCGGTCAGCATGAGTTCGTCATGCGAAGGCCGCCGTTCGGGCCTGTGCCGCCGAAGGCGCACGACATGGCGCGCGAGTATCGCATACTCGAAGCAGTGCATCCGGTCTACACTCTAGCGCCCAGACCCTTCATGCTCTGCGAAGACCAGAGCGTCATAGGCTCTACCTTCTACGTGATGGAGCGCAGGCGCGGGCTGGTCGTGCGCGTAGAGGAACCGCCAGAGTTGGCCGACCGCCCGGAAGAACGTCTGCGTGCCAGCCGTGCTTTGATAGACGCGCTCGCGCGCCTGCACATGGTTGACATCAACGAGCACGGACTCGCAGCCTTGGGCAAGCCCGTTGGGTTCGTAGGGCGACAGGTGCGCGGGTGGAACGAGCGCTGGCACGGCTCGCAGACGAGCGAGTTGCCAGCGATGGATGCGCTGGCCGCGTGGCTGATTGAGCGACTGCCGCCCGAAGCCGAGAGGCCGACGCTCGTGCACGGCGATTTCAAGCTGGACAACGTGATGCTCGATGCAGGGGACGTGGGGCGGCTGGTGGGTGTGTTTGATTGGGAGATGGCTGCGGTCGGCGACCCGCTCATAGATTTAGGCATACTGCTGGCCTACTGGGTTCACGTCTCTACCGCAGCAGCGAGCGCGGACGCCGTCTCAACCGTCACACAGCGCGAAGGCTGGTTAACGCGCGCAGAGATTCTTGAGCGATATTCCGAGGGCACGGGGCTTGATGTCTCGCGCATAACTTTCTACGAAGTGTTCGCGGTCTTTAAGCTCGCGGTGGTGCTACAGCAAATCTTCTATCGCTATCATCGCGGGCAGACGGATGACCCGCGCTTCGCCACACTGGACGAGCGCGTGCGCTGGCTCGCAGACATAGCCACACGGCTGGCTGAAAAGGCATGAACATCAACGCAGCAATTTTGTGGGAGCAGGGTGCGCCGCTCTCTGTGGAGGAGGCGGAGTTGGAAGCGCCGCGTGCGGGCGAAGTCATGGTCGAAGTCAAAGCCGCAGGAGTTTGCCACAGCGACCTTCATCCGGCGCGCGGCGATTGGCCCGCTCGTACTCCGCTCGTGCTGGGGCATGAAGGCGCGGGCATCGTGCGTGAAGTAGGCCCTGGTGTAACGACTTTGCGCGCGGGCGATCACGTAGTCTTCTGTTGGGCACCGCCGTGCGGGCTTTGTCCTATGTGCATGGAGGGCCGACCCGTTCTCTGCGACCGGCTGGAGCGTACGACCTATCGCAATCGTCTTCCGGCGGGCGGCACACGTCTTCACGCACGCGGGCAGGACGTGGCGCATTTCAACGGCACGGCCTGTTTCGCAGACTTCGCAGTGGTGGCAGCAGAAGGCGCGATTCCAGTTCCGGCGGATGTGAAGTTCGAGGCGCTAGCTACTCTTGGGTGCGCCGTCATCACAGGCGTAGGCGCTGTCTTGAATGCGGCCCGCGTGGAAGCTGAAGCGAGTGTCGTAGTCATTGGCGCGGGCGGCGTGGGCTTAAACGTTGTGCAGGGCGCAAGACTCGCGCAGGCTGAAAAAATCATAGCCGTAGATACACGCAGCGCGCCGCTCAAGCTGGCCGCGAGCTTCGGCGCAAGCGAAGTAGTTGAAGCTTCCACTGATAATGTAGTGGAGCAGGTGATGAAGTTGACGGGCGGGCGCGGCGCGGATTATGTCTTCGATACGGTCGGCGTGCCTGAGACTTTGACGCAAGCGCTGCGCTTCGCGCGCAAAGGCGGCGCTGTCGTGCTTACGGGACTATCGCGCACGGACGCGCGTGCCTCTTTCCCGCTCTTTCCCTTCGTGATGCAGGAGAAGCGCCTCTTAGGCTCCGTCTACGGCTCCGGCCAGCCCGCCCTGGATATTCCGCGTCTGGTAAAGCTTTACCAGGAAGGAAAGCTGAAGCTGGATGAGCTTGCCACGCGCACTTACCAACTAGAACAAGTCAACGACGCCCTGCACGCCCTGGCCTCCGCCGAAGGCGCACGCGGCATTATTCGTTGGTGAAAGAAATTGATTTAACTAACGAGCAAGACCTTGCCGCTTCGTCCGGGGCGTTCGGCGTGTTCTATGGCTGCGAGCACGTCTGTCAGAGGATATTCAGCTTCGACGGGCGGGATGATTTCATTCGTAGCCATCAGGCGCAGTAGTTCTGAAGTGACGGCTTGCTGGCGCTCTGGCGGCGCTGAGCGAAACCATTCGTTGAGCCAGAAGCCGCGAATCGTCATGGAGGTAAAAATCATGCGGCCACTGTCAACGGGCATGGGCTGCATGGAGAGAAGACCGTAGACGAGCAGCACGCCTCCGCGTCCAAGAGCGCTCACTACCGCGCCGCCCGTTTCGCCTCCGACGGCGTCGATGGCTTTAGTCAGTCCCGCGCTGCCCGTAATCTCCCTGACGCGCTCGGCTAAATCGTCGTCTGCGGTGCAAATGACTTCGTCCGCGCCGAGCGTCTTTAATTCTTCGACCTGCTCGCGCCGCCTGACGACGTTAATCGTCTTGAATCCACGGAGTCGCGCAATCTGTAGAACTACGCGCCCTAGCGTTGAGCCTGCCGCCGTCTGCAAGAGCCACTCGTCGGGCTTCAATTGAAGCTCTTCGATTGTCATAATCCAGGCCGTCAGAGGATTGACTACGAATTGAGCGGCCGTTTGATTCGTGATGCTTTCGGGTACGGGGATAAGCTGTGTGCTTTCAGTCAGCAAATATTCCTGCCACGTTCCGGCAACGCCCAGGGGAATCACGCGCTGGCCGGGGCTGAGATGTTTGACGTTCTCGCCTACGCTCGCAACTTCTCCCATGCCTTCGAGGCCGGGAGTTGCGGGAAGCTTTGGCAGAGCGCCGTAAAGCCCGCGCACCGTGAGCAGGTCGGAAGGGTTTATGGAGCGTGCGCGCATCCTGACCAGAACTTGATTCGCGCCCGGCTCCGGCTGCGGCACATCTTCGACGCGCAGCAACTCCGACGGATTTCCAAACTCGTAAAATCTTACGCTCTTCATTCTTTATCTCTCCATGCTGAATTCATTCCTCTATCCAGAAACGACATGATGACGCGGCCAGATTCTTCGAGCCTGTCTGTCATGAACCTGTGACCGGCTCCTTCTATCAGCGCAAGCTCCGCGTCCGGGATGACGCGCGCCAGTATCTTACCGTTTTCAGTTGGAATCAGCCGGTCGCTGTCTCCATGAAGAATCAGCGTCGTTATATTCAACTCTTTCAGGCGGCTGTATGAGCCTTTCCAGGACATGATGGCTTGAAGCTGTGCTTGGTAGCTCTCTCTCTTCAACGGAGAGCGAAGCGTGACTTCAAGATCTTCCTCAATCAACTCGCGCGGCGTGGATTCGTGATAGTTAAAGGGCGCGGTCGTCCAGAATCCTTCCTCGCGCGACTTCACGTCCTTTGCAGCAAGCGCTGTTAAGACTTCCGGCTCCGCCCACACGACCTCTTTACCGCCGCAGGCCGTGGAAGCCAGCACGAGCCTGCGAACTCTTTCAGGGTAATGCAAAGCAAACTCCTGTGCTATGAAGCCGCCCATAGAGAACCCTACAACGTGCGCGCTCTCCGCGCCTGCTGCGTCAAGCACGGCTGCCGCATCCTGCGCCATAGTAGCTATGGAGTACGGCCCAGGGTGAGCATCGCTGCGGCCCACGCCGCGATTGTCGAATATTATAGTCCTGTAGCGTGAAGAGAATTCCGGCAAGAGGCGATACCACATGTCGGACGCAGAACCCAGTCCCATGATTAGCAATAGCGGCTCGCCCTCGCCGCTCGCGTCCCAGTAAATCTTTGTCCCCGCGTTCTCTACATACGGCATACGCTTCAAATTTCTACTTAAAGAGAAGGAGAGCCTCGTACATAAAAGCAGAGGCTCTCCTTAAGAACTTCGCAGCCTTGCCGGTGTGCGCGCTTAAAAATTGAAGCGCACGCCGAACTGCAATTGCCTGGGAGGTGCTGCCGAGGTGAAGCCTAGCGGCTGCGTCGGCGCTGCCAGAGGATTACCGCGCGGGCGAGACAGGGCCAGAGTCCTCAGTTGAGCTATAGGAAGACTGCCGACGATGTTGTTGATGCCCGTAAAGTTCGTGCGGTTGAAAAGATTGAAGCCCTCAAAGGTTAGCTCCAGATACATCGTCTCTTTGAAGGGAAATCTTCTGGCAAGGCGCGCGTCGAAGCTGAAGTAAGGTTCGCCCACGCCGGAGTTGCGCGGCGCGTCAAACGGCCTGTCCGACTGCGAGCGCCCGTCGTTGTTCACGTCTATGCCGAGCAGAAGATTGAAGGGGCGGCCCGACTGCGCCGTAAAGATTGGCGCGAAGACCCAGTCCGCTAGAACCTTGTTCTTGAAGGGGCTGCCGAAGACGCCGCTAAAGACGGCGCGGTGTCGCTGGTCAAAGGCCGAGAGCGTGCGGTCGCCCTTCAGGTTCAGAGGATTCTGCGCTGACCAATCGCTGTTGAAATCCGTCACCTCGTCAATAGACTTCGAGTAGGTGTAGTGAACGTTGACGCTGAAGTTATTGGCAAAGCGTCTCTGCAAAGAGATGGTGCCGGCGTTGTAGAAGGAGTTGGCGGTCGACTCGTAAACGTTATCCTGCAAGCGCAACGGATTGACGAAGTCGCTCGCCGCCCCCAGGCATGAAGTCGCGGAGGTTGCGACCGCAGTCGGAAAGCGCACGAAGCAAGGGACGCCGAAGGTCGGGTTAAAGCCCGTCATGCGGAACTGGTTGATGTCGTGATTGCGCGTGATGTGCAGGCCGCGCGTCCAAAGATAACTGGCCTCAAGCGAGAAGCCATTGCCCAAATCTCTCTGCACGCCGAAGCTGGCCTGGTAAGTAGTCGGAGTTTCATAATCCGGCGTTGCGCGGAAGCGCACTTCGAGCGGAGCGCCGGGGCGTGGCGTGACGCCGAACTGCAACAGGTCGGACGCTACAATCGTTCGGTTGCCTATGACGCCCTGCGCGAGCAGCGTTTGATAGACGGCGAAAGAGCTTGGCAGCCCCAGTGCCGCCGAAGTTGCAGTGGCTAGCACTATGTTAATAGGGTCGCCCGGAAAACCTGAGAGAGTCTTCGTCACGTTCGGCACGGAATAGATTGTGTAGCCGGAAAAGATTCCCGCGCCCGCGCGAATCGCCGTCTTTCCGTCATTCCACGGATCCCACGAAAACCCTAAGCGCGGCTGAAAATCGTTCTTGTCGAGCGGCATGTAGAAAGGCTCGTCGCTTATCGAATACCTCAGCCCGTAGGTCAGCGTAAAGTTATTTCTAACCTTCCACGTGTCCTGTCCATAGAGCGCGTAGCGGTAGGTCATGGAGTTGACTTCCGCCGTGCCGAAGCCCTGCTGGTAAACAATCGGCAGGTTCAGATTGTAAGACTGCAAGGCGTTGATGGGCGTCGAGAGCGCCGCAAGCTGGGCCGGATTGTTCGCGGTCAGAAATGCCGTCAGCGCCGGAAGGTTCGCCGCCGGGATGATGCTTGAGAGCGGGATGGCAGCGCCGAAGTTGAAGCGCCCGCCGAAGAAAGTCTCGTTGGCGGTGATAACGTGCGTGGCGAAAATCGAGCCGCCGAATTTCAGTGTGTGGTTGTTGCGAACCCACGAAATGTTGTCCAGCAAATCATACTGCTGCTGTTTGGTGCGCGACGGCAGGAAGATGTCTCGCCCGAAGAAACCGAAGCCCTCTATGTTTATCTCAGGGCCAACGGGGTCGTTCGGTATGACACTGAATCGCAGATAGCTGAACTGCATCTTCAATTCGTTAACGGTGTTCGCGTTGAACTGGTGATTCTCTGAAAGCAGCACGCCGCCGTTCAAGGTGTCCAGCGTGCGGCCACGCGACACTGCGGTCAAAGCACCCGCCGCCTGATTCTCGAATGTTGAATCATTCCAGTTGAAGCGCAGGTAGCCGTTGTCGTTCGGGCCGAAGTTGTGGTCGAAGCGCGCGGTGGCTGTCGTCTGGTTCGAGTTGAAAGGGAACTGGCCGCTCGCGCTGTTAAAGAGCGCGACCGTGCGCGGGTATCGCGCCGCAGTCGTCGTCAGCGTTCCGCTCAAACCCGTTGCCAGCGCGGCGAACGGTGTCGTCGCAAGATAGTTAAAGAGCGAAGTCTGCGAAGCCGTTAAACCGAAGACAGAAGGATCGTTCAGCAGATTAACGAACGTCGTCTCGTCCTGGCTAAACCTTTCAAGAGAGGTGAAGAAGAATGTCCTGTCCCTATTAATCGGGCCGCCGAGCGAGCCGCCGTATTGTTGGCGGCTAAAGGGCGACTTGCCCGCAGGATTAAAGTCAAAGGCATTGCGCGCGTCGAACTTGTCATCACGAAACAGCCCGAACAGCGAGCCGCTCCAACGGTTCGAGCCGGACTTGGAGACGATGTTGACTATGCCGCCCGAAGCCCCGCCGAACTCTGCGTTGTAGCTGTTGCGTAGTACCTGAAACTCCTGCACGGCCTCCTGATTAACGGTCGTCTGCACGCCGCCCGAAACCGTGTTGGTCTCGCCTCCGTCCACCGCGACCAAATTGCCGCGACCATTGTTGCCGCCAAAGGAGAGACCCGATTGCGGCGTCTGCGCTACGCGAAAGTCCGAAGCGTCGGAGATGCTGTCGGCGTCGGAGACGCCCGGCGTCAAGAGCGCGTAGTCCAGATAGTTTCTGCGGCTGATTGGCAGGTTAGTAATCTGCCGCTCGTCCACGACCGAAGATTGCTGCGTGCGGTCTGTCTCGACCACTTCCTGCCCGCCGACTATGTCTATGGTCGCGGTGACATTGCCCGTGCCAAGTTGTACGGGGATGTTGGCCTGCTGTCCGACGGTCAATTCTATACGCGTCGTGAAGGCGGCGAAGCCTTTGCTGGCGGCTTCGACCTTCAGTTCATAAGAACTCGGAAGCAAATTCAAGAAGACGTAATTGCCTCCATCGTCAGAGGTGGTCGTGCGGCTCGTGCCCTTACTTAAATCGGTGACGGTAACGGTGGCGTTGGGGACTGCCGCTCCTGCCGTGTCTGTGACCTGACCGCGCAGTTCTGCTGTCGAACTCGATGCCTGCGAGAAAGCGGGGGAGACTCCGATGACGAAAAGGAAGAACAACGTCAAAAAAAGATGAGTCAAGCTTCTCATTGAAATATCTCCTTGATTGAAGGATATGGACGACGGTCGAGAGGCAGCCAGAATACTGATTGCACTACGGACGCGAGCGATTGAAACTTAAAGGAATTGACCGGGGCTTACGAGTCGAGCATAATGGCTACCGAACGGTCGGTAAAGTAACACTGGCTAGCTAAAACGTCAAGCTTTTGTTCCGGCCTGTCCATGCGCCTTTATCTCCTTTTACAAGCTGTTCCGGTCACTGGAAAGAGCAACTAATCCTTTGAGGGCTTGTCGTGTATGAAGCAGGAGGAGCCGCGAACTCCGCGAGTCTGGTTTGCCTTGTGGGTGTTGTTTGCCATCAACACCATGAACTTCTTCGACAGGCAGATACTTGGAGCCGTGGGCGAGGCCGTGCGCCGCGAGTGGGGAATGAGCGACGGAGCGATGGGCGCGCTTGGCACAGCCTTTACTTTGCTCTACGCTTTCGTGGGCGTGCCACTTGGCCGCCTCACGGATAAGACGGGGCGCAAGTGGATTCTTTCTGCGGGCGTCTTCGTGTGGAGTTTGACGACCGTGCTCTCAGGCTTCGCCAGAAACTTCTGGCAGCTTTTCGTGCTGCGATTGGGAGTAGGAGTAGGCGAAGCTTCTTGTGCGCCCGCAGCCACCTCCTTAATAGGCGACCTTTTCCCAGCGAGCCGCCGCGCCAAAGCTCTATCGATTTTCATGCTCGGCCTGCCCGTAGGCGTAGCCTTGAGCTTTGCGGTGAGCGGGACGATTGCGCGCTCTTACGGTTGGCGGCCTGCGTTTTATGTCGCGGGTATTCCGGGCTTGCTCTGCGCTCTGGCCGTGCTCTTGATACGCGAGCCGCAGAGAGGCGCGACCGAAGTTCACAGGATTGGCGGGAGCAAGCGCGAAGGCTCGCCCTATAGGCTGGTGCTGTCAATTCCGACTATGCGCTGGCTAATCATTTCGGGAGCCTTGCATAACTTCAACATGTACGCCATAGGCTCGTTTCTCACGCCGTTCCTGATGCGCTATCACGGCGCGGATATACGCTCTGCGAATTTCGTTTCGATGGTCGTGTACGGGTTGTCGGGCGCGCCCGGTTTAATCCTCGGCGGCATCATAGGCGACGCGGTCATGAAGCGGCGCGCGAACGGGCGCTTGCTGGTGGGCGGCTTGGCTATACTAGGCTCAGTGCCTTTCTTGTACCTTGCCCTTGAGAGTCCTGTGGGAGAGCGCAGCGCCTTCATGATTCTGATGGGGACGGGCTGCGCGTTGATGTACGCTTACTACTCCACTGTGTATTCGACGATTCAGGACGTTATAGAGCCATCTTTGCGTGGGACAGCGATGGCGCTCTACTTCTTCGCCATGTATGTGCTTGGGGCATCGCTTGGGCCGTACGGGACGGGGCTTGTGAGCGACTTCTTCACCATGCGCGCGGCCCGCGCGGGTGGAGTTGTGAGTTTCACGCAAGGAGCGCTTGAGCCTTACCGCGCCGCAGGTCTTCACACTGCCATGTACATCATCCCGGCCCTGGGCATCATGTTAACTCTAGTCCTCTTCGCAGCCTCGCGCACCGTGGCGAAAGACATGGAGAGACTGCAAAGCTGGATGCGCGAGAAAGCGGGAAATTAATTTGATGAAGCTTTGCGTTTCCTGAGTTTGGAAAGCTGTCCGCCGGATATCTTGTCCAGCACGGACATGTAATTCTCTGGCGAGGCGCGGTGTATTACGTCTATGATGCGCGCGTCCGTGCCTACGAGTATGCGCTTCGAGCGTCGTTTGATGCCGCGTATTATCTGTCGCGCGGCCTCTTCCGAAGTGGTCTTGGAAATCTTCGTGTGGTACTTGACGCTCTCTTCCTTGGCCGAGCTGTCGGCTTCCGCTCCGAGTCTTCCGCTACGCGCGATGTTGGTGGCAACGCCGCCCGGATGAACGCAGGAGACGCTGATGTTCGTACCCTCCAACTCGTGACGCAGCGATTCGGTAAAGCCTCGCACGGCAAACTTGCTGGCGCTGTAGGCTGCGTTGCCCGGCGGCGCTATCAATCCGAAGACGCTTGAGACGTTGACGATGTGCGCCGCAGGCTGCTCGCGCAAGACGGGCAGGAAAAGCTTCACGCCGTAGACGGTTCCCCAGAAGTTTATATTCATCAACCACTGCAAATCTTCAATCGACACCTCCTCTACGTTGCCGAAGAGAGAGACGCCCGCGTTATTAATCAGGTGTGTGACACGACCGTGCTCCGCCACAACGTCCGAAGCGAATTTCTTCATCGCGTCAAAGTCCGCGACGTTCAAGACATGCACGGAGACGCGCACGCCCGAAGGCTCAAGCAGCCTTGCCGTTTCCTCCAAGGCTTCGCGGTTGAGGTCTGCTATCGCAAGCCCCGCTATCTTCTCCGCAGCCAGTTGCAGGCTGAGCGCACGCCCTATGCCGCTCCCCGCGCCCGTCACCACAGCCACGCTCTTATTGTTCAAGCTCATACGATTGAGATGAAGAAGGTCAATAAACCTGCAAGTCAGGGTTGGATTGAATGGTAAGTTCGGGTGGCGCGGGGCGCTCGCGCTTCAGTTTTTTACGGAGACGACGCTCGCGCCCCAGTAGAAGCGGCATGGTGTACTTTGCCATTCGCATCTGTCGCAGCGCTTTGATGGGGTCTACAAGATGAGTGTTTGGCAGCTTCGCGCCCGAAGCTTTCATCACTAAACCTATGGGAAGCTCCATCTGGTTCTGCAACTCTATCATTTTGGCTATCAGCTTTGAGCCGGGCGTCAGGAGCGGCCCTATGCCGTAGCGCGTCTGCCGCGTGCCTATCACGTAAAGGTGCTTGTACTCTGGCAACACGCAGCTTCCGTAGAGCATAGCCAGATTGTCGTTCTTGACCGTCACCATTCCTTCGGGTAGGAAGGGGAAGCTGACGTAAAAGCCAGTGGCGCAGACGACTGCGTCGAACTCGCTGCTCGTGCCGTCAACGAAGTGAACCCTGTGGCCTTCAAAGCGCGCAACGTCGGGCCGAGGCTTGATGCGACCGTGCTTAAGGTAGTGCAGGACTTCCGTGCTGATGGTCGGATGATGCTCGAAGATTTTATGATCCGGGCGCGGCAGGCCGTAATCTTCATAACGCCCCACGACCAGTCGCACTAGAACGCGCAGTATCAGGCGCTGAACCGAGACGGGAAGATAAAGGACGGGAGATTCGACGATGGGTTTGCCGAGGAGCGTCTTGGGCATGAACCAGTAGCCGCGCCTGAGGCTCAAGTGAGCTTCAGTACTGACGCGCGCCGCTTCCGACACGACATCGCAGGCGGAGTTGCCGCCGCCTATGACAAGCACGCGCTTATCCGCCAACTGCTCTGGCCCCTTGTAATCCTTCGAATGCATCAACTCGCCCGTGAACTCGCCGTCGTAATGGGGGAACCTCTTGTGCCAGTGATGGCCGTTGCAGACGAGCACGCCCTTATACACGCGCCGCTCGCCGCTTGAAAGCTCCACGTCCCAAAGCTCGTCCTCGCGCGGGCGCACCATTGTGACTTTGCTGTTGAACTCTATCTTCGGATAAAGATTGAAGTGCTTTGCGTAAGCGCGCATGTAATCGAGTATCTGCTGCGCGCTCGGAAAGTCCGGGTAATCCGCAGGCATTGGATAGTCCGTGAACTCCGTTGTCTTGCGCGAGGAGATGATGTGAACGGTTCTGTAGACGCCGTGATACCAGTTGCCGCCGACATCTGCGTCGGCCTCTACCTGCTCGTAGGCTATCCGAGCTTCGGTCAGCGCTTTGGCATGTGCCAGCCCGCAAGGGCCTGCGCCGATTATCAGCATCGCATCGCGTCTGTCCTGCATCTTTCGCGCTCCTCTTAAATGATGTAATAGCACGTTAATTTCCACTTTACAAAACTTTACATTCGGTTTGCACAAACTTTACCGAACTTTCGAGCGCTCGTGCGTCTAAGCTAATCAAGAAGGAGCCTAAGAGGGCACTGGAAATTCTAGAATCTTAAAAATAAGAAGGGGAGAAGAGTGATGAGATTAACCGGAAGAACGAAGGTCGGACTGGTTGTCACGCTGATTAGTGCGCTTCTGATGATGGCCGCAGTCGCAGGCTTTGCACAGAATGGGCCGCAGGAAGGCCCTCCGGGTGGGCCGGGCGGCCCGCGCGGTGAAAGAGGCCCTCGCGGCCCCAGAGGCCCTGGCGGCCCCATCCCGTTCCTGCGCGACCTTAACCTGACGGACGCTCAGAAGGCGCAGGTCAAGCAGATCGTAGACAACTTCGAGGCCAGCACCAAAGAGTTGCGCGAGAAGATGCGCGGGCTTCGCGGCCCTGAGGGCGATGCGCTGAGCGGAACCTTTGACGAGGCGGCGGTGCGCTCCGCAGCGCAGGCACGCGCGGCTGTGCAGGTAGAGTTGGAAGTAGCTCATGCGCGCATGCTCTCGCAGGTCTACAACGTGCTGACGGCTGAGCAGAAGGCGCAGCTTGCAGAACGGCGACAGCAGTTCGAGCAGCGACGACGCGAAGGCCCTGGCGAGCGCGGCGGAAGACCGGAAGAGAATTAAGCGGCAAACAGCATGCTTTTATAGAAAGCAAGTGTGACTACTTTTAAGAGGGGCGCGTTTAAGAACGGCTTTCACGTGCCCCTCTTATCTCTACATTCTGCATCCACGTATGGAACACGTAGAAACCTTTCCCTCATATTCGGAGGCGGCGTGTGAAAGTGAAGCGGCGTCGACTGCCGCTACGGATTACGATCTGGCTCAGAGCGCATCCGTTGGCGACATGGACGCTTTCGAGCATCTCTACCTGAAATATAACCGGCGCGTGTTTAGCCTCTGCCTGCGAATGCTGCAATCGCACGCAGAGGCCGAAGACATGATGCACGAGATTTTCATAACCCTCTTTGGAAAGATAGGCGGCTTTCGCGGAGAGTCAGCGTTTGCGACCTGGTTGCATCGTCTGACGGTCAATCATGTGCTGATGCACTTTCGCAAAAGTAGAGTCAGGCGAGAGCGCATCACAGACGACGGCGAAACTCCCCT
The DNA here is from genome assembly GCA_014534425.1 of Pyrinomonadaceae bacterium. GTDB lineage: Bacteria > Acidobacteriota > Blastocatellia > Pyrinomonadales > Pyrinomonadaceae > JACVRN01. The sequence continues at coordinate 74,251 of JACVRN010000006.1, forward strand.
GGAGATTGTAGAGGGAACCGCGAACCCTAATCGCATGGCCCTGCTCGACCGCATCACTCTGGATTCCACCATAGCGCAACTTCCGCCAGGCTACCGTGTCGTCTTCGTCCTTCACGAAATAGAAGGACACGAGCATCACGAGATTGCGGAAATCCTTGGCTGCTCCATAGGCACATCCAAATCGCAACTTCACAAGGCGCGCATGAAGCTCAGACGATTACTGCGCTCCAAAGAGCAAGAGAAACAACCCTCTAATCAATAAAGTGGAAGAGAGCCAGGTCTCTTACTCTCCTTCACCGTCGGGCCAGTCGCCGCGCTTGTTGCCGGGTCTGACGGGCGGAGGCTGGTCTGGGCCTAGGTTGTCGGGCCGCACGTCCGCGTAGACGAAGTTCTCCGGCGGCACGGGAGAGCCGGACAATCTGCGAAGCATTGCGAGTTGCCCCGCGTGCGTCATGGCATCGCTGAAAGGCCCTTGCAGCATACGCTCCGGCGTGATGTTCTGAAAAGGAGTTTCGCTTTCAAGGTGCTCGGCCAACTCTTCTATGGTTCTGTGAAATCTTAGAACCTCCGCCTGAAAATCTTCCAGAGGCTCCTGGTTATATTCTCCGCCTATGAAGAAAGTCCGCGCGTAGCCCAGTACGCTCTCCATGTGGCGAATCAACTCAAGCGGTGTTCTGACTCGCGGGGCGGCGCGGAAAGAGTAGAAAGACTCAGGCGCGTCACGCAGAGCCTTCTGCGTGCGATAGGCCAGCGCCGCCAGGAAATGGCGAAGGAGCAAACGCTTGTCGTCCATGACTCTTGCCTTGCCTCCGAATTATTGAAGCCCTACGCGGCGCATCATCTCTGTAAAGCGCTCGTCTGTACGCAAGGGATCCAGAAAGGGGTCTACCTGTAGGATTGTCATTCTGGATGTGCGATCCTCGTAGGTCTTTTCCAGCCACTCGAACGCACGGTCTTTGTCGCCAAGCCCCGCGTAGATGATGACGAAGTTGTAGGCCGCCACGTACTGCTGCTTTGCAAGCTCCTTCAACTGGTTGAGCATCTTTAAGGCTTCATCGCGCCTGCCCGAAGCCGCGTAGGCGTGGCCCAGAAGCGCAAGCACGCGTGGGTCTGCGTTAAGCGACCGGGCCTTCTGGTAACTGGCTATGGCTTCCGCGTACTGGCCCTTCATCTCGTATGCCATGCCCAACTCGTAATGCGCGTAATAGAAGCTCTGATCCATCTCTATGGTCTTGAGCAGTTGCTCTATGGCCTTGTCGTACTGCCGCGCATAGAAGTAGGTATCGCCCACGTCCGCGTTGACTATCAGAGAGAGCGGGTCAAGCTCCTGCGCGCGTTTCATCTCGGCTATGGCCTCGTCGAAGTGGCCCGTGTAGAGCAACACCTGATTGCCGTACCAATGATGCGCCGTGGCGTAATTCGGATTAAGCTCTATGGCGCGTCGAAATTCTCGTATGGCGTCTGCGGCCTTCCATTCGTACGCGAACATCTCAAGGCCGAGCGCCGCGTGCGCTTCCGCGAGCGCGTCGTCAATCTCAAGCGCACGTCGCGCGGCAGCCTTCGCCTTCGGATAAGAGTCCTGCGGGCTGCTGACCGAATAGCCGGAAAAGAGGACGTAGGCGTCTGCCATCCCAGCGTAGGCCAGGGCATAATTAGGGTCGCGCTCAATCGCCTGGTTGAAGTACTCGATTGACTTCTTCAAATCTTCGCGCGTGCGCTTGTTCCAGAAGTAGCGCCCTTTAAGATAAAGCTGGTAGGCTTCGGCGTTCTCAGTGTAGCGCTTGGTGACGCGGCTTTTGACCTCGCCGGAAATCTTCGTGCGAAGGTTGGCGGAGATTTCCTGCGCTATCTCTCGCTGCACGATGAGCAGGTCTGATATCTTTCGCTCGTACTGCTCGCCCCAGAGTTGCTTGTTGACGCGCACGTCCACCAGTTCCACGCTGACCGTCAGGTTGTCGCCGCGCTGCATGACGCGCCCCGTGAGAACCGCGCGCACTCCAAGCTCTTTCCCGAAGGCGATTGGGTCTGCCGCTTTCCCCTTGTAGCGAAAGACGGAACTGCGGGCGATGACGCGCAGGTCTGGAAGCTGCGTCAGGCTGTTGATGATGCTCTCGGTCAACCCGTCCGAGATGTATTCGGTTTCGGGGTCGCCCGTCTGGTTGGCAAACGGCATGACGGCGATAGAGTCAAAGGAGGTCGTGCGCTCTTGCCTGAAGTAGTAGATGATAGCCGCCGTCACCGCAAGACTCGCCAGCAACGCAAGGATCAGGCCGAGCGCTATCAGGATGATTGATTTGTATCGCTTGATATTACTTACAATGTACTCCGCGCTTGAGACCGGATGCGCCGAAGAAGCAGCGCTTTCGGCAGCGCTCTTGTCAACGCTTTCGTTCGTCTGTCTTTCGGGCCTTTCCGTCTGAACGCTCTTTCCGTGCACGCTGTCGAGCAGCACTGTGTCGCTGCTGGTGATTGAATGTGCAGACGCGGGTTGTTGCAGCGAGTCCGCGCCGCCCTTCAACTCGTGCCGCAACTCTTCAATCTCAAGGCCCACGTCCTTGATGGAGGAGTAGCGATTCTCGACCTCCTTTTCCAAACACTTGCCTATAATTTTTTGCAGGGCTTCGGGCGCTGCGGCGTTCAACTCCTTAATCTGCGGCGTGGGCGAATAGACGATCATGTGCATGGAATCAATCGCGTCCTTGCCCTTGAAAGCCTTGCGGCCTGTGACCGCTTCGAAGAGGATGCAGCCGAAAGAGAAGATGTCCGAGCGATGGTCTATGTCCTCGACGCGACCCTGCGCCTGTTCGGGCGACATGTAGCCTACGGTTCCCATGACTGTGCCCGGTATTGAATGATGCGACATCAGAATAGTGTCGCCTTCGGGAATTTCCCCCGACTCGCTCTGCTTCTCTATGAGCTTAGCCAGCCCGAAGTCCAACACCTTCGCGTAGCCGTCATTGGTAATCATGATGTTGTCCGGCTTGAGATCACGGTGGACTATTCCCTCCGTATGCGCCTTGTGCAATCCTTCCGCCACCTGCGCCAGATATTTGAGGAGTTGCCTGAGAGGCTCTTTACGGCTGTGAATCTTCTCGCGCAGGGTCTGACCCTCTATGTACTCCATGACTATGAAGTGGTGGTCGTCCGCTTCGCCAATCTCATAAATGTGCGCGATGTTCGGATGATTCAGAGCGGCGACCGCATAAGCCTCCTGCTTGAAGCGGCGCAGTCGCTCTTCATTCTCGCTGTACTTTAAGGCGAGAAACTTGAGGGCTACCAACCGGCGCAGTTGAGTATCCAGCGCCAGATAAACCTCGCTCATCCCGCCCGCGCCCAGCTTCGAGCGGACTTCATAGCGTCCCAGACGTGTACCGGGGGAAATGGTCATGGCGACAGAGGACAGGAACCCTCGCGCTACTCGAAAGCAACCCCAAGCGCTAGAGTCCCAGGCAAAGACCCGCCCATTCTATCCGCCTTCCCCCACCCGCGCCAGAGTAATTTCAGAAAGACGAGCGTGACCTCACGCGAGCATTAACTGCCTATCCAATCGCTGTTGGCGATTCCCAATGTTCTCTAACCGGCGCAGAAGATTTAATATTTGATATTGATAATCCTCTGGATTACAATTAGCGTCGTATGCTCTCTTAAAGGAGTGCTTAACATGAGAAGTCTTAGTGAGAATGATCTCGTTTGCCAGCTTCACGTATCCCTGCACAAGGAATTTGATGATGAAGAGTTCCTCACGGCAGAGTTAAGAGGAGTTGTCCAGGGTCTCGTCAACAGTCTGGGGTGGCTCGCCTTGATGACTTCCGAGCGCAGTGATTGGGAGCCGGTCTTAAGTTTATACACTGACGACCACTTCTCTAATGAAATCATGAGCCGACGGGAGATAGTGGGGCGCATCGAAAATACTAGCGGTCTCAGTTATGAAATGTCTAATTACGCTCTTGGGGTCATAGAGAAGAGCGTAGATAACGAAACGGAAGTCGAAAATAGTTCCGCCGTCGAGATAGAACACATAGGCGTTATAAAGGCGAACGAGTGGCCGCGTTACGTAATTCATTTGAGTGACGAATTGAAGGTTTCTCCTCCGCGCACGGACAACACGCTCGACATGCCTACGATTCCCTCATTCGAGAGGTAGTGTGCTATGACATACCCCAACCAGCCTTTCTTCACATTAGCGCAAATTTCCGACCTCCACTTCATTGGGAAATTGACTGAGAAAGGGCGCACGCACTACCTGAAGCAATTTGGCACCAAGTCGCATGCTTTCAACAAGGTCGATGCTTTGAGCCGCGCGTTCCGCCTGATTCAACATCCAAGATGGGGTAAGCCTATTGAGGTCTTAATGGCTACGGGCGACATCAGCACCGACGGCTCTACAAAAGCCTTGTATACAGCATTGACCTTTATTGAATGTCAAGCGATAACAGATGTTAACGGCAAGCCTCTGGCTACAGGCTTAAACAAGCAGCACCATCAACGGCTGGTGTTGCCGGGTAATCATGATCGCTACACGGCCACTTGGTTGCCCAAGCAAGTATCTTCTAAGGAACTGGAAAACATTTTTAGCACACCCGTAAAATACCCCTATGTCCGTGGCTATCGCCCTTCCGGTTCCACTAATAAGTCAGACCCCACGCTGCTTTTTATCGTCTTCGATTCGACACTGGATCCGACAGACCCTGCTTTTGCATGGAATAGGGTCGCAAGAGGGCGCGTTGAAGAGACAGAATGTCAGGGTATGCTCGATGCGCTTAATAATATTAAGAGTACGAGAGAAGTAGAGAGCATAGACGGCGGTAAGCTTGAGGTGAATTACGATAAAACTTTTCGTATTGTGCTGCTCCACCATCATCCCAAAAGACATGGTCGCGGTCTTCGCGCGGCGGTTAAGCACGCCACCAGCAAGATGGAAAATGCTCGGCTGTTTATCCGGTATTGCTTCGACGCGCACATAGACCTTATTCTGTTCGGGCACCAGCATAAAGAGTATTACGATATAATCTCACCTACCGCGACGCCCGACTGGTCGCCTCCATCGGACGCTCACGACATTTACTACTTTTGTTGTCTTAGCACCTCTGAATATTCCGAGACGGACAATGGGTTTTATCTAATAGATTTCTATAAGAATGAATTTAGAGTAACACCCTATCACTGGACTGGCGCATCTTTTATAGACCAGGCATTTATCTCTCGTCCTTACACGCGGCCAACATTTTAGAGCCGGACTCGGCTTGCCCCATGCGCGGCTAAATATTATAGGTCTGACAATTTGAGATAGCCTGAGAGATGAGAACCCAGGTCTAACAACTCATTCAACAGTAGAACTCTAAGTGTGGCTCGGCCCGGCGTTGATTTAGCGGGAGGTATGGGCGATTATCCGCTTTCATGGCGGAGTGGGATTGCATAGTCATAGGTGCGGGGGCGGCGGGGCTGTTGTGTGCGATTGAGGCGGGACGGCGCGGGCGCAGAGTGTTGGTGCTGGAACATACCGAGCGTGTGGGGAAGAAGATTGAAATCTCTGGCGGCGGGCGCTGTAACTTCACAAACATTTATGCTGCGGCGGATAATTACATCTCGGCTAATCCTCATTTCGCAAAGTCTGCGCTGGCGCGTTACACGCCGCAGGACTTTATAGCGCTGGTGGAAAAGCACGGCATCAAGTATCACGAGAAGAAGTTGGGGCAACTCTTCTGTGAGGGAAGCTCTCGGCAGATAATCGAGATGCTGCTGAAGGAGTGCAGCCGCGCTCGCGTGGAAATTCTCTGCAATTGTCGTGTCGTCTCCGTTAGCAAGGGTGAAGCGTTTCGTGTGGAGACGAATCAGGGGAGCTTCGTCTCGCGCTCGTTGGTGATAGCAACGGGCGGGCTGTCGATTCCAAAGCTAGGCGCAACCGACCTGGGCTATCGCATAGCGCGGCAGTTCGGATTGAAGATTGAAGAGCCAAGACCGGGGCTTGTGCCTTTCACGCTCACACAGCAGATGCTGAGGCGGCTTGCAGCGCTGAGCGGTGTGTCAATCGGCGCGATTGTGAGGTGCTGCGATAAAGAGTTTCGTGAAAAGATTCTGATAACGCACAGGGGATTGAGCGGCCCGGCTATACTGCAAATCTCTTCTTACTGGGAGGCGGGCGAGAGCGTTTCCATCAATCTTCTGCCGGACGAAGATTCGTTTCATCTGCTGAGGAGCAATCAAAATTCGGGGATAGAGCTTGCAAATCTTCTGGCGCAAAGGCTGCCGCGACGGTTCGCTCAAGCGTGGTGCGAGCTATACGCGGAGTCAAGGCCGCTTAAGACTTATACCGTGGATGAGCTTAAAGAGATTGCCGCGAGGCTTCATGACATGCGTATAACGCCTTCTGGAACGGAGGGCTTCAGGAAGGCTGAAGTGACCGCAGGCGGCGTGTCGACAGATGAGCTTTCATCGCAAACTATGGAGGCGCGACGCGTGCCGGGACTGTACTTCATAGGCGAAGTGGTGGACGTGACCGGTCAACTCGGAGGCTACAATTTCCAATGGGCCTGGGCCTCCGCTTACGCCGCAGGCCAGTATGTATGAGAGATTGATTCATCGGTTCATTGAATCAATGAACCGATGAATCAATTTCTTCCATCCCTGTTAATTTTTTATAATTATGCTTTAGAATCGCGCGTATGGAGAAAATAATCGAGACGGATGTAGCCATTATAGGGGCCGGGCCGACCGGCTTGTCTCTGGCCTGCCAGTTGGTGAGGTACGGGGTTGATTTCGTCATAGTGGAGAAGAACGAGGCCATCACCCCGTACTCGAAGGCCCTGGGCGTTCATGCGCGCACACTTGAGATATATGAGCAACTGGGCGTGGCCGGGAAGGCTCTGGAGCGCGGAGAGGTTGCCAAAAAGTTCCGCCTGCTGGAAGGCGGAGAGGTGCGCGGCGAAATTCACCTGGCGGACATAGGAAAGAATCTAAGCCCTTATCCTTTCATGCTGATTCTGGAGCAGAGCAAAAATGAGCAACTGCTCTACGAGTACCTGCAAGGCCACGGAAAAGAGGTTTTGTGGAGCACAGAGCTTGAGAGCTTTTCGCAGGACGCAGAAGGCGTGAGGGTCATGGTGAAAAACGCGGAGGGCTATAAAACTATCCGCGCGAAATATCTTGCGGGCTGCGACGGTGCCAGGAGTCCTGTCAGGCACGCGCTGGGGCTGTCGTTCGAGGGCAGCACCTTCGAGCGCATTTTCTACGTGGCGGACGCGCAGGTTGACTGGGCCTTGCCGCACGACGCGCTTCAGGTCTGCTTGGCGCGCGATGTCTTCACAGCCTTCTTCCCCATGAAGGGCGAGAAACGCTATCGCATAGTCGGCACCTTCCCCGAAGGCGTGGATAAAGATGAAGGCGATGTCGTGTACGAAGAGATTGAAGAGCAGATAAAACGTGAAGCCAAACTGGAGCTTGAGATTTCAGATGTCCAATGGTTCTCGCTCTACAAAGTTCACACGCGGCGCGTCAATAAGTTTTCCGAAGGTCGTTGTTTCGTGGCAGGGGACGCCGCGCACATACACTCGCCCGCAGGCGCGCAGGGCATGAACACAGGGATTCAGGATGCATACAACCTCGCGTGGAAGCTTGCCTTCGTCCTGAAGGGGCGCGCGGACGAGAAGCTTTTGGAGACCTACAACGAAGAGAGGGTGGAAAACGCGCAACGTCTTCTTGAGACCACTGACCGTATGTTTGAGCTTGGCGCAGGCTCGAACTGGCTCATGAGCTTTATACGCACGACCATCTTTCCGCCCGTCGCCGGTTTTCTCGTCAGCTTCGACATCGTGAAGCGAACAATCTTTCCCCTGATTTCACAGATAGGCATCAACTATCGGGACAATTCTTTGAGCGACCATAGCGGCGACGAAGACTTTGATGTCAGGGCCGGAGACCGCATGCCCTATTTCCTGATTGACGGCGAGAGCATCTACGACCGGCTGCGCGAGCCTAAGTTTCATCTGCTTCTTTTCTCAAACGGGGAGAGCGATGCTGCTGTTTGCGGCAAGCTTGAAAGAGCGTATGACGGTCTGCTTGATTGTCACGCTGTCCCCATAACCGCTCGCGTCAAAGAAATCTTCGGCACAAGCGAAGCCTTCAACGTGCTGCTCAGGCCGGACAACTACATCGGATTCATTTCGAAAGACTCTGTGGATGGGGTGAAGGAGTATCTGCGAAGGTTTATAAAGTAGGGGCAGGGACAAGCCCTGCCCCTACAGTTGCATTTAATTGCTCCCATCCATTTATTCATATAAACGCCTGACAAATCATCAATCGCCGCTATTTTGTTGACAACCTCAAAGCGCAGCTAATACATTGCTTCAAACTCAAACAGGAGAAAGACCGATGATTTCCCTTAAACATTTCTACGCTTCCTTCTTAATTCTGCTCGCCGTTGTCTGCTCTTCGCAGGCGCAGCAGGCTCCTTCCGTGCGACTTCCGCGTCCGAGCCAGAAGGCCACCGTCATGCAGACCGTCGGAGTCACGGACATCACCATCACCTACAGCCGCCCCGGCGTCAAGGGGCGTAAAATCTGGGGCGACCCGCCCGCGAGCGCCAAACCCGGCACGGCAACTCTTGACGACGCCAACTCGCGCGCCAAGGATGCGCCGATTGTTCCCTACGGCCACGTGTGGCGCACGGGAGCAAACGAGGCCACGACTTTTACAGTCACGGACGACGTGTTGATTAACGGCCAGAAGCTTCCGGCAGGCAATTACAGCCTGCACACGATTCCGGGCCGAGACGAGTGGACTATCATCTTCAACTCGGATGCGGGACAGTGGGGCAGCTTCAGCTACGACGAGAAGAAGGACGTGCTGCGGGTCAAAGTGAAGCCGCAGGCGGTCGCTGACAATCAGGAGTGGCTGCTCTACAGCTTTCCTGTAGTGACGGCAAATTCCGCGCAAGTTCTCATACGTTGGGAGAAGGTCGCAGTGCCTTTCACGGTCGAAGTGCCGAATGTGGAAGCGCTCATGCGAAGCAAGATTGACGCGGCCATCGCAGCCAATCCGACAGAGTGGAGAATCCCTCTACAGGTGGCGAACCAGTACGCCAACGACGACAAGTGGGACGAGGCGCTCAAGTGGGTGGAGCAGTCAATCAAGGTCAAGGAGACCTACCAGAACCTTGCGGGCAAAGCGCAACTGCTCTACATGGCTGGCAGGAAAGACGAGGCCATGACGGTTGCGGAGCAGGCCATCAAGCGCGGCAAGGCAGACAACGTGGACACCGCGCGAATGGAGAAGCGACTGGCGGACTGGAAGGCCGCGAAGAACTAGAGGTCAAAACGCGGGATGCCTTTCATCTCTGTGACGCGGCTTCGCGTTCGCTCTATCTTCTACCTGCCGCAGTTCATCTGGCATGCACTGAAGTCGCAACGTCAGGCCGAGCGCGCCGCAGGCTTTCTGTGCGGCAGGGTGATGCGTGATAAAAGGAACGCCTTCTGGACTCTGACCGCGTGGAAGGACGAGGCGGCTATGCGCGCTTACAGGGGCGCGGGCGCGCACATGAAGGCTATGCCCAAGCTTCTGGACTGGTGCGACGAGGCTTCAATAGCGCACTGGGAGCAGGAGGGCGCGGAGTTGCCTTCTTGGTCAGAGGCTCACAGCCGAATGGTTGCCGAAGGCAGAACGTCCAAGGTCAGGCACCCTTCGGACGCGCAACTCGCAGGAAAGATAACAGGGCCAAAGCAGGGCGGAACAGAGGGGCAGACGCTCAAGCCTGTGTGAAAGTCTGGGATAGTCCCAGGTTCCAAGTTCAAAGTCCCAAGTCAAAGACTCTTTCTTTTAACCTGGGACTTTGAACTTGGAACCTGGGACTTAGATTTAGGGCTTATGGAAAGTAATAGTATCGCTGAGGCGAAGCGGCAGGCGGACGAAGTTATAGAGGACGTGGCCGCGCACCCCTGGGTGGAGCGTATAGCGCGCTTCGGCTATGCTGCGAAGGGCGCGGTCTATATAGTCGTGGGCGCGCTGGCGACGATGGCCGCTTTGGGCAAGGGCGGAGAGACCACGGATACTCGCGGCGCGCTCGAAGCCATAGAGCAGCAGCCCTTCGGAAAGTTTGCGCTCGGCTGCGTGGCCTTCGGCCTCATAGGCTACGTCATCTGGCGCTGGATTCAGGCCATAGCCGACACGGACGACAAGGGCAAAGGCTTAAAGGGAATCCTCATACGCATTGGGTACACCGGAAGCGGTCTGGTTTACGCAGGGCTTGCGCTGAGCGCCGCGAAGGTTCTGATTGACGTGGGGAACCCGGACAGCAGCACGGAGGTTCAGCAGGATTGGGTCGCGCGCTTTTTGACTATGCCTTACGGGCGCTGGCTCGTAGGATTAGCAGGAGCGGGCGTCCTTGGCTTCGGGCTTTATCAGATATACAAGGGCATACGCGCCAAGTTTCGCAAGCGCCTCAAGCTCGTAAAGATGAGCGAGTCTGGACGATTCTGGGCGACGCTCGCGGGCCGCGTAGGCTACTGCGCTCGCGGCGTAGTCTTCATACTCGTAGGACTCTTCCTGATACAATCTGCGCGCCACTTTAATCCGTCGGAAGCGAAGGGGCTGGACGCAGTGCTTCAGACTCTCTCGCAATGGCCCTTCGGCCCCTGGGCGCTCGCAACGGTCGCCGTCGGCCTCGTAGCCTACGGCCTCTACATGCTGGTCGAAGCCCGCTACCGCCGCATCAACGGGAGAGGTTGAATCTATCTTAATCAGAAAGGCTCAAGATGGCATCGGGTCGTAAACTTCGCGCGTACGTCAATATTCCTACCTACATGGGGCATTCGAATATACACACTCTGACGATTACGAATATCAGCTTGAGCGGCTGCTTTCTGAGGACAGACATGTGGCTGGACTCCGGCACGAAGGTCTCGCTCGGCGTGCCTCTTGAGGGCGGAAGGGTTCTGGAGTTAGCGGGAAGGGTCGTGCGCCAGCATGACGAGCCGAAGGGTTACGGCATCAGCTTCATCGCTCTGCCCGATGAAGAGAGAAGAGAACTGGCGCTCCTGATAGCAGAGACTATGGAATAGCTTTAGGCCACGAACTTGTAGCCGTGGCCCCTGACGGTCAGAAAGTGTCTTGGGTTCTTCACGTCGTCTTCAAGCTTCTGACGCAGCAGCCCCACATGAACGTCAACAGTGCGCGTCAAGATTGCGGTCTCGTAGCCCCAAACCTGTCTTAACAACTGCTGGCGTGAAAGAGTCGCGCCGCGCTGCTCTATGAAATAACGCAGGAGTTGAAACTCGCGCGCCGATAGCTCTATGCGCGTGTCGCCGCGCCTGACTTCCGTGCTGCGAAAATCCACATGCACGGAGCCGAAGCTGTATGTCTCTGACGGCGCATCCGCGAGAGTGCTTTCGGGCTGCCTGCGGCGAAGGATGGCTTCAAGACGCGCGAGCAGTTCAAGCGGCTCGAAGGGTTTCGTCAGGTAATCGTCCGCGCCGAGTTTTAGTCCGAGGACTTTGTCTATGACCTGCCCGCGCGCTGTGAGCATGAGAACGGGAGTGTTGACGCCGCGCTGCCTGAGGTCTCGGCACACGTCGAAGCCGCTCTTGCCCGGCAGCATGACATCCAGAATGATAAGGTCAAAAGCGTCAGGCGCGGAAGCCCGCTCCAATCCTTCCAGTCCGTCCGAGACCGCTTCCACCTGATAACCTTCGGCGCTCAGCAAATCCGTCAGCGCCATCACCAGTCCGGGGTCGTCTTCTACAAGTAATATCTTATCCGTCATCTTAGTTAAGCGTCTGAAATATTCTTTGAAGTTTCAATCGCGGGCAGATGCAGCGTGAAGACAGTGCCTTCTTTGGCGGAAGATTTTACCGTCACGCTTCCGTGTTGGGCGCGCATGTGTCGGTCTACCAAGCAGAGGCCGAGGCCGGAGCCGTGGATTGTGGAGGACGAGAAGCCCCCGCCCCTGTAGAAAGGCTCAAAGATGTGCGGCAGGTCTGACTGAGCTATACCCGGGCCGTGGTCTGCGACCCTTATCTGCACCTCCCTGCCTTTCCTGGTTTGAGCGCTCGTCGCAGTGACCTTGAGCCACTTGCCCGTCGCGCCATACTTCAAAGCGTTCTCAAGCAGGTTCTCCACGGCGCTCTCAAGCGCTTGCGCGTCGGCTAGAACCTGTGGCAGATTGTCTTCCACATTCTTCTCCACAGACCACCCGCCTTCTTCAAAAGCCGCTCTGTAATCATCAAACGCGCCGTCTATGATTTCGCGCACGTCCACTGGGCGAAGCTCGTAAAGCTTGTGGCCGGATTGAATGCCCGCGAAGCTCAGCATGCGCTCGATTTGATTTATGAGACGACGCGCCTCCTTCTGAATCACGAGGCCGTACTTTTCAACGCGCGCCGGGTCTTGAATCATCCCCTTTGACAGATTGTAGCTCGTGGATTGAATTACCGTGAGTGGCGTTCGCAACTCGTGCGAGACGCCCGCCACGAATTCCATCTGCTGTTCGGCCAATGCACGCGCGCGTCTTGCGGCAAGCGCAAGCATCACTGTGCTGCCCGCAAGCAGTAGCAGGATGCCGAAGCTCAGCGCAAGGTTTCGGCGGCGCGACTGGTCTATCAGAGCATAGGGCGAGCCTGACTTGCTTTTCAAAACCAGCCGCCAGGAATCCGGGTCATAGTTCTCGGCCTTGGCCTGAAGATTTCCGGGCGGCGGTCTTCTGGCACCTGCGAAGGGCGCCGGGGGCGGCGGCCCTTCGGGCGGAGGCGGTCGCATATCTGCGGGCGGCGGGCCGGGCTGTCGCTGCTGCTGTTCCGCTCCCTGCGGCGGTGGAGGTGGAGGCGGCGGCGGCCCGTGCGGCGGACGCCCAGGCTGTAGATGCGGGCTGAAGATAACTATCTCCGCGTCACTGTTGCGAATTAAATCCTCGCCCGCGCGAGCGTCCGACTTGTAGATGAATCTGGCGGGACGCCCCGTGACAATTGCTAAACTGTAATCATTCAGAGGCTCGTGCCCGAAGTGGCGCTCGATTAGCTCCGGCAGCAGATAGCTCTCCATGTAGCTCAAATCGAACTCAAGAAAACACCAGCCCTTCAATTGAGGGACGCGCACGAGGCCATCGGGCGGCGCGGGCCTTAGCTGCTGAAGCAACAGCCTGGGGTCTGTGCCGAAGGGAGGCATGCGCCCTTGCGGCGCGTTCTCCTGCGGCGCGTCGTTCGCAGACGGAGTTGGCGCGTCGGGCTGAGGCGGTGGTGGCGGCTCACGGTTGACGACGAGTGGAAAGACCAGCACGGGTCTTTCTGCTGCGACTGCCAGAGCAAAGCCGTTCGGGAAAAGCGGCGGCTCGCCTCCTGGCATTCGCAGACGGTTTTCCAGAATCGTGCGGAACAGCTTCAGCGATTCGGGCCAGGACTCTTCCGTGAACTGCTTGTCGGTTGAGCGCAGGCGCTTGAAGGGCACGCCATCTTTGTTCTCGACGGCGAAGCTGACGGAGCTTAACATCTGCGGTCGCTCTGCCGTGGAGCGCCATTGCAGGAACAGATTCGAGAGGTAAGGCTCGAAGGCCGTGTCTGCGGGAACCGTCGGCGAAGGTCTGAAGTAAGGAAGCGGGTAATGAATCCTCTCTGCGAAATCGTCGCTGAAGTTTCGTATAGCAGCCTCAACGTATTCCCTCTGCTGGCGGCGATCTGCTTCGCTCGCGCGATTAATCCAGCGATACTGAAGAACGGCGGCCACGCACATCACTAGCATCAAAGCTATGCAGACAATCAACAGCCAGCCGGATTTGTTCGCGCGCGTTCCCTTCATCATCATTCATTATAGCTTTCAAAAATGGCTCAACGCCCGCCCGCACGGCGAGAATTTACCTTCTCTTTACAAACCCACGCTCTCTTTACCGAAGCTTTACACGCCTTGAGACGATTTCCCATTAAAATAATTGAAGCGATAATTTCGAAAGGAGAATCAAGCGATGAACAAGCGTGTAGCAATCATAGGCATAGTTGCCGTGCTCGTCTGCGGCGCAATCTTTGCGACGGCACAAAGCGGCACAGGCCCGCGCGCGCAGCAACCGCCCAGAGGCATAGAGCCGCCGCCTCCACCTCCACCGCCCTTCGGCCTCCCGCACCTGGACAGGCTGGCGCGAGACCTGAACCTGACGGAAGCACAGCAGGCTGAGATTAAATCGCTGCTGGACGCCGCGCACACAACGCTCGACGCTCTGATGAAGAAGATGGACGCGGAGCGCAGGCAACTAGATACGGCCACGGCTGGAGGCCAGTTCGACGAAGCACAGGTGCGCGCCCTAGCCACACAACAGTCGCAGACGTTTGCGGAACTGATAGTCGAGCATAAAAGGCTCGAAGCCAAACTCTACAGCCTGCTGACCCAGGAGCAACGCAACCGCTTCGACCAGCTACGACAACGCAGGCGGCAACCTCCGCCGCCCCCGCCTCCACCACCGCCGCCCGACGACGACGGGCCGAACGAGAGATGAGAACGCAGACAAAAGCAGGACAGTAC
>JACVRN010000306.1 GCA_014534425.1 Pyrinomonadaceae bacterium
AGCTTGAGCAGTACATAGACGATTTGCAGCGTTCGGCCAAAGAGAATCGCGAGTTGTTTATAGGGACGGTCAAGGCCCTCGCCGCAGCCATCGACGGCAAAGACCCGTACACGCGCGGCCATTCGGAGCGTGTCGCGCGCTTCTCGGTCGCGATGGCCCAAAGGCTCGGCCTCTCGGACGACGAAGTGGAAAAAATCAGAATCAGCGCCCTCTTGCATGATGTCGGGAAGATTGGGATTGACGACAATATCTTGAAGAAGCCGAGTGCTTTGACGGACGAAGAGTATGAGATTATGAAGAAGCACCCGCAGAAGGGCTACAAGATTATGTCGCAGATTCCGGCGATGAAAGAGTTTCTGCCGGGCATGTACATGCACCATGAGATGATTAACGGGCAGGGCTATCCGCAGGGACTCAAGGGCGACGAGATTCCGCTGATGGCGCGGATAGTCTCTGTGGCAGACACTTTCGATGCGATGACGACGGACAGGCCCTACCAGCGCGCCATGAAATTCGAGGATGCGGTCGAGCGCGTCAAGAGCTTTGTCGGCACTCGTTATGACGAGCAGGTGGTGGCGGCGCTCGTCGCGGCCTGCGAAGAGGGCCAGATTGCCCCGGGTCGCGTGCGCCTCAAAAAACCTGCCGCCAGCGCACCCGGCGCGGTCACAAATTCCGCCCTGACGGACCAGAGCGGCCCGCCCGCGACCGTTTCGGCAGCCTGACTGGATGGGCGTTCGCGCGTCTGGCTGTGAACGCCTGCGGGCATGTCGGCTCGCGGCAAGTGTCGGGAAATCTGATTGACATTGCGCGGCAACCGTCTTACTCTACGCCAACTCACACGTTAGTTCCTCAGTCGAGCACCGGGAAATAGTTTTTCTGTAGCGTTAATAAATGCGCGTGAATGTTCGGCATTCTCGCCTCGCTGTAGCTTCCTCAAAATGAGCTAGCATCCGGCGGGTACGTCTCTGACTGCCGCCGCCCTCAAGGCGAAGGATACTCGTGGGTTTTGTCGAAGTGTGATTGTAGAGATTAGTTAACTAAGGAAAATCCCCCATGAAGAGAGAGCAGCGGGCTCAGCGTCCAGCCCCTCGTCGGACGCGCCGCACGGCTGGCCGCCACGTTCGTAGACTGATGGCTTACGGCATCTGCGCGATGATGCTTTTGTCAATCGCCTCGCCCGCGCTGGCGGCGCAGGCTCAGCAAACCCCCAGGCTTGTCAGTAAGAAATCGGCCACTCCCAAAATCAGAAAATCTCTGACGAGAAACGGAAAGATTCCTCGTGCGAGAGCGTTAGCGCAGCAGGGCAACCTGCAAGTCGAAACAAACCCGCAGATTAGTGTCGGGATGCCGGTCACTCCTGCTCACTTCAACGGCGACGCGCGCCGCCTGCCACAGATTCCGATTCCTCAAAGAGAAGAGATTGAGCGTCCGAGGCCGGGCCCGCGCCCCGAAACCAAGCAGACGCTGCCGGAGGCCGTCGAGCCGCAGGCTCCTGCCGGGCCCGGTCAGATTGTTCCGGCGGCCCCGGCTCCGACGCCGCTCCTGAGCTTCAAAGGGCTGACTCACGACGCCAACGGCAACGGCTGGCCGCCAGATACGAACGGCGATGTCGGAGACCTTCACTACATACAGG
>JACVRN010000045.1 GCA_014534425.1 Pyrinomonadaceae bacterium
CTTCCACAGACCCAGCCTCCTCTATCTCGTAACCGAAGCCGCTCAGGGCCTTTCGCATACCGTAACGCGCCGCCTCCTCGTCATCCACTATCAGCAGGCGCAATGAATCACTCATTTTCGTCTTCCTCAAAATTCAAGTCTCAAGCCCCGCGCGCTCAGGTGTGCAGATTTTCAGACACACGGCGCAGAGCGGCTGCGACACAAGTAGCAAAGACAATGCCACGCTTTATGCAACCAGATGCGGTCTTCGCTCACTTGTCACGTTCGACGAAGCTTTGACGGGCAGGCGAAGGTGGAAGCGAGCGCCTTCTCCGTTGCGGGGTGTGGAGAGAGTTGCGCGACCGCCTGCTTCTTCCATGCGCTTGCGAACGATTGCCAGGCCCAGGCCCGTGCCGCGCTGCTTGGTGGTAAAGAAAGGCTCCCAGATGCGGTCACGAAGCTCTGCGCGAATGCCCGTGCCACTGTCCGCGACCTCTATCAAAAGCTCTTCGCCATGCTTTCCGGCTTCTACACGTACGCGCCCGCCTGCCGGTGTAGCCTGCAAGGCGTTGGTCAACAGATTAGCCAGCGCGTCTCTTAAGGCTGCCGCTTCCGCGCCGCCAATCTCTTCATCCGTAGTCGTGTGACATTCGAGCTTGATGTTGCGCGAGCGAGCCTCTACGCGGAAAAGCTCTACGACGGCGCGAACGGCTTCGCCCGCGCGAACGGGCGCGGCATCCGGCGGCGCTGTGCGCGCGAAGCTTAGAAGCTGTGTGACGCTGCGGCTCAGGCGGTCTGTCTCGCCCACGATTAAGCTCAAGTCTCGGTCGTACTCAGCCGCCAGTTGCTTATCCTCGCGCATCACCTGCGCTATGGATTTGATGGCCGAGAGAGGATTCTTGACTTCGTGCGCGACCGTCGCGGCCATCCTTCCGAGCGCGGCAAGGCGCTCGCCGTGCGCCACCTTTCGCTCAAGCCTCACGTTCTCTTCCACCAGCCAGTAATCTTCAATAGCAATCGCCACCTGCGCTGCCAGCACCTCAAGCACCGCGCGCACGTCCCGCGTCAGAGCATCGGCAGGAGCAGCCACCAGCATCAGGCCCACCGTTCGCTCTTCACGCCGCAGAGCAAACGCCAGATGAAACCCATGCTCGCGCAAGACCGTCTCGTCTTCTATCAGAGACAGATGCCCGGAGCGCGCAAGCTCTAATATCTCTTCAACCCAATCATCGCCCTTGCTCTCTTCTTCATCCTGGATTGACGAATCGCTTTCCTTATCGGACTCGGAAGGATTATGTGCGGCGGCGATGATTCGCAGGCGTGTTAAGCCCAACCCTTGCGCGGCCCTTTCTTCGACGAAACGCAGCAGGTCGGGGAGGCTCTGGTAATGGCCCATGCGCTGGCCTATGCGCGCCACAACGTCTCTGTAAAGCGTGGCCTCTCGCTCGAAGAATTTATGAAAGCGGTTCTCAAGCCAGCGACGAAAGGGCGCGGCCATCAGTGTCAGCCCCAGAATCAGGAGCGCTTCGACCGTGCCGGAGCGCAGCCCATACGTGCTAGCCAGCCAAGTGCCGAAACTGCGTATACCGAAAAGATAGACGGCCAGCACGACTGCGCCGAAGATTGCCACTATCAAGCTCTCCTTGATAATCAACTCAAGGTAGCGATAGCGATAGATGTAGTAGGCTATGAGCGCCGAAGGAAGAAGCGAGCCTAGGTTGGCGAAGGTCTTAAGATAAAGCCCCAGCGTAGTCCCCTGCCCCACGCCGAAAGCATAAGCCGCGACCAGCAGCGCTGCTATCCCAAGGAAAGAGGCCGCGAGCATTCGCATGGAGCTTTTCTCATTCGCGGATTCGACTACGCGCGAGATGAGAAAGTCCGTCACGGCCACGAACAGCAGCGCGTACCCGGCCCACAATACGAACGGGAGCACCAGCGTCTCCAACTTCTGCATCATAGGCGCGTAATCGCCCGTCCAGAGCTTAGGCACGGCTATGAAGAGAAAGAGCGCAGGCGTGTAGGTCAGATAAACGCGCGCACGCTCGTTGAATTTCAAGGGGCGATTGTGCGCGCCCGCCCAGAGGTGAAGATGTACGTGCAGGAGAAACGAGTAAGAGAGAGTAATGCTGACGACCGCTATGGAATCCGTCAGGCGAAGCAAGGTTGTCCAGCGCCCAACGTCCAGCCCCAAAGAAGCGTGCAGCGCAATCACCAGATTCGAAGCGTGCCACGCGCCGATTGACAAGGCCAACAGCAACAGCACACGCTCCATCTTCCCCAAACTGCTACGCCGCTTCCACAACAACCCGCCCATCCACAAGTGCAGCGCCGCACCCATGCTGTAGCCTATAAGCTGTAAGACTTCTAATAGAGACATGATTAAAGCAATGCAGAGTGATGAATCAATCTCTTCTCATTCATCACTCTGCATTCTGGCTTCTGCACTTCGTTAGTTACTGCTCAGGCTTCCTGGAGTGCCCGCCGGGACGAGCGTGATTTCTATGCGACGGTTACGCAGGCGTCCCGTGTTACGGGTGTTTGAAGCGACGGGGCGGGCCGAGCCTAAGCCGCTTGCTTCTATGCGCGCGGAGTCAACTCCGGCGCTCATAAACTGCTCCGCCAGAATACGCGCGCGATCCTGCGTCAGTTGTTGCAGGGCATCTGCGTTGCCGCGATTATCCGTGTAGGCTTCTATGACTATTCGGTAATCCGGGTTGTTTGCCAGAAGCGCCGCCAATGGCTCTAGCTTTGCGGAGGCTGCCGGAGAAAGACTGCTCGCGCGTCCGTCCGTCCAGATTGATTCCGGCAACGTGAGCACCAGTCCGCGCGAGGTTTCGCGCACCGTCCCGAAGCTTGCAAGCGTCTGCTTCAAGGATGCCGCGTTGGCCTTCTGCTGCTCCGCGTCACGGGCTGCCTGCACCCTGGCCTGCTCCGCGCTTCTCTCGCCTTCAAGACGCGCAAGCTTTATCTTGGCCTCCTCGCCCTCTGCGCGCGTCTGCGCCAACTCTTCCCTGAGCCGCGCAATCTCGGAGCGGGCGTCGCGCAACTGCTGAGAGGTATTGGCCGCGTCGCGCTCCGCCAACTCGCGCGCACGCTGCTCTCTATCGAGCGCAGCCTTCATGTCCGCTATCTGCTGGTTAGCGGTGGCCGCGTTGTCCTCTGCCTCTCGCACTGCGCGGTCTCGCTCGGCTATCTCTTCACGGCGCGCACGCGCAGCCTTGCGAACTTCGGCCATCTCTTCCGCACGCGCTCCCAAACTGATAGCCTGACGCGCGGCGGCATCAATCTCGGCCTCGGACTGCTTCAGCCTCCAGGCGTTCTCGGCCAAATCCAACTGGGCCTGCGCCTCCTTGAACTCCTGCGGCGCGTCGCGCTCGGCTCCTGCGTAGCGCGCCAGAAGTATAGCCTGCCGCGCGCCGAGCAGAGTCGTGGGCGTCTTCAGGTAATCGGGGTCTGCCACATCCGGCACGCGAGCGTCTCTGAAATAGTCGCTGGTGTTGCCAATGTACCGCACGTTGACAGTGGCGACTTCGGCATCGCCGGGCCTCAGGGGCGGAAGATTTTCAAGCACGACCATTCTGGACGGCACGCGAACAAGAAAGTGCGGCTCTGCCGTCACAATCAGCGCGAAGGTTTGAAGCGGCGTTGTGACATCCAGCTTGGAATCCACGAACATGCTGCCGCTTCGTTTAATCTCTCCAAGGTTGTCAACGCGGCCTTCGGGCGAGACGGCCCACAAAACGTAGGTCGTATAAATCCCGCCAAGCTCCATAGCGCGTGGCAGGTTTTCGACGCTCAACTCTACGCGCGTGCCGCGCCTGCCCTGCCGCCTGACCTTGGCTTCGCCTTTGAGGCGCGGAAGGCGCGTAGTGCCGCGAAATTTGACGGTCACGGATTGGTCAAGCGGGTACGTGATGGCGACCGTCTGCCTCTGCACGTCGCTCTGGGCCAGAGCGGAAGCCGTAAGAGTAAAAGCCAGTAGAGCGGCAAAAATCGAAGATGAGATACGTAAAGGAGAGCGGTGATTCACTTTGATTGCTCCTTTGTCTATAAAATTTTTGTCGGGCGCTCAAATTAAAAAGCGCATGCGGGAGAGCCTTGCAGGGGCGCTTTTGAAGCGCTCTGCTTTTGCAATGGATGCTCCGCACGCGGGCATTGTTGCCGAAGGAAGAGCCGCGAAGCAAGCTAAATCGCCATGTGTTCATTAAACAGGGAGCGCGCGAGGCTTTCATTTTGCAGGAAGATTCGGGCCTCTTCTCGCGGGAACAGAAGATTTTCAGTCAAATCTTCTCTTGATTTCCGCACGGACTTCGCTTATAGGTACACAGCTACCTGAAAACACCCCCTCTCTAAGGAGAATTATCAGCAATGAAGTACGCAAAGCTTTTCGTAATCATAATCATAGCCACGCTCGCCTTCGCTGGCTGTTCCAAGAAGGCCAGGACGGACGCCAACTCTAACTCTTCGGCCAACACCGCCACCACGACCGACAGCAGCAACACGACCACCGAGACGACTTCGACCGAGTCTCAAAGCACGGACAACAGTTCTACGGCCAAGAGCAAGAATAAAGGAAAGCCGACCGCGACCGATTCCAACGATAAGAGCACGACCTCTTCAAGCTCAAGCGGCGACCGCACAGCCAAGAACAGCAACAATCGAAATCAAAGCAACAAGACCGCGAGCCGCGCCTCCAAAAATAACGACAACACCACAAACAAGACCATCAAGGATGCTCAAAAGACAGTCAACCGTGTGCTTCGTGATGTCCTGGGCGGAAACAGAAACTAAGAAACGGAATCTCTGAGAAACAAAAAAATCAACGCGCCTGAAGCTCCCCTTGACGAGAGCTTTAGGCGCGTTGATTTTTTGTAGGGGCAGAGATAAACCCTGCCCTTACAGTTAATCAACCCACTGCGCGGCGGCCTGCGACCAGTTGGACGATAATCAGGGCTATGGCGCACAAAAGCAGTATGTGTATAAAACCGCCCTTGTGAAGCAGCATCCCTACAGACCACGCTATGGCAAGCACGACGGCAATCACCCAGAGCATTAACGATTATCTCCTTAGCTTAACGCGAACTGACTCTGCCGCTTCCTCTGGGCAGACCTACTGCACGAAGGCCCGTGCGCGCGGCGTCGCTTCCAATAAGGTATCCGGTAGAGCCGGAGCTAACGGGCGTTGCGACAAGCGCACGCACGGAGCTTCCCTGTGAGCTTGTGGAAGTACGGCGGCTCTCGTCTTCGGCTTTCCATATCATCTCGCCGCTGCGCCCGGAAAAGCCTGCGGCGAATGCAGGCCCGGCAGCGACGATGACATCCAGCGCTCCGTCGCCGTCCAAGTCCGCAAAGGTAGCCGAACCCGCATCGGTCGCGCCCGTCGAGTACCACATAATCTTTCCGTTAGCGGTGTTGACGGCAACCGTGCGCCCTCGTCTTGTAACCATCACGGCATCCGGCACGCCGTCGCCGTCCAGGTCTGTTGACGCCAGAGTTCCGCGCGGCGCGTCTTCGTCAGTAGCCACGCGCCAGAGCGGTTTCAAATCATTGGCATTGAGCGCAATCAACCCGCGCTCTGTGCCAATCAGCACGAGCGGGTCGCGGCCCGCCTGTACGAAGAGCGGCGGCGTGGTCATCTGCGCGTCGAGCTTGATGGAAAGAACGCGCTCGGCGCTCCCGCTTCTGACTTCAATCAGTCCACCCTCGAAAGACATCACCACACCGCGCACGCCCTGCGTTCTGAAGATGGAAGGAGCGCCTACGGCCACGGCGTCCAGCCTGGATTGAGCAAGCATCTTGCCAGTCTCGCCGTCAAGCACTGTGAGCGTAGACGTGCCGTCGCTGACGACGAACACTTCCGCTTTTCCGTCGCCGTCAACATCCGCAGCCGTGCCGCTCGCGGCTCGCCCAGGCACGCTGGCCTTCCAAAGCTCTTTCCCCGTCGCCCCATCAAGAGCGCGCAGGCCCGCGTCGAACGCTACGACGATGTTAGCGTTGCCGCGTCCCGTGGGGACTATGATTGGCGTCACGGGCTGCGCGCCTCCGTTGCCTGTAGGCTCGCCGCGACGAGCGCGCGGGCGAAAGCGTGCTGTCCAGAGCGCGACACCGCTCGTCCCATCCAGGGCATAGACCATGCCCTCTTCGTTGACGCCCACCAAATCAAAATTCGCGCCCGTCCTTAAAGGCGCAGCAAGCGGCTGAGCGACATTCCCCGTAGCGGTTCGCCAGCCCGTAGTGTCGGACGCGGCCACGGCCCTGCTGTCATCCGGCGTACGGTCTATGGTCGTGCCCGTCTGAGTGCCTGCGCCGCTAGTTCCTACCTGAATGGGCGTGGCCTGCGAATACTGTCCCGTCTCAGTAGGCGCGGGAGCTATGTGCCAGTAATACTTGCCGTTGGGCAGTTCGTTGACGGTGTACTCATTGCCGTAGACTAAACGGTCGAACACTATGTCTGTGAACTGCGGGTCGCGCGCAATCTGCAAGCGGTAGCGGCGAACTCCAGGCTGCTCTTTCCATGTAATGCGAAGCGGCGGCCCAACCTGCCTTGCTTCGGGCCTGCCGCTCTGCGCCCTTGTTTCAGTCAAAGGCGCTGCGGCAAAGAGCAATAACAGCATCATCAGAATGGAACGCGTTGAGAGGCGTGCTATTTGGGGCATGGCAGTTTTTCAACTTTACCTGTAGCTTCAGGGAGACTCGTTAAGTTTATACCCGACGCCGCGCACTGTCAGCACATAACGCGGGTTCTTCGGGTCTTCTTCAATCTTCTTGCGTAAGCGATTGATGTGCGGGTCTATGTTTCGCTGGTAGCCCTCGTAATCTGTGCTCCAGACCTGATCCAGCAGCGCGTTACGCGACCAGGCGCGCCCAGGCTCCGAGGCCAGAAGCTCAAGAATCTGAAATTCAAGCGGAGTCAAATCCACTCGCTCGCCGTGACGTATGACTTCGTGGCGGCGCTTGTCAATGACAAGGTCGCCGACTTCTATGCGCTCGGCTTCGCCCGCTTGCGGCGCGCCTCCCGCACGGCGCAGCAAAGCCTCAACTCTTAGCTCAAGCTCGCGCGGGCTGAACGGCTTCGCCAGATAATCGTCCGCTCCGGCTTCAAAGCCCGCGACCTTGGCCTCCACCTCGTCGTGCGCCGTCAGAAACATGGCAGGGGTGCTGATGCCGCGCTCGCGCACGCGCCGCAGAAGCTCAAGGCCGGTCATCTCCGGCATAGTCACGTCAAAGATAAAGCAGTCGAAGCGGCCCGATGTAGCAGGTTCAAGCGCTTCGGCCCCGCTTTCTCTCTCTTCCACGGTAAATCCAAGGCGGCGGAAGTATTCGGCCAGCAGCAGCCGCATGCTCGAATCATCATCGACGATTAAGAGACGACGACCGCTATACTTATTACCAGTCTGTTGTTCCAAACTTTCTCTAGCACCTTTCGGGCCAAAAGCATCTACAACTAAAGCTTTTACTCTACGGAGGCGCGCCCCCTTGTAGGGAGAGCGCGCTATACCTTCAGCAAGTCATTGGAGCTAATTATTACACGGGCAGTTTAATGTAATGGTCTTTTGCAGTCAAAACATTCATTGATTGGAAGGGCTGAATGATTATAGACCGCGAAAGGCAAAAGATAAAGACAGAGGTTAAAGGTCTGGAGGCCAGCAGTTCTCTTTCTTTTACCGGCCACTGACCTGAAGCTCTTGACCTTGACGCCGCTCTCTTCCGGTAAGTATATTTTCAGTTTACCGATTACGGTCATCGGTTCATTCCTCCCTTTCCGAGAGCTACCGACACGGACGCGGACAAAGAACGCGCTGGCGAGTGACGAATGCACGATCTGCGGCGACTTTTAAGATATCTCAAGCCACATTGGGGAATATTCGCACTTGCGACCTTCTGCATGGTCTTGGTCGGCGTCCTCGAAAGCGCCACGAACGCGCTCGTCGTTCCCATCTTCGATCAGGCATTTTCCCAATCGGGACAGCGCACGCCCACGCTCTACGGTCTACAAAAGCTTATACCCGCTTCCGGCCTCGGAGCCTGGCGCAACATCAGCCTGCTGCTCATCGTCTTCACTGTCTCGAAAGGCATAGCCGAATATTTCTCCACCTACCTGATGGCGCGCGTGGGCCAGGCTTCCGTGCTGCACCTGCGACAAGACCTGTACAGGCATGTGCTGTCGCAATCGGCATCTTTCTTTGAGCGTCACCGTACGAACTATCTGGTCTCGCGGCTGGTTTCAAGCGCTGCTGCCATAGAGCAGGCTGTCTCGAACACGCTGCGCGACATGCTGCGCGAAAGCTTCACGCTCGTCTTTTTCCTGGCCGCGAGTTTTTACTATAGCTGGCGGCTGACGCTCGCCGCGATGGTCATTACGCCCATCATAGCTTATCTGACCGCGCGCTTCAGCCGCACCCTGCGCGACCTTGCGCGTGACGCCTACGAAGGCAACAAGTTTCTGACTGACACGGCGCAGGAGGCCCTTGCCAATCAGGCGATTGTCAAAGCTTACAGAGCCGAAGAGCACGAGCAAAAACGTTTTCGTGACGTGGCGCTGCAAATCGTTCGCGCCAACCTTCGCTCTGCGAAGATAGCCGCGCTTTCGCCTCCGACCATAGAGATGATTGGCATACTGGAAGTCATAGTGCTGCTTTATCTCGGCCAGCGCGAAATCATGGTCGGGCGCATGAACTCCGCGCAGTTTCTGACCTTTCTAATCTTTCTCTTCCGCAGCTACGACCCCATGCGAAAGCTATCCAGGCTGCACAACAGTCTGGAGCAGGCGCTCGCTGCTGCGCGTCACGTCTGGGAAGTGATGGACGAGCACGCGGAGATTTTAGAGAAGCCGAACGCAGTCGAGTTGATGCCCCTGCAGAAAGCCATAGAGCTTCGCGGAGTCTCTTTCGGTTACGCGAACGATACGCGGGCCGTCCTGCGAAACGTCAGTCTCAGCATCCCCAAAGGCTCTATGGTCGCACTCGTTGGAGAATCCGGCGGCGGCAAATCGACTCTGACGAAGCTGCTCCCGCGCTTTCATGACCCGAACGAAGGCGTGGTCGTCTGGGACGACATAGACCTGCGTGATGCAAAGCTTGCATCCTTGCGCCACCAGATAGCGCTGGTCACGCAGGAGACGGTTCTTTTTAATGACACGGTTCGCTATAACATCACTTACGGGCGGCCCGATGCGACCGACGCGGAATTGGAAGAGGCTGCGCGCGTGGCGTTCGCGCACGACTTCATCATGCAGTTGCCTTCGGGCTACGATACGGTCATAGGCGAGCGCGGCATCTTTCTCTCCGGCGGCCAGCGTCAACGCATAGCGATTGCGCGTGCGGTGCTGACGGACGCGCCCGTGCTGGTTCTGGACGAAGCGACTTCGGCGCTGGATGCCGAATCCGAACGACTGGTGCAGAAGGCTCTGGCTAATCTCATACGCAACCGCACGACCGTAGTGATAGCTCATCGTCTCTCGACCATACGCCGCGCCGACCTCATCGTCGTCATGGATAAGGGCCGGATAGTTGAGACGGGCAGGCACGAAGAGCTTCTCAAGCAAGGCGGGCTTTACCGGCGGCTGTACGAGCTACAGTTCGCAGATGAAGAGGAGGAGGTGTTAGTAAATAGTAAATAGACAAAACGGTTCTTCTATTCACTATTTACTCGTTTATGAAATCCATGACAGGTTTCGGTCGCGGGTCTGCGACCGGAGATAATTTCAGCGTCAATGTTGATTTGAAGACGGTCAACAACAGATTCCTTGACGTGCATCTGCGTATGGGGGCAGAGCTTTCTGCGATCGAGCCGCTCATCAAGAGGCGCATCACCGAGAGGCTTTCGCGCGGTCGCGTTGACGCCACTCTCACCTTCGAGCGCACGGGCGAAGTCTCCTACGAATTGAATCGACCGTTGATTGCCGGATTCATCTCTGCCATGCGCGCCATGCAGCAGGAGTTCAACATAGAGGGCGAGCCGGACATCAACATCCTTGCGCGGCTGCCCGGCGCTATGCAGCCCGTCCGCGATTCGATTGACGAGGAGATGATTCGAGGGATTGAGCGCGCCGTAGAAGAAGCGCTGGACGAACTGGAGCGCATGCGCGAGCGCGAAGGTCAATCCCTGGTCGCAGAGATGCTCGCGCGGTTGGTCGAGATAGAGCGCCACATCCCTGTGATTGAAGATGCGGCTGCCGGGCTTGTTGAAGCCTATCGCGCGCGTTTGCAGAAGCGCATAGGAGAGCTTCTGGCGCGCGACGGCCAGGCGATTGAATTGGATCAGGGAAGACTCGCGCAGGAGCTTGCTTATCTGGCCGACCGCAGCGACATCACGGAAGAGTTGACGCGCCTGAGAAGCCACCTGGCGCAGTTTCGTGAGGCGATTGTAAGCGGCGGAGAGGTCGGAAAGCGCCTGGACTTTCTGCTTCAGGAATTGAACCGCGAAGCCAACACCGTGCTTTCGAAATCAACGGAGATGACAATCAAGGAGGCCGCGCTGGCGATTAAGGCGGAGGTGGAAAAGCTGCGCGAGCAGGTTCAGAATGTCGAGTGAGACGAAAGAGGTTGTAAGCGAGGAAGTCTTGGCCGGGCCTTCTGAGGCGCGAGGCATGCTTATCATTGTCGCGTCGCCTTCGGGCGGCGGCAAGGGCACACTGATTCGCCATGTGTTGAAAACTGTGCCCAATGTTGGCTATTCTGTATCGTTTACTACCCGGCCCGCGCGCGATGGTGAGACGAACGGTCAAGACTATTTCTTCGTCAGCGAAGAGACTTTCCGCGAGATGATTACGCGGGGAGAGTTTTTAGAGTGGGCGCGCGTGCACGCTCATCTTTACGGCACGGGCCGCGCGCAGGTCGAGAAGGAGTTGAAAGAGAGGCGCGACATCATCCTTGAGATTGATGTGCAGGGCGCGGAGAGCGTGCGTAAACTGGTGCCCGGAGCGGTCGCCGTCTTTATTCTTCCCCCCTCGTTTGAAATCTTGCGTGACCGCCTCGTGGCGCGCGGCTCTGAGCACCCTTCAGACCTTTCGCTGCGCCTGAAGAATGCGCGAAGCGAAGTCGAGCGCTTCAGAGAGTTCGACTACGTCATCATCAACGACGATGCCGAAAGAGCCGGGGCGCAACTGGCTTCGGTCGTTTATGCGGAGCGAGCGCGGCGCGAAAGACAGCAGCAGTTGGCCGAAGAGATACTCGGTAGTTTCCCCCTGTGAGCAAGAGAGCAATCATATTTCATGATAAACGGCGCGGAGGATAGCAAATCATGTCCAGAGTTGTAGAAGCGATTCATAAAGCTGAAGAGGATAACGAATCACCTGTGCTCGATTCAAAATACCGTTTGATAATCGTGGCGGCGCAGAGAAGCAAGCAGCTTCAGCGCGGCGCACGCCCGCGCGTAGAGCTAGACCCGCAAAAGCACAAGCCTACGCGCATAGCGCTCGAAGAAGTAGAGCGCGGCAAAATCGGATTTTCCATCATAGACGGAGATAAAAGCTAGTCTCTTGAAATAACAAAGAGGGCAGTACTCTTGTCATACGATGACAGGAGTACTGCCCTCTTTGCTTCACCCTCCGGCTGGATAGAATCAGGTCTGTGAGCTATCGCTCCAGGCTTGGTAGGCACGCTCGACCTCATGCGCTATGCGCTCGGCTTCAATCGCCAGGTATGCTTTCATGCGCGCCTCGCCGTCCCAAGCCTCGCTCCCGCGCAGCGCGACCCAGTAATTATAGAAGTAGCGAAGGAAGAATCGAATGTAGCCCGCATATTCGTACTGCAACACGTGCGTCGCCTCATGAGCTATAAGCCAGCCCTTTGTGCTCAGATTCCCATCAGCCTCCACCACACGCTCGGGCGCTATAAATATATGCCTGCCCACGGTGATGGCTCCGATTCTGAGCCTCTTTGTTACAAGGCGCGCGAGGCGTCCACGATGAAGAAAAATCGGCGGCAGCTTAAGCTGTGGGTCGTTGAAATACTCGCGGAAAAACTTTTCCAGACGCCGATGCGATTCCCGCGCAAGTTTCATATTAAATTTTACATACCTTTATAGTCAGGCCCGCCGCCGCCTTCGGGCGTCACCCAGTTAATTATCTGGTACGGATCCATGATGTCGCAGGTCTTGCAGTGCACGCAGTTGGAGAAGTTAATCTGCAAGCGTCGCCGTCCGTCCGCGCCGTCTTCCACCATCTCGTAAACCGCCGCAGGGCAAAAGCGCTGGCAAGGATTGCCGTACTCTTCCGCGCAGCGAGTGGAGCAGATGTTCGTGTCCAGCACATGCAGGTGCGCGGGCTGGTCTTCGTCATGCTTGACGGCGGCGTGATAAACGTCCGTCAGCTTTGTGAAGGTGAGCTTGCCGTCAAAGCGCAGGCCGTTGTAACGTTGCGAGATGTCGTCGCCCTTGTAGCCGTAGGATGAAAGCTTCTCCAAAGCTTCGTGTCCAGGCTCACCGCTTGCGCGGTCAAAGAGTCCCCAGCTTCTACCGCCCGTGATGAATTGAAGCCCTGCGTTAGCCATCCCCAACCAGCGCCCTCGTCTAAAGCCCGCGTGGAAATTTCTGACCTTGCGAAGCTCCGGCATAATCCAGCTAGCCTGCACAAGCTCCTCGTAACGCTTCAACTGTTTGGCAGAATAATCGCCCGCAAGCAGAGCTTCAAAGATTGCTTCAGCCGCCAGCATGCCGCTCTTGATAGCCGTGTGAATCCCCTTCAGGCGCTGCGAATTCAGGAAGCCCGCGCAATCGCCTACGAGCAGCACTCCGTCGGCGTAAATCTGCGGCATGGCGTAGAGTCCGCCTGCGGCTATGGTCTTCGCGCCGTAGCGAATCATCTTTCCGCCTTCGAGAAGCTTTGCCAGGAAGGGATGCTGCTTGAAGCGCTGAAACTCCGCGTGCGGGTCAAGCAGTGGGTCGCGGTAATCAAGCCCCGTCACGTAGCCTATGTTGATAATGCGGTTCTGCATCCCGTAAATCCAGCCGCCGCCGTAGGTCTTCGCGTCCGACGGGTAACCCAGTGTGTGCGTCACGCACCCCGCAGGGTAACGGTCATCCGGCAACTCCCAAAGCTCCTTGATGCCGAGCGAGTAGACCTGCGGCTCGCGTCCTTCATTAAGATTAAGCCGCTCCGAAAGCTTTTTTGTCAGAGAGCCGCGCGGGCCTTCACCAAGCACAGTCACTTTCGCCAGAAGGTCAACGCCCGGCTCGAAATTCTCTTTCGGCTCGCCCTCTTTATCGATTCCCTTGTCGCCCGTTCGCACGCCCACCACGCGGTCATCTTCGCCGTAGAGCATCTCCGCGCCCGGAAATTCTGGAAAGATATTGACGCCCGCCTCTTCGCATTTCTCGCCCAGCCAGGAGGTCAGACGATTCAAAGAGACTATGTAATAGCCGTGATTCTTTAGCGGCGGCGGCGTAATCGGAGAGCGAATCGCGCGCTGCCTTGTGAGATAAAGAAAGTAGTCCTCCTTGACCGGAGACTCTAGCGGCGCGCCCTGTTCCTCGAAATCCGGCATCAACTCGCGCAGCGCACGCGGATCCATAACCGCGCCCGAAAGAATATGCGCGCCGACCGACGCGCCCTTTTCAATCACGCCAATCTCAATCTCTCCGAGCGCCTTCCCCTCGCGCTTCCCGCTCCCCACAGCCTCGTTATGCTCCCGCACGAGCCTCGCCAGGTGAAGCGCCCCGCTCAAATTCGCAGGCCCCGCTCCCACGAACACCACATCCATCTCCAGAGTCTCTCGCTCAATCTTCTCTCTCATATAAACCTCTGCCGTTAAGAAAAGCTCAAAAAAACATCCGGCTAAAAAATGAATGACCATTCACTCAGTCGAGTATAACAGAGGCTCCCGCGTTTAGTCGAAGCCGGAAAACTTCTGATAACTCGTCACCCGTTTTAACTTTTTCCTTTTACGTTTTTACTTTTGTCTTATACTGTCGAGCAATGAAGTGGCCGTTCGTCTCTAAAAAAAGCTTTGCTCTTATCTTCGTTCTGGTGCTGGCTCTGGTTGGAGTGTCGGCGTGGATTGTCCTCGCACGCGTGCAAGGCGAGAGGGTTATGGCGCTCGGTGCTGAAGGCAGGGGCGCTCGCATGGCCGGTTTTCCAAGGCTCATACTGTGGGCGTGGGAGCGCCCGGAGCGGTTGGATTTCATAGACCCGCGCGCGGTCGGCGTTGCGTTTCTGTCGAAAACAATCTACCTGCGCGAGGACAAAGTTATCGAACGCCCGCGCATGCAGCCCTTGAAAGTCCCGCAGGGCAC
Source organism: Pyrinomonadaceae bacterium (assembly GCA_014534425.1). GTDB lineage: Bacteria > Acidobacteriota > Blastocatellia > Pyrinomonadales > Pyrinomonadaceae > JACVRN01. The sequence continues at coordinate 14,212 of JACVRN010000045.1, forward strand.
AACGCTGGTAGCCGTCGTGCGTATAGAGACTGTGCGCGACGCTCCGCCCCTTCTTTCAACCACACAGCGCGCAGAGGTAGTGAAGGCGCTCGCTGAAGCGTCCCGCGCGCCGAACGTCTCTGTGCTTCAGATTGATTTCGACGCCCTGACATCAGAGCGCGAGTTTTACGCAAAGCTGCTGGAAGATGTGCGGCAGCAATTGCCCAAAGCCATGCCGCTCTCCATCACAGCGCTTGCTTCCTGGTGCATGGACGACAACTGGCTGGACAAGCTCCCCGTTGATGAGGCGGTGCCTATGCTCTTTCGCATGGGCGTTGATGAAAAGCGCATACGCGGCTTTATCAACGAAGGCGGACAGTTCCGCAGCCCTCTCTGTCGTTTGAGCAAAGGCGTCTCTACGGATGAGCCTGTGAAGTTGGCTTCAACGGAGTTACGCACCTACGTCTTCCACACGCAGGCTTGGACTGAGCGGTCAGTGCAGAGTGTTATTCAAAAGGAGCCGAAATGAGAACCCCGCGTCTTAAGAGTTTGATTGTCGTCTTCGTTTTAGCATCCATGCTGTTGTGCGGGCTGGAGCGCCCCGTTTACGCCTGCGGCCCGTTTGCCAGAGGAGCAATCTTCAATTACGTCAAGCACCCGGACTTTCCATTAGACAGCTTTGCGCGCGGACAGCTAGGCGTGTTGCAGCCCACTTACGCGCGCTCTTATCTATACGTGGCCTACCGCTACATGAACGGCATGAGCTTCAACCAGTCGGAGCAGCAGGCGCTCGCAAGTCTCTGGCGGGATCGTTTTGTCTACGACTGGCAGAACAGTCTTGAAGAAGGCAAGACCGCATGGTTCGCCGCGCGCAAGAAAGTCAGAAGCGTGGTTGGTGCCGACCCGGAAATAGAAGTCTTCAGGGCCACAGGGAAAGAGGAATACGATAGTTTTCTCAACTGTCCGAACGATGCTTTTGAAAGTGCCGCGCACACGCTCGAAGATCGCATCAAGCAGTTCGGTGCGGACAGCGCGGAGGTAAAAGATTGGTTGCAGGGCCAGGACAAGGTCTTCAGTAATTGTGGGAGCGGCGAGGTTATACCGGAAGCCGCGACATCCACGGCGGCTTTGATACGCGCAGACCGCGCTTACCAGATCGCAGCCGCTAAATTCTACGCGATGAAGTTTGACGAAGCTCGCGCGGACTTTGAAAAGATTGCTGGCGACGCATCTTCGCCCTGGCACGAGACGGCGCAATATCTAATCGCGCGCAGCCTGATTCGCAAAGCAAGCCTTGGAGAAGACGCAAAGCGAACCGAAACCCTCACGCAGGCTGAGACTGCTTTGAAGCGCACGCTGGACGAGATAAAGCAGGGGCCGCTTCACGATTCCGCAGCGAAGCTGCTTAATTTGGTCAAGCTGCGCCTCAGGCCCGAAGAGCGCCTGCGCGAGTTGTCCGCTTCGCTGATGAACCGCGAGCCGAACGCAGACCTCAAGCAGGAGCTTTGGGATTACACAACCATCCTGGACAAGTATCTTGGCAGCGAGGACGAGCCTGTTTCCGATGAGGTCAAAAAGAATCAGGGCACGGTCATCACGGATGAGTTGAGCGATTGGCTAAGAACTTTTCAGGCGGAAGACAAGCCATCATACGAGCACGCCCTGGACAGGTGGCGTAAGACGGATTCGCACGCGTGGCTCGTCGCTGCGCTGTCCAAAGCCAGCAGCGCTGATGCAGCCTCTTCATCTCTCATAGACGCGGCAAGCAGAATCGAGCCGAACGCTGCGGCTTACGCGACCGCCTCTTTTCATGCCGTACGGCTGCTGATTGAATCGGGCAAGCGCGCGGACGCTCGCACGCGCCTGGATACTATTCTACAGAACCAAGCGGCGCTTCCGCCTTCGGCCATCAATCAATTTCTGCATCAGAGAATGCTGCTGGCAACTACGCTGGAAGAATTTCTCAAGTACGCGCAAAGGCGACCGACCGCCTTTAGTTGGGGCGACGACGGCAGAGAGATTCCCATAGAGCCTAAAGAGTTGAATCAGGATGCCGATTTGAAACAGTTGGCCGGGCGCACGCTCTTTGACGAAGACGCGGCCCAAATCATGAACGACCGTCTGCCGCTCTCGCTCTTGCAGGAGGCCGCCAACAGTCCGACGCTTCCAGAGCACCTGCGAAAGCGTATGGCCTTAGCCGCGTGGACTAGGGCCGTCATGCTGAATGACACTGAGACAAGTAAAGCGCTCACGCCTGTTCTGGCGAGCCTTGCGCCGGAGATGAAAGCGTCGCTCAACGAGTACGCGAACGCTGCTACGCCCGCGAGCGCAAGGGCTGTGGCGCTCTACACGCTTCTGAAATTTCCGGGCACGCGTCCCTTCGTAGACTCTAACGTTGGCCGCTTCACGCCGCTCAACGAAAGAGATATTTATAGAGACAACTGGTGGTGCGACCGCGCGCCCTTTGCGGAAAGCGCTGGCGATGAAGCGGTGAACGCGGGCGATACGTCTACGAAAAGGTCGGAGCCGAAAGTCGAAGCCTTACAACTCGATTTCCTGAGCGCGGCGCAAAGCGAGGCGGGCAAGCGCGAACGCACACAGCTTCTCTCGCTCGGCACAGGCCCGAACTATCTCTCGCGCGAAGCTATTGGTTGGGCAAAGCGTGCGCCTAATGACCCGCGCGTGCCGGAAGCGCTGCACATCGCAGTGATGACTACGCGCTACGGCTGTTCGGACAAGGACACAGGCCCGCTCTCAAAAGCCGCATGGCAACTCCTGCACACCCGCTACAAAAACACAGCCTGGGCCAAGAAGACACCCTACTGGTTCAATAACTGAGCCGGAAGCGAATGCAAACAGGATGGACAGGATAAAAGAGAAAGAATCATTTCTTCTTTATCCTGTCCATCCTGTTAATTTCTCATCGAAAAGTTATAGACTGTCAGGAATTCAAAAATCGTCAAGGGGTAATCTTTCATGGCGGAACACAAACACACGAACCGTCTCATCAACGAGACCAGCCCTTATCTCTTGCAGCACGCGCATAACCCTGTGGACTGGTATCCGTGGGGCGAAGAGGCTTTGGCAAAGGCGCGGGCCGAAGATAAACCGATACTGCTGAGCATAGGCTATTCTGCCTGCCACTGGTGTCATGTGATGGAGCGCGAGTCTTTCGAAAATGAAGAGATAGCGCAATTGATGAACGACAACTTCATCAACATCAAAGTTGACCGCGAAGAGCGCCCCGACCTTGACCAGATTTACATGAACGCCGTGCAGTTGATGACCAGGCACGGCGGCTGGCCCATGACTGTGTTCCTGACGCCCGAAGGCGTTCCCTTCTACGGCGGCACGTATTTTCCGCCCGAAGACCGCTACAACATGCCTGGCTTTCCTAAGATTCTGACGGCCATCGCTGACGCCTACAAAACGCGGCCCGACGAAGTGACGGAAACCACCGTCTCCATGTTGGGAGAGTTGCGCCGCATGGACGTAGCGCGCGAATCCAGAGAGGCGATTTCGGTCGAGTTGCTTGAGCAGGCCGAGCGCCAGCTTGCGCGCAGCTACGATAAGAGATACGGCGGCTTCGGTAGCGCGCCCAAGTTTCCAGCGCCCATGAATCTTGAATTTCTACTGCGCGCCTTCTATCGCACAAACGATAAGGAAGCGTTCGAGATGGTGGAACACACGGCGCGGCGCATGGCCGAAGGCGGCATGTATGACCAACTGGGCGGCGGCTTTCATCGCTACTCCACGGACGCACAGTGGCTCGTGCCGCATTTTGAAAAGATGCTCTACGACAACGCGCTGCTTTCGCGCCTTTACCTACACCTTTATCAGCAGACGCATGAAGACTTTTATCGTCGCATAGCAGAAGAGACGCTCGATTACGTCCTGCGTGAGATGACGGACGCGGGCGGCGGGTTCTATTCCACGCAGGACGCGGACTCGGAAGGCCACGAGGGGAAGTTCTTTGTCTGGACGCCGGATGAAGTCAAAGAGATTCTGGGCAAAGAGGACGGCGCGCTCTTCTGCTCCTACTACGACATCACGCCCGGCGGAAATTTCGAGGGCAAGAGCATCCCGAACATCAACGACTCTGTGGAAGAAGTCGCCGCAAGCGAGAACATCACTGCCGAGCACCTGCGCGAAGTGCTTGCGCGCGGTCGCAAGATTCTGTTCGAGGCGCGCGAGCAAAGAATCAAGCCGGGGCGAGATGAAAAGATTCTGACCGCCTGGAATGGTCTGATGCTCGCAAGCTTTGCCGAAGCGGGCGCTATCCTTGAGCGCGATGATTACACGGAAGCCGCGCGACGCAACGCGCGCTTTGTGCTTGAGAAACTGAGGCGCGATGGGTTGCTGCTCAGAACCTACAAGGACGGGCAGGCGAAATTGAACGGCTATCTTGAAGACTACTCTTTCTTAGCCGACGGACTTTTGATGCTCTATGAAGCGACGGGCGAGTTGGAGTGGCTTGAGGAGGCGCAGGGCGTAGTCGAGCGCATGATAGAAGAGTTCTGGGACGCCGAGCAGGGCGGCTTCTTCTACACGGGCAGCAGCCACGAAGAGTTGATAGTGCGCTCGAAAGATTACTTTGACAACGCCACGCCTTCTGGCAATTCCGTCGCGGCTGACGTTCTGCTAAGGCTAGGCGTGCTGACGGCGCGCGAAGACTATCCGAGGAAAGCCGTCACCATCTTTCGCCTCATGCGCGACACAGTAGGGCGTTACCCTTCGGCCTTCGGGCGGCTCCTATGCGCCATGGATTTTTATCTCTCTTCACCTAAAGAAATTGCCATCATAGACAGCGAAGATTCGGCAGACACGCGTGCGCTCTTGCGCGAGGTCTGGAAGCGATACCTGCCGAATAAGGTCGTCGCGCTTTCCAGAGAGCAGGACGCACGCGCTTCCGAACTCGTTCCCCTTCTGCGCGAGCGCACGGCAATGGATGGACGAGCTACTGCCTACGTCTGCGAGCATTACGCGTGCCAGAGGCCAGTGAATACGCCCGAAGAACTCGCAGCGCAACTTGGAGCGAGTGGTTAGACTTCTTTCTCTCTTTACTTGGAGGATTGAGCTTTTCTTAATGCTTCCAGCAGTTCCTCTCCGAAGCGGGAGATTCTGGAATCGCCCAGGCCGTAGATGGATTGCAGGTCTTTGAGCGTAGAGGGCTTTTCCATAGCCAGATGCTCAAGCGTTCTATCCTGGCAGATCATGTAGGCCGCCACCATCTCTCTGCCGGATTTTTCCAGCCGCCACTTCTTCAATTCCTTCAGTATGCGACGCTCATCGTCCGTCAGTGGACGCGCGAGCGGTTGCGGGGCGCGTCGTCTGCGCGGCGCCGTGCCGGATTTCTCCTCCGCAGGCGCGAGAGTGCTGAAGCGCAGCGCAGCCTCAAGCTTTCCCTGCTCTGTAAGAATTCTTGAAAGCTCGTCGTAAAGCTCAAGCGTCATGCGCGCGTCGAGCGCCGCGTACTGAAGTTGCGCGCGTGTCAGAGGTCTGCGCCGCCAGTTTGATTTCTGGTATCGCTTGTCCAACTCTATCCCGAAAAGATGCTCGGAGACTCCCGCTAGACTGTATGAAGGAAGACGAAGTGCGGCACGCGCAAGCCTCAGCGTGTCCACAAAACCTGCGGGACGAAGGCCCGCGCCTCTGAGCATTGCCTCGTCAAAGCGCGCGTTGTGCGCTGCCATCATTACTGCGGGCGATTCGATTATCGGCCTCAGGACTTCCGCTTCGACTTCCAGCAGGTCTATGACAAGAATCTCGCCCGCGCGAGGCGCAAGCTGCGCCAGAGAGACGCGCGAATGATTCTCTTTCGCGTCCCAGTAGGTCTCCGTGTCCAGACCTATGATGCTCTCCTTCTGAAGCTCTAGGAGTGCGCTGCGCGCCTCGGCCTCGTCTGTGATAACGCGATAGGCCGATTTGGAAGCCGGGGATTCCGAATGGTCTTGCAAGTCGGATGACACTTCTGGATGGTGCGGAGTCAGGGCTTAAAAAAACGAAAGGCGCGCTGAAAGGCTCAACGCGCCCTGAACTCGTTTGTGCACGAAACAAACTACTACGGGCGTCTGTTAGCGGTATTCGCGTTGCCAGCATTCGTGTTGGCTCTGCCAGCGTTCGCATTACTCATATTCCTGTTGCCGGCGTTCGCGTTACCCATGTTCATGTTGCCAGAGCTGGTGTTGGTATTGGTCGTGGTTGTGTTGGTGCTCGTGCCGGTGTTGGTGGTAGACGTTCCCGTGTTGGTCGTAGTGGTGGCCGTGTTGGTGGTCGTATTAGTATTCGTCATATTCGTGTTGTCTCCACCGCCGCAGGCCGTCCAGAAAGCAGCAGTGGCTAGCAAGGCAAGAAAAGCTAAAGTTCTTCGCATCGAATTTTTCTCCTGTAACCCAGAGGGGTAGTTTTGTTGAGGAACTTATGCGGATTGACTCCCTACCAATGAAGTGCGCTCTTTAAGACGCTATTTCCGCACCAGTTCGGTTAAAGTCCTAGCCCAGCCAAGCCGTAATCTTCTGTCGCCACAACGCCTGCTGCCAGAAGATTCATGCGTGCGGGGCCTGTTAAAATTAACAAGCGATTATTTGCCAGGCATGCTCCGGTAACTGCTTCTGACACGCACAGGCACAAAATTTTCAAAGCGCATCGCCCGTCTTCCAGCGCCAAACCTCGGGTCTCAAATAGTTTTACGGCGGGCGCAGTGTAGCATTAGAACGGCTAGAAATACACGAAAAATTTCGAGTTCGCAAGCTTTCAGAGGGTAAATCTCTAAGATATTTCGAGCCTGGAACATCAGTCGAGAGCGGTTGCACACTCCCGGCTTTAGGCGCTCAAGGCCGCTTCAGAGTCTCCGAAAAGGGCGTCGAAGACTCCCGCCACACGGACGGCTTCCGAGAGCCTGGCCCCGTTCCCTTCATGAGGAGGTTGAAAGGAGGGTAAAAAAGCAGCTTCCGGGCATCGCTCAAACCGCGCGAGAATACCACAAAACGACATTCCTGCAATAGAGCTAAATTCTATATGCTCAACAAAAAGCTTGACTTTATGGGGATTTGACGGGTATTGTAAGCCTGTTGCCAAACATGTTTGGCAACAGGCTTACAACGGCCAACCACATGGCACTTCCGAAGGGCCGCTTTCAATTCATTCTGGCCTACTCTCAAAACCCATTTTTGTGTATCGCCACAGCTTAAAGGATTACCCACAGCCCATGCCAAAAGGAAACTGGAAAAGTCTCGCGTTTCTGGGAGCAGTTGCCCTGCTGGCCGGAATCATCTTTCTCTATTCGCTCAGCACCCTGGCCTCCCTTCCCCTCAAAGGCTGGAGCGGGCTGATGCCGCTTGTAGCGCTTCTGGCGCTGTGTGTTGCGGCCAGCCGCCTGACGGTCTCCGTCACGGGCGCGGACGGCGTGAGACAGAGCACGAAATCGGTCGCTGACACCTTTATCTTTCTGGCGGTCATGATGTACGCGGCAGGCTCTGCGGGTACTGTGGCCCCTGCGGTGCTGCTGGCCGCAGTCGTGGGTCTTATCTCTTCATGGCGCGAATCTGACAGGCGGCTCACGGTCTTTACGACTGCCACGAGCATCGTTTCTACGTTTGTGGCCGCATCGCTCTACGGGCTGCTGATTAACCTGCTGGCGCATGGAAGCGCGGCGCGATCCCTGACGCTCGGCGAACTGCTTCTGCCTGTCTGCGCTCTGGCACTCGCGCAATATTTTCTGAGCACGATTGGCGTCGCCGCCTTCGTAGCTTTCGATTCCGGCAAGCCTCTGACGCTTTCTATAGAGAGCATAGTCTGGACTTCCATCACGCAGGTCGCAGGAGCTTCGAGCGCGGGGCTTTTCTACGCGGCGCTGGAAACGCGCAGCTTCATACACCTGTTCATGGGCACGCTTATCACGGGTCTTGTTTATCTTCTTTACCGCTTCAACAATCAGCACCTTGAAGAAGTGCGGCGCGCGGAAGCGGGCAAGATGCGCCATATACAGGAGATGGCAGACCTGCACATGAATACCATAGAGTCGCTTGCCATAGCGATTGACGCTAAAGACCAGACGACTCACGGCCACGTTCGCCGGACGCAGATTTACGCGAAAGAGATGGGAAGGCTCCTCAATGTCAGCGAGGCGGAGACGCAGGCGCTTCTGGCGGGCGCGCTCCTGCACGACATAGGAAAGCTGGCCGTGCCGGAATACATTTTGAACAAGCCCGGCAAGCTCACCGAATCGGAGTTTGCCAAGATGAAGATTCACCCTATCGTCGGCGCAGAGATTCTAAAGCGCGTAAACTTCCCTTACCCGGTCGAAGACATTGTGCGTTATCACCATGAAAAGTGGGACGGCACGGGTTATCCGAAAGGCTTGAAGGGCGAGAACATTCCTCTGGTCGCTCGCATCATCTCGGTAGTCGATTTCTACGACGCCACGCGCTGCGACCGTCCCTATCGAAAGGGGATGAAGCGTGAGGCTTCGCTCGCGCACTTGAAGAAGATGGCGGGCACGTCCTTTGACCCGCGAATCGTGGAGATATTCACGGAGCATGTGGAAGAGTTCGACCGTCTCATCGAAAGCCAGGACATACAGGAGCAGGTTCAGTCCGAGCAGGAGACGTATCAGAACAACGCCAAACCCGATACCGGGCTTGTCTCTGAAACCATGGGTTCAGCGCCGGACAATCATTCCGGCTTCCGCTCCATCACGCAGGCACAGCGAGAGGTCTTCGCGCTTCACGAGATAGCGCAGACCATAGGCTCGTCTCTGAACCTGCACGATACGGTCACGCTCGTCTCAAGTAAGCTGCGCGCCATCGTTCCCTTCGACATCTGCACCATCTACATCGTAGATGAAAAGAGCGGCAAGGCCGTGGCGATTCACGTCGCAGGCGAGCACGTCGACACGCTCCTCCGTCGCCGCATCAACGTCGGCGACGGCATTACAGGTTGGGTGATAGCCAACGCACGAACCATGTGCAACACCTCGCCTGAGCTTGATATGGTCGGCGTGCCCGAAGAGATTGCAAAGAGCGTGCGCGGCGTGTTGGTCGCTCCGCTCGTGAATGAAGCCGGAGCGTTCGGCGCAATCACGCTCTATTCAAAATCAATCGCGTCTTATTCCACAGAGCACGTACGCCTTCTTGAGTCCGTTTCGCTGCACGCGTCTTCGGCTCTCAACAATGCCATCACCTTCGAGAAGACACGCGAGAGCGCTTTGACAGACCCTTTGACAGACCTTCCGAATGCTCGCGCCTTCTACATGTCGCTCGAGCAGCGCGTGGCCGAGTGCCAGCGTTTGAACCGAGAGCCTCTAACCATCCTCAGCATGGATTTGGAAGACTTCAAGAAGGTCAACGACACTTACGGCCATGCGGTGGGCGACCGCATGCTGGCGAGTGTGGCGGAAGTCATCAGAAAACAGTTGAGGCAGATGGACATGCTCGCGCGCTATGCCGGTGACGAGTTCGTTGCGATTATGCCTATGGCATCGGGCGACACGGCCGTGCTAGTGGCCGAGCGCATACGCGCTGCTGTCGAAAAGCACGAGTTCACCGTTCGCACTGGCCGCACGGCTCGCGTAGGGCTGAGCATCGGCATAGCCTGCTTTCCCAGGGACGGCGAGACGGCGGAAGAGCTTCTGACCTCCGCAGACCGCAACATGCAGCGCGACAAGCACGCGCGAAAGCTTGGGCCGACCATCGCCGCAAACTCTAATATCGCTTCCATAGACATGCTGACCTGAAGCGAAGGCCGAGAAAGCTTCCTTCTTCAAAGGCGCACGCGGGCTATAAAAGCAAAGCTCGCGTGCGCTTTATCTTTATCCTGAGCCGGGCGCTTTTGCACGCGGCTTCGCATCTCGCGTATAATCAACCTCGCACGCAATAAGTTTCAGTTTACAGAAGTTCGGGAGCATCCCTCTTGCGGGGCCAGGTTCCTGCGCGGGGATAAGTACTCTTTCCATTAAGGCCCGTGCGTGCGGGCCGAAGAGATTAATCCAGATGAGCAAACAAGCCAAACCTTCACCATCGCGCGCTCAGGCCGAGGACGCAAACGCGGCGGGCGTTCTTGACCGCGAAGTCGCAGAAGAGGCCAGTCAATCTCAGCTTGAGCAGGAACACGAGGCGCGCAAAGAAGAGCAGAAGAATCGCGTCGAAGAGGTGGACAGAGACCTTCTGCTCAATCTTCTGTATCAAATGATTTTGATACGCCGCTTCGAAGAGAAGTGCGCCGAGAGCTATTCCTTAGGCAAGATTGGCGGCTTCTGTCACCTGTATATAGGGCAGGAGGCGGTCGCCGTGGGCGCTATCTCCGCCATTGAGAAAGATGATTACGTGCTGACCAGCTACCGCGAGCACGGGCAGGCGCTTGCCAAGGGCGTCTCGGCTGACGAGATTATGGCAGAGCTTTACGGGAAAGCGGGCGGTTGCTCTTCCGGCAAAGGCGGCTCCATGCACCTCTTTGACAGGGACGTGAATTTCCTCGGCGGCCACGCCATAGTGGGTGGACAGATTCCCTTAGCAACGGGCGTTGCCTTCGCGGCGAAGTACAGGGGGACGGACAGGGTCGCGCTCTGCTTCTTCGGCGAAGCCGCAGTGAACCAGGGAGCCTTTCACGAGTCGCTCAACCTGGCGCAACTGTGGAAGATTCCCTGCATCTACATCTGCGAAAATAATCAATACGGCATGGGCACAGCCTTGAAGCGCGCCATGTCATTGCAGGATGTGTGGCAGAAGGCATGCTCCTACGAGGTCATGTCGGAGGTCGTTGACGGAATGGACTTGCTGGCCGTACGCGAGGCCGTGCTGCGCGCAGTAGAGCGCGGGCGCAAAGAGAGTCTTCCGACCTTTCTTGAGATACGCACCTATCGCTTCATGGGCCACTCTATGTCCGACCCCGGCAACTACCGCACGCGCGCCGAGATAGAAAAATATCAAGAGCGCGACCCCGTCAAGCTCTTTACGGCATCGCTTAAAGAGCAAGGCATCATCGACGACGCAGGGGTTCAGGAAATAGAGAGCCGCGTGCGCGAAGAGGTGGAGCGCTCCGTGCGCTTCGCGGAAGAAAGCCCCGAACCCGACCCGAAAGAGCTTTACACGCACGTCTATAAAGAACAGTGATGAGGTTACGATGGCAGTTATCACTATACGCGAGGCTTTGAATCAGGCGCTGGCCGAAGAGATGCGGCGCGACGAGAATGTGTTTTTGATGGGCGAAGAGGTTGCCGCCTATCAGGGCGCGTACAAAGTTACCAAGGGGTTGTTGCAGGAGTTCGGTGAAAAGCGCGTCATTGATACGCCGATTGTCGAGCTTGGCTTTGCAGGTCTGGGCGTGGGCGCGGCCATGGCTGGACTCAGGCCCGTTGTAGAGTTCATGACCTTCAACTTCTCCATTCTAGCCACAGACCAGATTATCAACTCTGCGGCCAAGATGCTTTACATGTCCGGCGGCCAGTTCAATATCCCCATAGTCTTTCGCGGCCCCAATGGCTCTGCCTTTCAGGTCTCTTCGCAACACTCGCAGGCTTTGGAATCGTGGTACGCATACTTCCCTGGCATCAAGGTGGTCATGCCTTCGACCGCCGCAGACGCCAAGGGACTGTTGAAGTCTGCCATACGCGACGACAACCCCGTCATCTTCATGGAGCAGGAGCGCATGTATGGCAACAAGGGCGAGGTGCCGGAAGATGAGGACTTCACTATCCCGCTCGGCGTGGCGGACATCAAGCGCGAAGGCAAGGACGCTACAATCGTCGCGCGCTCCCTTATGGTTCCCGTCGCTTTGAAGGCTGCGGAGGAGCTTGAGAAGCAGGACGTTTCCTGCGAGGTGATTGACCCGCGAACCATACGGCCTCTGGATATAGAGACCATCATCAACTCCGTGAAGAAGACCAATCGTCTCGTGATAGCGGAGGAATCGCATCCATTCTGCGGCGTCGCGGCAGAGATTAGCGCAGAGGTCATGGAACGCGCCTTCGATTATCTGGACGCCCCCGTGCGCCGCGTTACAGGCGCAGACGTTCCCATGCCCTACGCCAAGAATCTTGAGAATCTGGCAATCCCCGGCGTCAAGCAGATAGTGGATGCCGTGCGCGAAGTAGCATACATCTAGCAGTCAGCAGTCAGCTATCAGCAAGACAATTTGCTTTTACTGATAGCTGGTAGCTGACTGCTGATAGCTTCTTATCACTGAGGTTTAATAATGGCAACACAGGTCGTAATGCCGAAGCTGTCTCCGACTATGGAGGAAGGGCAGCTTGCGCGCTGGCTCAAGAAAGAGGGCGATAAGGTTTCTATGGGCGAGCCTCTGGCGGAGATTGATACCGACAAGGCCACCATGGAGATGCAGTCGCTCGGCAACGGGGTCTTGCGAAAGATTCTGATTCAGGAGGGCGAAAGCGCACCGCTCGGACAAATCATAGCAATCATAGGCGAGCCGGACGAAGATATTTCGGCGCTGCTCGCGCAGGCACAGTCGGGCGCGAGCGCTTCGAGCGATAAAGCTAGCAGTAAAGCTGCGCCTGAAGAAGCAGACGCGGGCGAAGCGCCTTCCGCCGCACAGCAGGAAGCGTCCGGCGGCGAAGCTCCAGAGCCTTCGTCGGGCAACGGCGCTGGCGCTCGGCAAGACGGAAGCGCGGACGGCGGGCGGCTGGTGGTCTCTCCGATTGCCGCGCGTATGGCGGCGGAAGCTGGCATCAACCTTCGTAGCCTGACGGGAAGCGGCCCTTCGGGTCGCATCATCAAGCGCGACATTGAAGAGGCCATCAAAGCCGTAGGCGCACAGGCGAAAGAAGCTCCCGCTAGAAGTTTGCGCGCGGTAGAGCCTACGACGCCAGCGCAGCAGCCGGAGATAACCGGCGCTTCTCCTTATAGAGACGAGCCTATGTCGGAGATGCGCCGCGTCATAGCGCGCCGTCTTGTAACTTCCATTGGCCCCATCCCGCATTTCTTCCTCACCACGGAAATCGAGATGGACAACGTCGCCGAGATGCGCGCATCCATCAAGGCGCTCGACCCGGAATTGAAGATAAGCGTCAACGACATCATCATCAAAGTCGCTGCCGCCGCGCTCATAGAGCACCCGCAGGTCAACGCCTCTTTCCAGGAGAAGACGATTCGTTATTACGAGCGGGCCGACATAGGCGTCGCCGTTGCCATAGAGGACGGGTTGATTACTCCTGTCATACGCTCTGCCGACCGGAAATCTCTTTCGCAGATTGCTGCCGAAGTACGCGAGTTGGCCGAACGCGCACGCTCGCGTCGCCTCAAGCCCGAAGAGTACACGGGCGCGACCTTCTCCATCAGCAACCTTGGGATGTTCGGCATCACCGAGTTCACAGCCGTCATCAATCCGCCGGAGGCAGCCATCCTCGCCGTAGGCGAGATGAAGCCCGTACCCGTCGTGCGGAACGGACAAGTGGTCACGCGTCAAATCATGCGCGTCACAATGAGTTGCGACCATCGCGTCATAGACGGCGCGACCGGCGCGCAGTTCCTACAGACCTTCAAGCGCATCCTCGAAAATCCGCTTTACCTGATAGTGTGACGAAACCCTTTGAGTTAAGGAGGCAAGATGTCAGAGCAAGAGAGACAGGGTCAGAACAAGCAAGAAAGCACTGGCGAGACGGAACAGAGCACAGACAATCAGACGGGCAAGTCTGAACAGGAGAAGGGCGGCTCTGCCAATCCCGAGCAGATCGGCGAAGGCACGGGCGCAAAGGCCGGAGAATATTCTTAGAGCCACTAACAAAACCGGAATAACTGTAGGGACAGAGGGAAAAGAGGGACGGGAGACTTCAATCCCCTTCCTCTTTTCTTTTCGTTAGCTTACGAGGTGGAAGTTTCTTGCTGAGAGATTATAGCGGGCGCGTGCGTCAGGCCGGATATGCTCCGCACGTTGCGCTTTTTATGGTGCAGGTCATGTTCGGCACCTGGCCCATCTTCGGCAAGATAGCTCTGCGCGCTCTGCCTCCGACTGCTCTGGTAGCCTTACGCGTCACAGGCGCAGCCGTAGCCTTTCTCATCCTACAAAGAATTATGGGAAGCGTGCGCGTTGTCGGTCGTAAAGACTTCGCGCGCCTTACGCTCTACAGCATACTGGGCGTCGCTCTCAACCAGTTCCTCTTCGTCAAAGGTTTGTCTTACACGACGGTCGTCAACGCTACTATCTTGGGCACGACCATTCCCATCTTCGCGCTGCTGGTCTGTCTCTTCCTCGGATTAGACCGCGTCTCCTTGCGTAGAATCCTCGGCATCATCCTGGCCGCCGCAGGCGTCATTTATCTTGTTGACCCGATGCGTGCGGATTTCAGCGCCAACACCACTCTCGGAAACCTTCTGATTATAGCCAACTCGCTCTCTTACGGAGCCTACATAGCAATCTCTAAAGACATGCTGAAGCGTTACGGGGCGCTCGCGGTCATCACCTGGATTTTTGTTATAGGCACCTTTTTCACTCTGCCCGCAGGAGTGTGGAGCTTGGCCGCGAGCGATTCTGTCAGCCGCGCGGGCGCGTATATCTGGCTGGCGGTTCTTTACATTATTCTGGTGCCGACCGTAGGGGCATATTATCTGAACGCCTGGGCGCTGGCGCGCGTTGCGCCCAGCACCGTAGCCGTCTACATCTACCTGCAACCACTGATTGCTTTCATCCTCGCGCCGCTTCTACTGCAAGAGCCTCTCAACAGCCGAACGTGGATTGCCGCGCTGCTGATTTTCTCGGGCGTCGCCATAGTCTCGCGCCGCACGCGCAGCGTCGCCATAGAAGAAGTCGCAGAGCACCCGGACGCGCTCAGCCACTAGAGAGTCTGCTAGAATTGTAAAAAGGTTTGAAGCGAGATGGCTGCAAAGGCTATGCAAAGAATCATAACGAGCCGCGATGAAGAGCGCGCGAAGGTGCGCGCCGCACAGCTTTCAATTCTGGCGGCAGCGTTTCTAGTCGCGCTCAAGACCGTGACGGGATTCCTCACAGGCTCCATCAGCGTGTGGGCTTCATTGCTGGATTCGACTATGGACATCTTTGCCTCTGTGATTAACTTCTTCGCGGTGCGCGCCGCAGCCCGCCCCGCAGACGAAGACCACTCTTACGGTCATGGCAAAGCCGAATCGCTCGCGGGTCTTTTTCAATCGCTGGTGATAGCGGCCTCCGGCATCTTTCTGATACGCGAGGCGATTCGCAGAATCATCGCGCCGCATCCTACAAGCTCCGAGTTAGTAGGCGTGGGCGTGATGTTGATAGCCATACTTGTGAGCGCAGGGCTGGTTTGGCATCTGCGCCGTGTGGCGCGCGAGACGGAATCGCCCGCGCTTCTTTCAGACTCGCTTCACTACGCTACGGACATTTACACGAACTCTGGCGCGCTCCTTGCGCTCCTGATTATCCTCCTGACGGGCTGGCTCCTGATAGACCCGCTCATCTCCATAGTGATTGCAATCTACATTCTCTGGTCTGCGTTTCATGTAGGGCGCGAGGCCGTGGACGTGCTGATGGATAAGCGGCTCCCGCAGGAGATTGACGAACAGGTTGCGAGCATAGTCAGCAGCTTCCGCGACGAAGGCGTCATAGGCTTTCACGACCTTCGCACACGGCGCTCCGGCTCGCAGAAGTTCATAGACCTTCACTTAGAGATGGAGCGCGACAAAAGATTGGAAGACGCGCACGCCATCTCCGTCCGAGTCCTGCGCGCAATCGAAGCCCAAATCCCCCGCTCCCGCGTCCAAATCCACACAGACCCGGCGTAATCCTGCTTTTCTATGCTGTTTTAATAGCGCGGATTGCTGTGTCCTCTTTTTCGGCGAGCTTTCGGAGTTCGAAGAGTTTCATGAGGGCTTCGACGGGAGAAAGCGCGTTGGGGTCTGTCTCAAGGATGACGCGCGTGAGTTCGGCAAGGCGCGCTGAACTGTTGGCGTGCTGATTGTAGCTTTCGGCGTCGCGGCTTCCCTCCGCCGATTCATATTCTTTCAAGAGCGCTTCGGCGCGGCGCACTACGGGGCGCGGAAGACCCGCGAGCCGCGCGGCATACACACCGTAGCTTTTCAGCGCGCTTCCCTCGCGGATTTTATATAGGAAGACTAGCTCGCTTCCCTCTTCTGCAATCTCTACGTAAAGATTCCTGAGGCGCGGCAGCGTCTCCGCCAGTTCCGTCAACTCATGATAATGCGTGGCGAAGAGCGTCTTGGATTGAATCTGCGGGTGGTTGTGCAGGTATTCGAGCACGGAGCGCGCAACGGCCAGGCCGTCGTAGGTGGAAGTGCCGCGCCCAAGCTCGTCCAATAGAATAAGAGAGCGCGGGCTTGCGTGATGAAGTATCTGCGCGGTCTCGACCATCTCTGTCATGAAGGTACTTTCGCCGCTTCCAATGCGGTCATAGAGGCCAATGCGCGTGAAGATGCGGTCGCAAAGTCCTACGGTAGCTTCACGCGCAGGCACAAAGCTTCCCACCTGCGCCATCAGAACTATCAGCGCCGTCTGCCGCAGGTACGTTGATTTGCCGCTCATGTTCGGCCCTGTGATGACGGCAATCTGCGGCCCGCTTTCGCCGCCAAGCTCCGTATCGTTTGCGACGAACTCGCCCTCTTCGAATGCTCTTTCGAGCACCGGATGGCGACCGTCGCGGATTATCAACTGCGTCGAATCCACGACCGCAGGCCGCGTGTAGTTGAACTCTTCCGCGACCTCTGCGAGCGAAGCTACCGTGTCCAGGTAAGCAATGCTTGCGGCTGCGGCCAGGATTTCTTCGCGGCTCTTTCCGACTTCAATTGAGATGTGGCGAAAGAGATTCGTCTCAAGCTCTGTGATTCTCTCCTGCGCGTGTATGACCAGGGATTCGTGTTCTTTAAGCTCAAGCGTGATGAAGCGCTCGCCGTTGGTGAGCGTCTGTTTGCGCGTGTAGTCTTCGGGCACCAGATGAAGATTGGGGCGCGTGACCTCTATGTAATAGCCGAAGACTTTGTTGTAGCCTACGCGCAGGCTCTTGATGCCGGTTCTGGCGCGCTCGCGCTGCTCCATCTCTGCCAGATAGCTCTTGCCGTTTCTCAAAAGCTCGCGCAGCTTGTCCAGTTCTTCCGAGAAGCCTTCACGAATCACGCCGAGCGAGTCCGTAGAGCGCGATGGCAATTCGTCGCGTATGGCGGAGCGAATAAGTTTGGCGGGGGCTTCGCACAGGGGAAGAGACTGAAGAACCGAGGCGAAGCGCTTAGCGTCGCGCCCCAGAACTGCGCGTATGCGCGGGATTGTCTCAAGGCTCTGGCCCAGGGCAAGCATCTCCTGCGCGGATGCGGCCTGTGCGCGCGCCCTCGCGGACAGCCGCTCAAGGTCGTGCATCGTTTCAAGCGCCGCGAACAATTCGCCCCGCCCTTTCTTCTGAGCATGAAACCAGGCGACGTGTTCCTGTCGGCCTATAATCTCCGCGACCTCCAGAAGCGGCTGCCGCAGCCAGCGCCGCAGCAGTCGCGCTCCCATAGCAGTGCGAGTTCTATCA
The DNA here is from genome assembly GCA_014534425.1 of Pyrinomonadaceae bacterium. GTDB lineage: Bacteria > Acidobacteriota > Blastocatellia > Pyrinomonadales > Pyrinomonadaceae > JACVRN01. The sequence continues at coordinate 31,658 of JACVRN010000045.1, forward strand.
AGAACGCCCAGGAGCGTGCCGGTCTCTGACGAAGTTTCGAAGATTTCAAGGCTGCGAAAGGTGCGCGCATCCAGCATCATGAAATTCTCTGTATGATAGCTGGTCAGGCGCACAAGCTGGCCCGCAACTTCGTCCTGCGTGTCTTTGAGATAACTGATGATGGCTCCGGCGGCTGTGGCCGCGAGCGGCCAGCGCTGAAGGCCGAAGGGAGCCAGCGTGCGCGTTTTGAAATGCGAGAGAAGCGTGCGGCGCGCGTTCTCGTACTCAAAGAAACCGGCGCTGCATCTGGTGACAAAGCCCGGAAGAGCGTCGCTGTCGGCTTCCGTGCTTGCGCGCGAGACTAGGAGTTCCGACGGCGCTATGCGTTGCAACTCGCTGATGGCGGACGAGGCCGCCAACTCTGTCGCAGCGAAATCTCCGGTGGTCACGTCAGCGTAAGCAACACCAGCGCGCTTGCCATCCGTCACATAGGCCGCCAGAAAGTTATTAGCCTTCGTCTGAAGAAGCCCAGGCTCTATAACGGTTCCGGGCGTGACTACGCGCACCACGTCGCGCTCCATCAGGTTCTTGCCCGACTCTCCTTTAACGGGCGTCGTAGAGAGTTGTTCGCAGATGGCTACGCGATGGCCGCGAGAGATGAGCGTGGCGAGGTGTCGTTCAAGGCTGTGATAGGGGACACCTGCGAGCGGGACGCGCGTGTTCTTACCCATAGGCTTTGAAGTCAGCACTATGTCAAGCTCGCGGGCCAGAAGGCGCGCGTCGTCGTCGAAGGCTTCGTAAAAATCGCCTATGCGAAACAGCAGGAGCGCGTCCGTGTGCCTGCGCTTAATCTCAAGGTATTGCTTTCTGAGTGGCGTGGTGGCCGTCATCGCTCGAAGAGTTCCCGTAAAAGTTCTTCGACCGATGTGAGGGCGCGGTGAAGGCGGCTGAGTTGTTCAAAGCTCAAGATTACGGTCGCAGCGCCTATCTCGTGAAAAGGGCCTGTGCGCGCGATGTTCATGGATTTGAGGGCGCGAGTCGTGTCGCGCTCGCTCGCAACTATGAGGTAAGGCTTTGAGCGCTGAGATTCGTAGGCGCGCTTTAGCTTGGCGAGCGCCGCGTCGATATTTCCCTTGTGCTGGACTTCAAAGACGTGGCTCAAGCGCGGGCTTGACGCAGAGGCGCGCCAAACTACGTCGTAGTACTCAAACTCGCTTTCGGCGTCGTAGCCTAAGACGCGACCTATATCAAGAAGCATCTGCTGAATGTCGGAATGTGAAAGCGGCGCTGGAGGCTCAGGAGTTTCCTCCGGCGAAAAGCTTTGGCCCTCTTCGCCCACGCGCTTTCGGCCTGCTCCGGTGATAGTCCACAAGCCCTGACGGCGCTCAATCTCTCGTTTGTCGTCGAGAGCGCGGCCTGCACGCTGCACCAGCCTTCGCCACTGCTCACGATGGCCGTTGCGAATTGCGCGAACCTCTACGTCTTCCAGTTGAGGGAAATATGCTCCCAGCCGATCGTAAAGAAAGCGCACGTCCTCGCGCCCGCCCGTGGCGATGAGTTCCTCTAAAATAGGCAGTTCTATGCGTGCGGCGCTAGGGTACGTCATCGTCTCTTGTAGCTCGGGAGAAAGCCGAAGATGAAACCGGCAGAAGAGCTTTTACAGAGCGCCTGCTTCTGCGTTCTCAGATAAAGTTACAGGAGAAACGCTCTCTTTATCAAG
>JACVRN010000213.1 GCA_014534425.1 Pyrinomonadaceae bacterium
ATAAGCATTGCGGTGTATATTGTGGGGCAAGAGAGACGGTTGGTGGATCCTCCGTCTCAGTGGTTGCTGGGGTGAGGACAGTGACCACGAATATGAATGGGCGCGACACACTCCCACGTTGTCGCGCCCATTCGCTTTTTCTGTACCCGCAGCGCAAATTCTTTTTGAGTTTTTTCTCCCATTCGTATTACAATCCGCCTTCGCCATCTCGTTTCCGTAAATTCTCCCAAAGCTCTTCGATCTTTATGAAAGCGTATTTGTGCGCCTCACCAGCTTATGAACGTCAGCGATTATCGCAGCGAGTTCGCAGCCTTTAGCTCAGCCATAGAGCTTGCCCACTACAGACACCGCGCCGGTTTCGAGCCGCAACTTCAGACAGAGCCTGTCTACGAACGCTACCAAGACCTTTTCACGCGCGACGCGATTGAAGGTTTAAAGCTCGCGCTCCAACAACTGCCCGAAAGTCAGGAGACGGGGCGCGCCGGATTGAACTCTCTCTTGGGCACTGCGCGCATAGGATTTCTTGAAGCGCACGCCAAAGAACTGACAGATGAATACGCGCATTGCCAGTCGAGCGCACAGGTTGAGTGGGACGGCGGGCGCGTCTCGCTGCACAGCGTGCCTAAGATGGTCGCCAACGAGCCGGATGCCGTGAGGCGACGTGAGTTGATGGCGCGTTGGGTTGATGCTGTTGCCGGTTGCAACGACATACGCGCCGCACGCCTAGAGTCTCTTCATGAATCCGCACGCGCTCTGGGGTTCGATTCCTACCGCGCGCTCTACGTGGAGATTATCGGCACAGACCTTGAGGCTCTGGCCCTGAGGACGGATGCTTTTCTGGCTCGCACGGAGACGGCTTACGCTTCGGCATTAAGAAGAGCAGCGACGCGAGACCTTCCGGGCGTGAGCTTTGAAGAGCTTCAGTACAGCGACTACTTATTCTTCCAGAGAATGTCCAGGCTCGACAGGTTTTTCCCTGCGGGCGATGTGCTGCCGACTTACGCCGCCGCCATGAGCGGCCTGGGGATTCACGTAGAGCAGCAGAAGAACATACACATAGACGCCGAGGTGCGCCCGACCAAGAATCCGCGCGCAGCATGTTTTCGCATCAACGCGCCCGACGACGTGCGGCTACTGGTTGCTCCCGTCGGCGGCGTCTACGATTACACCGTGCTCTTTCATGAAGCGGGACACGCGCAGCACTTCGGCTGGTCTTCGCGCGAGCTTATCAAGCGCCATCCCGAATTCATGTACCCGCCGGATCACGCGACCACGGAAGGCTACGCCTTTCTGCTCAACTATCTTTTCCTAGACCCCTTGTGGCTCAGAGAACATCTGCCGAACGTGAGCGAGGAGCGCGTGCGAGATATTCAAGGCTGCCTTGCGCTGCTGTCGCTGCATAACGTGCGGCGCTATTGCGCGCGGCTGCGTTACGAGTTGACGCTTCATGAGACGAGCGCGGTTCGCAGCGAGCATCTCATGCACCTTTACGCTCAGCTTCAATCGGAAGCGACGGGCTTCCGGCGCAGCCCTCAACTTTACCTGTGGGACGTTGACGACGGCTTTTACGCCGCAGCATATCTTCGCGCGTGGGCTTTTGAAGTCGGACTGCGCGAGCATCTTCGCACGCGCTATGGGCGCAGGTGGTGGGCCGAGCGCCGCGCGGGCGACGAATTGATAGACCTCTGGAACACCTCCTCGCGCTATACTGTCGAAGATCTGGCGAAGCACATAGGCTTTGGGGAAGTGAGCTTTGAGCTTTTAGCCGACAGTCTTACGAGCGCAGTGAGCGAGGAGTAGAAAGAAGCGTGCAGCGCGTGCGCCTGCGCCTGAGGGCGCGCCGTCAGGAATACGAAATCATCACGGGGCAGGGAACGCTCCGCATCGTGGGCGAAGTTGCGCGCCAAAAGCTCGGCCCTCATGCGCGCCGCGCAGTCCTCATCTCAAATCCGAAAGTCTTCAAGCTCTACGGAGAGCGTGCCGCCAAAAGCCTGGCGGGCGCAGGCTTCGATGTTCCGCACTGGCTTATGCCCGACGGCGAGCGTCATAAATCCTTTCGCACACTCGAACGGGCGCTATCGTTCTTCGCAGAGAGCCGACTGGAGAGAACCGACGCGGTCGTGGCTCTAGGCGGCGGTGTCGTCGGCGACCTAGCGGGCTTCGCTGCGGCGCTTTACCTCAGGGGCATCTCCTTCATACAGGTGCCTACGACCTTGCTCGCGCAGATAGACTCTTCGGTCGGCGGAAAGACCGCAGTCAATTACGCGCACGCCAAAAACATCGTCGGCGCTTTTCATCAACCGAGCGTCGTCTTGATTGACACGGAAACGCTCAGTACCCTGCCGCGCAGAGAGTTGACCGCAGGCTTCTGTGAATGCGTCAAGCAGGGGGCTGCGGGCGATGTGAGGCTCTTTCGTCAGACCGTCAAATTTCTTGAAGAGCAGTGGAAGGGCGCACGGCTTCAACCTTCGGACAATCTGGAAAAGTTAATTAGCGCGCAGGTGGCTTTCAAGGCGGCGATAGTTGCGGGCGACGAGCGCGAGGATGCAACGCGCAGAGACCATCGCTCGCGCCGCATACTGAATTTCGGTCACACAACGGCGCACGCTCTTGAAGCCGCGACGGACTACAAACATTTTCGTCACGGCGAGGCCGTGGGCTACGGGATGCTTGTGGCGGGGGAAATTTCAAAAGGACTAGGCATGCTGAGCCGTTCCGAGTTAGAATCTTTACGCGCAGCCGTCGGCTTGTGCGGAAGGCTGCCACGCACCGGCCACGTTAACACGAGTCAGTTAGCGCAGCACTTGGCGCGCGACAAAAAAGCTGTCGGCGGTCATGTCCAGTGGGTTCTGCTAGAGCGGCTGGGCCGCGCCCGGCTGGTTGATGAAAGAGAGATTGCCCCGCAACTTTTAAGCGCCTCGCTCCTCTCGGTGTTAAAAGCATAATTCCTAAAGGTGAGGAAGAGATAGAAGATGAGTGTTTCGTGCGGCACACGCTCCCTCGCGCTTCGTCACGGAGAACGTGGGGAAGGACGGCTGAAATTTCTGGTGGTGATTGCTATCTTAGCAGTCGTAGGCTATTCCGCTTACCAGTACGTGCCTGTGGCGGTTCAGGCTTACCAGCTTAAGGACGTAATGCAGCAGACAGTGAACACCGCCGCGCTGCAATCCCAGACGACGGGCGAATCGCTGAAGAAGACGCTGACAGACCGTGCGCTGGAGTACGGCGCGCCGCCACCGCCTGCCACACAAGTCCTAGTCACACAGCAGGACGCACGCTGGCAGGCGCGCGTTCAATACACACGCCAAATCCCATTGCCCTTCTACATCTACCAGTACACCTTCGACCACACGGTCAAGAGCTTCGACCCCGCGACCCTGAGATAAAGTTGAATAAGTAGTCAAAAAAATTAACAGGGATGGACAGGATAGAGAGGATAAAAGAAGAATTGCTCTTTCTTTATCCTCTCTATCCTGTCCATCCCTGTTAATACCTTCTCTTAACGCCTATCGCTGAGCGCTCTCAAGGAACGCTTTCAGCTTGCGCGAGCGCGACGGGTGGCGAAGCTTTCTCAAGGCTTTGGCTTCTATCTGTCGTATGCGTTCGCGTGTCACTGCGAAGTGCTGGCCGACCTCTTCCAGAGTGTGTTCCGACCCCGATGTGCCGAGTCCGAAGCGCATCTTGATGACCTTCTCTTCGCGCGGCGTCAGGGTTGCCAGAACCTCATCCGTTATCTCTCTGAGGTTAGAAGCGACCACGGCATCCGCAGGATTAAGTATGGACTTGTCTTCTATGAAATCGCCCAGATGCGAATCTTCTTCTTCGCCGATTGGCGTCTCAAGAGAGATGGGCTCCTGCGCAATCTTCAAGAC
>JACVRN010000061.1 GCA_014534425.1 Pyrinomonadaceae bacterium
ACTCAAGGTAGTTGTAGATTTCGCCGTTGAAGGTCAGGACAAAACGCCCGTCGGCGGAAAGCATCGGCTGATGCCCGGCTGGACTAGGGTCGATAATCGAAAGCCGCCTGTGGCCCAGACATGCGCGCCGCCCCGCTTCGTCTATCGCCTGCGAAGTCCACACGCCCTCGTCATCGCGCCCGCGATGCTCAATCGCAGCGAGCATAGCACCCATGCTCGCAGCCGGATTAACACTGATGAGACCCGCGATTCCGCACATGATTAGCAGCGAGTAATATAACGTAGATTCAGCATAAACAGATAAAGCTCCGTAGGAGCGACATGTTCTCAATCAACATGTCGCTCCTACGGAGCTTTGCCTGTATAGTTATCTGGAAGCTATAAACATTAAGCTCCTACGGAGCTTACGAAGTAAACCACTAAATCACACGCGGGTGGCACGAAGAATCTCTTACATGGGAGAGAAATCTTCTCAGGACTTGCGAACAGGCGGCGGGCTGCGAGCGGTGGGAAAGCGCCCGTTTATAATCGCGTCCCTCATCGTCTTTCTACTGGCCTTCGGCGTGCGCTTGCTCTCGTTGCAGGACACGCGGCAGGAGGTAGGCAAGATACAGACGGTCGTCGCTGGCGACTACAAACGCGTCGCTAGCCTTCTGAGAGAAGGCGGCGCGGCGTCCTTCTTCGATTCCTCTTCGCCTCTGGGTGACCCGAATACCCTGGGCCACCCGCCAGGTTACTCAATCCTGCTCGCGGTAATCTACGGCACGGCTGGCGAACGAGATGGCGTCACACAGTTCATACAGATAACTATTGATGCGCTCTGCGCCGTACTAATCTTCGCCATCGTCGCGGAGCTATTGAGCGCGGGCGCTGGCTTCATAGCAGGACTGCTTGCCGCGCTCTCTCCGCAGTTCGCCTGGAACTCTGTCCTTCTGCTGCCGGACTCGCTCTCGGTCTTTCCCGTTCTGCTCGCAGTACTTCTTCTGGCGCTCGCCGTCAGGCGACCACGCTTGACAACCATCTTCGCGGTCGGCGCTCTCACAGGCTTATCCTGCTGGCTTCGTGCGAACGCTCTGCTGCTTGCTCCCTTTCTGGCGCTGGCCTGTTTCCTGCTCTTCGAGCGCGGGCGGCGCTTGTCTTGCGCGGCAACGCTTCTGGCCGGAGCCGTTCTCGTCATCGCGCCTTTGACCATACGCAACGCCGTAGTCTTTCGTCATTTCATCCCGCTCTCTTTAGGCGCAGGTCAGACGTTTCTCGAAGGCATAGCGGATTATGACACCGAAGGGAGATTCGGCGTGCCCCAGACGGACATGGGCATCATGAAATGGGAGGCGGAGAACTTTAATCGCCCTGATTACTACGGGACGCTCTTTAACCCGGACGGAGTTTACAGAGAGCGCATGCGTCTCAAACGTGGCCTCTCAATCGCAGGCTCGCATCCTGTCTGGTTCGCTGGCGTGATGACGCGCCGCGCCGCCTCCATGCTCAGGCTCGAAAGAGCGCGGCTCATCTCCACGGAGCCTCCCGTCTCACACTCTCTTGATGTCGCTGCGGAAGCCGCGCCCGCTTGGCAAAACTCTGCTGCGGAGTTGCAGGCCGCGAGCACGCTTGCGCCGCAGGCCAAAGCCACAGTGCTACAGGATATTCAGGTCATGTATCTGACTGGAGACGATTCCAAATACGCAGACCAACTCGTCTCCGCTCCGTTCGAGCTTCAGAAGAACACGGATTACGTCCTGCTGCTCCCCGTCAGAATGCTGCGAGGCCGCATGAGCATAGTGGTCAGAAGCGCTAACACTACGCACGCCTCTGTGATTGTCGAAACCGAAGAGATGACGCCGCCGGAACAGCAGCCCGATAGATTGATACAACTCCCCTTCGTCGCCGGAAGCCAGGAGAGCGCCCGCCTTGTGATTGCCAACGCCGCTTCCCGCGAAGCGAACTCTTTTATACAGTTAGGCACCGCGAGACTCTACGCATTGGGCGCAGCCTCAAACACCTGGACGCGCGCCCCACGCCTCTTTGTAAACGCGCTCCAAAAACTCTTCATCACAGCCGTCATGCTCCCTCTAGCCCTCTTCGGCCTCATACTTCTACTGCGCGCACGCGCCTATAGAACGCTCGTCATACTCCTAGTCGTCCCCGCCTACTACCTCTCCATCCAATCCGCCACCCACACAGAATACCGCTACGTCCTAAGCCTACACTACTTCCTCTTCGCGCTGGCCGCCGTCTTCATTTACATGAGCGGAAAATATCTAAGGAGAAAATTAACAGGGATTGATAAAAGAAGAGCTATTGCTCTTTATCTCTGATAGCTTTCTCTATAATCTCGCTGACCCATTCGGCGCGGGCGTCCCAGGTTCCGTTGATGACCGCAGATTGGCGAGCGCGTGCGGCTTGAGGGTCGCGTTCTTCTAGCGCTTTCTGTACGAGTTCCAGGAACTGCTCGCGGCTTCGTGCTATGCGAAGCACATCTCGCATGGGTTCGTATTCGGGAAGCGGGGCTATGACGACGGGCTTGCCCGTGGCAAGGTACTCGCGCACCTTTATAGCCGAGCCGTAGCTAGTAAAAGCCTGCTCGGTCTCCCAAGGCAGCACGCAGACATCAAAGCCTGCGGCATAAGTTGGAAGCTCCGCATAAGGCACTGGCGGGAGGAAATGCACGTTTGAGAGTTGCTCTATTTCCATCCCGCGCGAGCGATTCCCTATAAAGACCCAGTGCCAGTCGGGGCGCTCGCGCGCAGCCTTTCGAATCAACTCCTGATCCACCAGCCAAGGCTCTATTGCCCCGAAGTACCCAAGCCTGGGGCGCGGGATTCGCTCAATCTCCTGTGCGACCTGAATCTCTCCCGTCGCAACTCTTGACCAGTGCGCGAAGTCCACGGCCTGTTCCAGAAGATAGGAACGCTCGCGCCCACGCGTAGCTTCTTGCAGGAGCTTGCGCCCCGAATAGAAGATGATGTCCGCAGCATCTATCGCGCGCTCGTGAAGCGTCTGAATCAGGCGCGGGTCTGTCGCATGATCCATAGTGTTCGCGTCGTACTTGTCCGAAACCTGATAGACGACTAGCTGTTCTCCCAGGTGGCCTATCATGTCTACGGCGGTCGGGATTGCAATCCACAGAATGGGGCTTGTGAGGCCGCGACTTCGCATCAGTCTTCCAACCTGCGCCCGCAGCAATCGCTGGTTCGCCATTCGCGCCGCGCGGCTCCCGAAGAAGGGCAAAGCCGGAGGCGAAACCACTGTGATGCCCTCCTCGGTCGTACGCGCAAGTTTCGAATAGCTGCGAAGCTTTCTCACAACGCGCGGCACAAGGTCTTTGTTCGTCAAAGAGGCCAGCCCCATCGAAATCGAGTTGACGAAGATGACCTTGTTCCCTGCACGCGCGAACCGCTTCATCAGATGGTTCTTCGAATGCGGGTGGTGATACCACCAGTCCTCGCCGCCGAAGCAGACAATCGATTTTCCTGTGAGCATTAAAGCGGCTTTCAGTCAGAGGCGCGGCCACGTATGGCCGTCAGGTAGTCGGCTCTCAAGTCTTCCCGGCTGGTAACGCAGATGTTCAGGTCGTGCAGCAGGCCGTTGTGCAGGCCGTAAATCCAGCCGTGTATGGTCAACTCCTGGCCGCGCTCCCAGGCGTTCTCGACAACCGTGGTCTGACAGACGTTGGAGACCTGCTCTATGACGTTCAACTCGCAGAGCCTCTGAAATTTTTCGCTGGCGTCCCGTATCTCTCCCAGATGCGCCTCGTGCTTTTGGGCCACGTCCTGTATGTGGCGCAGCCAGTTATCAATCAGTCCGTGCTTCTTGTTCTCCATCGCCGCCAGCACTCCGCCGCAGCCGTAATGCCCGCAGACGATGATGTGCTTGACTTCCAGCACCTCTACCGCGAACTGAATCACGGAGAGGCAGTTGAGGTCTGTATGAATTACGAGGTTAGCTACGTTGCGGTGAACGAACATCTCGCCGGGCATGAGACCCGTTATCTCGTTGGCGGGCACGCGGCTGTCCGCGCAGCCTATCCAGAGATAATTGGGCGACTGCTGGTGCGAGAGATTCTCAAAGAAGTCAGGGTCGTTTGCGCGCACGCGCTCGGCCCACTCGCGGTTTTTGTCAAACAGATGCTTCAGCTTTTTCATAAGTTCTTAAATTGGATGAAAGGGAAAATGGGATTCTAGTTTGTCTTGCCCCTGTCTTCGAGCACGGATTCTTCAATCTGGAAGCCTCGCTCCGGCTGCTCGGCGTCGTAGAAGAGCTTGTAATGCTTGCGCTCGCCGAAGTAGTCGTACTCCATGCGAAGCTCTTGGCCGTTGATTTTGTAGCCGTCGGAAGCGCTGCTCGACTGCCAGCATGATTCGTAGCGCGCGGGCTTAACGTCTATAATCTTCCACGCAGCGTCGAGCTTCATCCAGAGCAGGCTGCATTCGTCTGCGGCTCCGCACCTGCGAGCGTCGGGGACGGCCTTCGAAGGGCCGCAGGCATCCACCAGAAGATACACGTCGTAGCCTCTGCGCGTAGTAAACAGCAGCTTCACTTCGTCAAGACGCGCGGCGGAAACCTGCTCTTTGACATCCAGCGTGCGCCGCACTTTGCCGCTCGTCAGAATCAGACTACGGCCTCTGCCGCGAAGCTTTATCTGCGGCGCGGCCTTCTGTCCAAAAGCTGTGCCCGAAGTAAACAGAATCAGGGCGCACAGTATGACCTTCAGCTTTGCTGTCATCAGAAACCTCATGCGAAATTATTAGCAAGGGAATATCTTTATACCACAACCTTCTTCCAGACGACCGAGTATCGCCACATGAGATGTCTGCGAACGCGCGCTCCGGGCAGAGCTTCATTGCAAGCGGCGCGCACCTCGGAAAGCGTCAGGTAGGAGTCGTACTGTTCGTGCTCGGCCCAGGCCGCGCGCACTTCCGCAGGAGGCCGAAGGCGGCGCTGTTTGAGTAATCTCAAAGAGGCGCACACAGGATAGGCTACGGCACTGGTCAGAAGGTCGTAGAAGCTTTCAGGCTCTAAGAGGTCTAGTATGAGAAGCACGCCGCCGACTCGCAGCGCACGCTTCATCTTGTCGAGCATCAACTTGAACGGCAGGTGATGAAGGGTGGCAATCGTGGCTATGCAATCGAACTCTTCGGAGGGGAAATCGGACGAGGCGGCGTCCTGGACGTGAAACTCTATGTTCGGAAATTCTGCGGAGCGCTCGCGCGCAATGCGTATCATCTCAGGCGAGAGGTCTAGCGCCGTGACGTGTTCGGAGCGTGCGGCCAGTCGGCGGGAGAACGCGCCGGTGCCGCAGCCTATCTCAAGAGCTTTGCGGCAGCCTGCGGGTGTGTGGCGCAGCAGGAAATCGTGATAATAGCTGTTCTGCGACCAGCCTTCGGCGCTTGTGACGAGCGCTATACGGTCGAACTCTGCCTGAATGGTTGCGGTTGTAGCTGTGGGCTTCGTCTTTATCATTTCCAGATTAGCGGAAGGAGAAAAATCCCGGATCCATCAGGTACAGGTTGACGGCTCCCGCCGCCATGCCCAGTACGAAAACAAGTAAGACCAGGAGCCTGTCCATGCCCGTCTCAGGCTTTCCGGCCTTCGTCGGAAAGAGAAGGATGAATATGCCGCCTATTATTCCCAAGGGGGCTATGACCGCCATCTTCATGTAATAACGGCGCTCCTCCTTGAGCAAGTACCAGTCGTAATAAAGCATCCCCGCAAAGATAAAGATAAGGAACAACCCCAACAGCCGCGTCTTCGAGTGAAGCATTATCCTGTCTCTCCGTTTCAGTACTTTTCCCTCTTCGGTTTATAATGTTTCTTTCAAAGACGCAATCATTTTTCTATTGGAGATAATCGAAGTGACAGCAGAGAAGATTCAAAAGCGGCCCAAGCGTATGCGCTTCGATGGCCGCGTGCTCTATTTAACGGAAGATGTCTCGCTCATACGCAGACAGCTTGCAGGGCATGAAGACTTGCAGTACGACCCGGAACTGCCGCTCATGAACAACATCTCTACGGACGAGATTACGCCGGGCTGGGTCTGCTTCTATTACGACGAGACGCTGGGCGAATACGTCTACGTAGGGATGCGCGAGAAGGCCGTGGAGAAGGACGAGGTCAAGCAGGGCGGCTTCTCCGTGGTGGTGTCCGGTCTCTCGAAGGGCTGCGGCTCGTCCAGGGAGACCGCGCCGTATGCGGAAAAGGCTGCAGGGCTGCAGCTTGTCATAGCCAAAACTATTGAGAAGATTTACGGGCAGAACGCGCAGAACATAGGCCTTCTGACTTCCACGGATTTCGGCCTGCTTGAGCGTATCAAGCGCGGCGAAGAGATACCGCTAGAAGAATTCACGCGCGGGCTTGACGCCATCTCCAAAGCGATTGTCGAGTACGGCGGGCTTTTCAACTACAACAAGGCGCGCCTTAAAGGCGAGACGGAACCGCCCGCGCTTGAGACCGCGCGTCGCCCCATGAACCTGGTAGAGAAGATAATCGCGCGCCACGCTTTCGTGCGCGCAGGCGAGGTGGGCGTTGAAGCCGTCAAGCCCGGAGACGCTCTCTTTGCCGTCGCGGACGTTCGCTTCTCGCACGAGTACGTCACGCCCATGGCCGAGTCGCTCTTCAAACAGGCTCTAGGAAAAGATGCTCGCGTCACCGAGCCTGAATCCGTCTACGCTTTCCGCGACCACCTGACCTTTATTGGCCGTGTGATGCCGGAAGAAAAGCGCAAGATGGGTTTGCTTGAGAAGGCCAACGGGCTGGCCGTCACGCAGGAGAATTTCACAGAAGAGCAGGGCATACGCCTTTACAGTGGCACGGAGGAGCACGGTTCCGAAGCTATCTGCCACAACGCGGTGGTCGAAGACATAGCGCTTCCGGGCCAGCTTGTCATTGGCACGGACTCGCACACCTGCATGGCGGGCGTCCTGGGCTGCTTCGCTTTCGGCGTAGGCTCGACCGACATGGCGAACGCCTGGTACACCAAAGACATTCGCGTGCGCGTTCCCGAAACCGTCAAATTTGTGCTTCGTGGACAAAAGCGCGCGGACGTTTCCGCCAAGGACGTGATGCTCAAAATCCTTGCGACCGATTACATGAAGGAAGGCAAAGGCATCGGACAGGTTCTTGAGTTCGCTGGCGAAGGTTTGCGCGACTGGTCTATTGACGAGCGCGCGACCCTGACCAACATGGCCGTCGAGGCCGGAGGCTTCACGGGCATCATAGAGCCTGACGAAGTCGTGCTCGAATATCTCACACGCTCGCGCGGGCTGAACCCGGAAGAAGTTCGCAAAGGATTTTTGAAGAGCGACGAGGATGCGGAGTACGCAGCCACCTTCGAGATTGATTTGAGCGAGATACGTCCGATGGTCGCGCTGCCCGGCGACCCCAGAAACGGCATCAACATCACGGAGCTTCAGGAAGAGGTAAAGATTGACACGGCCTACGGCGGCTCCTGCACCGGCGGCAAGATGGCCGACATGGATATGTACGCCGCAGTCTTAAAACGCGCAGTCGAGCAGGGCAAGCGCGTCGCGCCGGGCGTGCATCTTTACTTGCAGTTCGGCTCGCAGAAGATAAAGCGTTACGCCAAAGAGAAGGGCTACATTGAAATCTTCGAGCGCGCGGGCGCGGAGTTGATTGACCCTAGCTGCGGCGCTTGCATCAATGCAGGGCCGGGCGCATCACGTTCGCCCGACCAGGTAACCATCAGCGCGCAGAACCGCAACTTCCCTGGTCGTAGCGGCCCCGGCAAGGTTTACTTGGCATCGCCTTATGTCGTCGCGGCCTCCGCCATAGCCGGTCGCATAGTCGAGCCGGAAGAGTTTCTCAAAGAGCGCGAAGAAGAATTGGTGGGTGCTTGAGATGGCCTTGAAATATTTGGGCACTGCCGCAGATGTCAGCCACAAGATAGAGAAGTACGCGCACATGGAGCGCGAGCGCCGCTTTCTTCTTCGCTCCTATCCGCCTGAGCTTGAGCCGACGCACTATCACACGCAGATTTTCGACAACTACGTGACGAACACCCGCCTGCGCCTGAGAAAGATACGCGAGCCTTACAAGCGCGAGTGGACTTTCAAGCTCACGCAGAAGTTCGCGCCCAACCCGGAAGACTTCTCGCGCACCTGGATTACAAACATCTACCTGACGCAGGCCGAGTACGAGATGTTCGCGCACCTCGAAGGAAACGAGATTCGCAAGAACCGTTACCCTTACGAGCGGGAGGGGAGAAAATTCTCCGTGGATGTTTTCCTGGGCGCGCTTCAAGGCCTTGTGCTGGCCGAAACGGAATTCGACTCGGACGAGGAGATGGACAAATTCAAGCTGCCGTCGTTCGCCATCATGGACGTGACCAACGACCCTATGTTCACGGGCGGGCGGCTCGTAGAGTTAACCGCAGATCAAATCAGGGAGGAACTCAAAGGGCGCACGAAAGAGGCTGTGTAGTGTGTAAGAACAGCGAGGAAACCCCCGCCCCTGTAGCTTATGCAGATACGCTTAGAGAATCATCTTTCGGATGAAGAGCACCGGCACCTGTTCGGCTGGGGCGAAGACATTTTCGGCGCAGACCACCTGAACCTGAGGTGGAGGCCGAAAGACCTGCACATCTTCGTTGATGTCAACGCACGCGCAGAGACTCACGTGGGCTTGCTTCGACATAACGTCGCCGTAGATGGCCGCTCTATGCTGGTCGCAGGCGTCGGCGGCGTAGTGACCGCGCTCGCCTCTCAGGGCAAAGGCTACGCCACCTACGCCATGCGCTACGCGGGCGATTTTATGTGCAGCGAGTGGGGCGTCGATTTCGGCTTGCTCTTTTGTCGTGACCCGTTGGTGGGGTTCTACGAGCGCCTTGGCTGGCAGAAGGTGGAAGACGCTGTGGAGATAGAGCAGCCCGGCGGCCCCGTAGAGTCGCCCATGAACGTCATGATAAGGCCATGCCGCGAAAAGTCCTGGCCCGCAGGCCGCGTGAAGCTCAACAGCTTTCCCTGGTAAACCCGCATTCTAAAAATTGATGACTCCGACAATCTACACCATAGGTCATGGCCGCCATCCGTTCGAGCATTTCCTGTGGCTCTTGAGAGAGCACGAGATTGAGTTGGTGTGCGACGTACGGAGCGTTGCGCGCTCGCGCTGGCCTCAGTATAACGGGCGGGTGCTGGAAGAGTTGCTGCGCGAAAACGGCGTGGGCTACGAGCACCTGCCGGAGTGCGGCGGAAAAGTTATCGCGCAGACCGAAGATTTAGAGCGCGGGCTTGACCGCATCATGGAACTTGCGACGGATGCGCGCATAGCGCTCATGTGCTCCGAATCGCAGCCTTTGACCAATCACGTCGTCCCGCGCGCCAACTGTCATCGCGTGGGCCTTCTCTCGCCGCCGCTTCGCGCTCGCGGCGCGCGTCTTCTTCACATACTGCCCGACGGAAAGCTCCTTGAGACGGACGAGCTAAAGATTCCTTCCATCTGGTAATCCCTGCTCTAAAATTTGACGCCACGAAAGCAGGGTCGGCGGTGTTTACACTTTGAAGGGCAGCGTGTGCGTCCCTTCTGAAACCCTCTGTAGATAAATAACCTGACAACGGAGAAAATTGTGATGAAAAGAATGCTCTTGATTGCGATGGGCCTCTTGCTCATCTCTGCGGCCCCGGCCTTCGCGCAGAAGAACAAGGTTAAGAATAAAGAGAAGCGCTTTGAGACGGTCGTCAAGCAAACGAACGCCGATTACGCTGGACGCTACGCAGGCTTCGAGGAAGGGTTTTATATAGAAGTGAGAGTAGATTCGAGCGGCGCTCTGGCGGCCATAAGCTTTGAGGGCGAGCACCGCGCGGAGCTTCAAAACATAAAGCTTGAGCAGGGAAGAATGACGGCCACGAAAGTTTACGAAGACGGCACAAGGAAAGAGTTCACGGCCACCTTTGCCAATCGCATTCTCAACGGCGTGAGCGACTTCGGCATGATAATCGAAGGCGATATAGCTATAGCCCCGACCGTGATCGTCAATCGCGTCTTCTACAAGCGGGATTAGATACTGTTAGCTGCCAGCCGTCGCTACTTCGCCTTCCCTGTACTCGGCTGAGTGTGCGTAGGCGAAGTAGATGGCAAGCCCGAAGGCGAGGAGCATGATGGCGGCGGCTGTCCAGAAAGTCAGGCGCAAGGAGTGGTCGCTCATGTTGTGCATCTGTCGGTCAAAGCCAAGCTGTGCGACGGCGCTGTAAATCAGTGCGGACGCTATCAGTGGCCCGACCACGCGGGCAAGGCTTGCGACCGATTGCGTGACGCCCATGACGCCGCCCTGCTCTGCGCGCCCTACGCTCTTGGACGCGAGGCTCGTCAGCGATGGAGTGGAAAGCGCGTTGCCTATGGCGAAGAGCGCTCCGACCAGAAGGAGTGTGATAAGACCCGTGTGCGGGCCTGTGAGCGGGATAACGAAGAGGCTCGTGGCAAAGAGCAGCGCGCCCGCTACTACAAGCTGCAACTCACCGAAGCGCTTCACAAGTCTGCCTATTAATCCTCCCTGAATGATTGCGCCTATCACGCCCACGTAACCGAAGAGCCAGCCCGTGTCGTGCGCGTCGTAGCCGAAGCGAAACATGGTGAAGAGGGCGAACGACGAGGTCATAATCGAGAAAGCAACTATGAAGAGAAAGTATATGCTCAGCACAAAGGCCAGGCGCTGCTGCTTCAAGGCTTCAAAGAGTTGCGTCCATCTTCCGGTCGCCGCCGAACTGCGCGCCGGATGCTCCTTCGTCACAGTCTCCGGCAGCACGAAATAAAGCAGAGTCGCGTTCGCAAAGGCCAGCCCGGCGGCGAAAAGAAACGGCACTTCTATGCCCCAACGGCTGAGCACGCCGCCAATGGCCGGGCCGAAGATAAACCCAAGCCCGAAGGCCGCGCCAATCATCCCCATCCCCTTTGCACGATTCTCAGGCGTGGTGACATCGGCCACGTAGGCTTGGGCGGTGGAGATGTTGCCGCCGGAAATCCCGTCGATGATGCGCCCCGCGAAGAGCATCCAGACAGTCGTCGCAAGCCCCAGGATGAGAAAGCCTGCGGCTGTGCCCAGCAGACTGATTAAAAGGATAGGACGCCTGCCGTACCTGTCCGACCATCTTCCCAGGATAGGCGTGAACAGAAGCTGCATTATAGAGTAAGAAGCGAACAGCAACCCCACCACACGCGGGCTGGCATGGAACCTTGTCCCCTCCACGTAATACGGCAGCACCGGAATGACTATGCCGAACCCAATCAGGTCTATGAAGACTGTGACGAAGATAACCAGTAGCGGCGAACGGTTCATAAGAGCAAGGCAGAAGGCGGAACGCAGAGTGATGAATTAGCGTACGAACTGCTTTTCATTCCGCACTCTGCATTCATCATTTCTTTTCATCTTCTTTTATCGCGTGGGTGCATCAGGAGTCGGTCAACGGAGGCTTGACCGCCTCCGGTTATGATAAGCGCGACGGCCATAGCCAGTAGCGCGAGGGGAAATTCCATGCCGCGATTGTTTGCGAAGAATGCGCCCATGTGTACGCCGCAGATTGCGACCAGCATGACCATGGCTAAGAAGAAGGCGCTCACACGCGTCACTGCTCCGAAGAAGACCAGCAGGCCGCCCAGGAATTCCGACAGGGCGGCTGCGCCTAGCCAGAGCCATGACGGCCTGAGTCCCATGGGCGCTTCGTTCGCCATCCACTTGCTCCAGCCGCTTCCCCCGAACAGGCCCAGGACTTTCTGAGCGCCGTGCGCGAACATGATAATCCCCAGGGTCAGACGAAGAGGCACCGTTACCCACACGGGCGGCGTACCAATCAATTTCCTCCACATCGCATCAGATACCTTTCAAGTTTTCCAGGCTCAAGGATGTCGGCTGAAATATCGCACTAAAGAAGGCAAAAGTAAAAAGCGGGTGATGGGGAAAGAAAATCAATTTGTCTTTCTTTCCCCGTCACCCGCGCAGACTTTCCAATCGCTGAGCGATGGCTTGCTTGGATTGCAGGCCGACCATGCGGTCTACGAGCGCGCCGTTTTTGAAGATGAGGAGCGTCGGGATGCTTTGTATGCCGAACCTGGAGGCGGTCATGGGATTGGTGTCCACGTCCAGCTTGGCTATCAGGTAACGCCCGTTTGATTCCGCAGCCAGTTGCTCAAGAATGGGAGCAATCATGCGACAAGGCCCGCACCACGCTGCCCAACAATCCAACAGCACAGGGATGGAACCCGCTTGCAGCACGTCGCGCTGAAACGTGCCGTCTGTCACCGTCAGGGGCTTCGTCGCTCCGCCCGAAGCGCCCTGCTTTACCTCAAGCGGCGCGCCGCACTGGCCGCACACGGGCTGGCGCTCTCTTGCCGCCCCTTCGTCCACGCGATTACGCGCGCCGCAATTGCCGCACTCTACTATCATCGTTTTTCTCCTCCGGTATGAGCCGGAATACTAGGCCGATTTCATCGCAAAAGTTTCGCAGGGAGTCAAACGCGCGGCTTTCGTTGTAAGATGAATTTCTGTTACTCTCTCCGAAACTTTCATCAAACAAAAAGGATGTTCCAAGAATGAGCCACGCATCCGGCAAACTGGCCGCGCTGTCAGCCCTCCTAGTGCTTCTTTTCGCGGTTTCTGCTTCAGGGCAGAAGGCCAATCAAGCGGTTCAGGCTGCGCGCCCGCCCGAAATATCTTACACCGTCTCCATGCCTAAGCCTTTCACGCACCTGCTGGACGTAGAGATGCGCGTGCGCGGCACGCTGCCAGCTCGTACGGATTTAATCATGCCCGTCTGGACGCCCGGCTCTTACTTGATACGCGAGTACGAGCGACACGTCCAGGACTTCGAGGCGAAAACGTCCGATGGCCGCGCGCTCATGTGGAACAAGATTAATAAGAACACCTGGCGAGTGGAGACTGCGGGTGCGCGCGAGTTGGTCGTCAGCTACACCGTTTACTGTAACGAGTTTTCCGTACGCACGAACGAGGTCACAGACCGGCACGCTTTCTGGAACAACGCCGCGCTTCTGATGTACCCGGACGGCCAACTGAAAGCGCCTTCGACTTTGCGCGTCGTGCCGTTCGGCAACTGGAAGGTCGCAACCGCCCTGCCCGCAGCAGCCGGAGGGCGCGGTCTGACTTTCAGCGCAGAGAACTTCGACATCCTGTACGACTCGCCCGTCGAAGTGGGCAACTTCAAGACTCTCAGCTTCGAGGTCAAAGGCGTTCCGCATCGCATAGTGATTGACGGCGAAGGCAACTACGAGCCGGAGCGCGTACGCCGCGACGTGCAGAAGATTGTAGAGGCAGCCGTCACTCTTATGGGCGGCGAGATTCCCTATAAAGACTACACCTTCTTTCTTCACCTGCCGTCGTCGGGCGGCGGCGGGCTTGAGCACCTGAACTCGACTGCGCTCATCTACCCGCGCTTTCGCTTTCGTCCTGAAGAGAACTACAAAGGCTTCCTCAGCCTTGTCTCGCACGAATACTTTCACCTCTGGAACGTCAAGCGCATAAGGCCCGACGCCTTAGGCCCCTTCGATTACACGCAGGAGAACTACACGAAGCTCTTGTGGGTGGCCGAAGGCATCACGAGTTATTACGAGAACATCATCCTGGTGCGCGCCGGACTGCTTTCGGGCGAAGACTACCTGGGCGGACTTGCCAGCGCGATACGCGATTTACAGAACACGCCGGGCCGCTTTGAGCAGAGCCTCGAAGAATCCAGCTTCGATGCCTGGATTAAGTATTACAGGACGGACGAGAATTCTGGTAACTCTCAAATCTCCTACTACGACAAGGGCGCAATCGTCGGCGCGCTGCTTGATTTGGAGATACGAAGAGCCTCTAAAGACAAGCACTCGCTCGACGATGTCCTGCGCTACCTTTATGAAGAGCATTACAGGAAGGGGCGCAACTACACGCCGGAAGATTTCCAGCGCGCTGCTGAGCGCATGGCGGGCGCGAGCCTTGAGAACTTCTTCGCGCGCTACGTGCGCGGCAAAGACGAGATTGATTACAACTCCATCCTCAACCACGTGGGGCTTTTTCTTGACACCAACGAAACGTCCACGGGGCGCGCGGCACCGGAGCGCGCCTACTTCGGCGCGAATCTCGCGCAGGACGGCAACCGTTTGATGGTCAGGAGCGTGGTGGCGGGAGCGCCTGCCTACGAGCAGGGCATCAACGCGAACGACGAGATAGTGGCGTTGGACGGGATGCGCGTCACTATGGATTCTTTTTTGGCTCGACTGGGCGAGAAGAAGCCCGGCGACCGCGTGACCATCACGCTCTTTCGCAACGACGACCTGCGTACCTTTGAAATCAGGCTCGGCGGACGCAACCCGTCGCCCTATAGAATCATTCCGGTTCCAAATCCGACCAACGACCAGCGCCAGGCTTATCAAAAATGGCTCGGCGGAAACCTGTGAAAGCTAGTAAATGGTCAATAGTAAATGGTGAATAGACGAACCGCCCGTCCATTCACCATTTACTATTCGCTATTTACTTATTTTCTCTTTGCCTTCTATTATGTTTTTAGCAGGGGGGAGCGGTTACAGATGGAGTTCGATGGCAGGGTAGCGATTATCACGGGGGCTGCGTCGGGGATTGGCCGTGCATGCGCGCTGGAGCTTGCGCGGCGTGGCGCGAATATCTGCGTAGTAGATCAGGCGGGCGAGGACGTTATGATTCAGACCTCGCATCTTTTGAAAGAGACGGGCGCGCGTGTCGCCACCTTTACTGCGGACGTGACCGACCACGGCAAAGCCAGCCGCATAGTGGCGGAGACGCGCGCACGCATGGGCCGCGTTGATATGCTCGTCAATGCTGCGGGCGTCAACTCTGACGCGCCCATCTGGGACATCACAGAATCTCAATGGGACAGAGTCCTCAACGTCAATCTCAAGGGCACATTCAATTACCTGCACGCGGTCGCAACGCTTTTCCGCGACCAGCGCTCGGGCAAAATCGTCAACATCGCTTCGATTCAAGCGCTGCGCGGAAGCTTCGGCATCAGCAACTACGCGGCGTCAAAAGCGGGCGTCATAGGCTTGACCAAATCGGCTGCCGTAGAGCTTGGGCGCTCGAACGTCAACGTCAACGCCGTCGCGCCCGGCTTCATACGCACGCCCATGACCGAGCGGCTGCCCGCGCGCATCATGGAAGAGGCAGAGCGCGAAGCCGTCCTTGGCCGCATAGGCGAGCCGCAGGACGTTGCCAACCTCGTAGCCTTCCTCTGCTCGGAACTGGCGCGTCACATCACAGGCGAAGTCATCAAAGTGGACGGCGGCCAACTTATATAATTTTGGATTTTAGATTTGCGATATGAGTTATCAGAGCATTCGTTTCAGTATTAAAGATCGCGTCGGGTACATAACTCTGGCCCGGCCTCCGCTTAATATTTTCAACATCGCAATGATGCGCGAGATTGGCGAGTGTCTGAACGAGTGCATGGCCCACAGGGACATGGTGGCGATAGTCTTCGACTCCGTGCCGGAATCGCGCGCCTTCAGCGCGGGCGTCGCCGTCGAAGAGCACGTGGAAGAGACCATCTACCAGATGCTCGAATCCTTTCACAACATCTTTCGCACGCTGGAACAGATAGCGAAGCCCACAATCGCGGTCGTAAGCGGCATGGCGCTTGGCGGTGGGTGCGAGCTTGTGGCGGGCTGCGATTTCTGCATCGCTACGGAGAGCGCACGCTTCGGCCAGCCGGAAATCAAGCTCGGAGTTTTCCCGCCGGTAGCCGCAGTGCTGCTGCCGCGCATCATAGGAGAGCGACGTGCGCGCGAGCTTATACTGACGGGCGAGTTGATTGACGCGCACGAGGCCGAGCGGCTGGGCCTCGTCAACATGGTGGTGGCGGCGTCCGAGCTTGGGCAAAAGACGGAAGAGCTGCTCGTCCGGCTGCGGGAACTGTCCGCGCCCGCGCTCGAAGCCTCGCGCCGTGCAATTGATCTGGGTTGCGGACGTTCTTTTGAAGAGGCATTGACCAAGGTCGAAGACCTGTACTTGAATGAATTGATGAAGACCGAAGACGCACGCGAAGGCGTCAACGCCTTCATGGAGAAACGCAAGCCCACCTGGCGGCACAGGTGAAGTGATTGATTCATTTATTCATTGTTTCATTGATTCAGTGAACAAATGAAAAAATGAATCAATTTCCTTAAAGTTATGTTTTACGAATTTCTCAGGCAGTATTACCGGCGGGCTGCGCTGGCGCTACTTTTTTCTCTGGCGTTGAATGCGGGCCTTGTGATGCCGCTTGGCGTCACGGCGCAGGATAGAGCGGGCCAGCAGCAGGAGCCGCCGGGGCACACGCACGACACCTACAACCAGCCGCGCACGAGCGCTCCGCTCTCTACGAATGCGGGCAGTATTGTTGAGCGTGCCATGAATGCCGTCTGCACAGAGCGCGTCTCAGACCCTCTCGGCAGCGTGCCGATTGACGAGATGCAGGCGCGGCCTTCGCTCTCCTTGAGAGACCCTGCGGCGGTCGCAGGAGCCACGCGAGCCGAGCGTCTTCTGCCCGTAGCCAAAGAGCTTGCCATCAACGCCATCACGAAGCTTGCGCGCGAGCACAGGCTGGAAGAGTGGAAACTGCGCCTGGCTATACGTCGCATTCAGGGGATTACGCGCATCAAGCCGGACGTAGACCTGCGCGACAATGCCTCCGTGATTATGATAGACCCGCACACCATCTTCTTCGGCACAATCTTTCTGGCGGGTCTGCCCTCCGACGAAGGAATGATAAGCGTGCTCGCGCACGAGATAACGCACATAGCGGACGGGCGCGACGACACACTGGCCCCGCTCTTTCGACAGGTCGCAAGCAAAGCCATCAACCTGACGGGCCTCAGCATCACGGGCCGCCGCCCCGAAGAATTAACCTGCGACTGGGTCGGCGCACTCTCCGCACGCGCCTACATAGAGCGCTTCCCCAACAAAGAGCCGCTCGTTCGTCGTCTTGCGCGACTGGTAGAGCACAACTGCGTAGACGAAGACGACACGGACGAAGACCACCTCTCGCCGCGAAACACCATGCGCGCCCTCTTTGCCCTAGACAACAGGCTCGCCACAGAAGTCCTGGGCAAAGAAGCAGTCGAAACCAGAACCTTTCGATAAAAACAGTTTTCAGTTTTGAGTTTTCAGTTTTCAGTTAAAAGCAAGTTGGCTTTCTGCTGAAAACTGAAAACTGTCTTGTTGACACTTGGCCGCAAGGGTTCCTATCATCGTGCCACACGGGATGATGAAGAGAGATAAACATGGGCCGGTAGAGAGCGGGGCATTGTTGAGGCGTGAGGCGTGGGGTGTAAAACTCTTTGCTCTACTGTTGATTGCGTCTCTTGCGGCAGGCGCGGGCTGTAAAAGGGGGCTGCTGGATAAACGAAGCGTCGTGCCGCGCTCGCTCAGGGACGTGCCAGCCCAGAGGCTCGCTTACAATTTTCAGGCTGATGCGGCTGCGCCCGCAGGCGTCTCGGATTCGCCTAATCCTGTCACACGGCTGGAAGCCATCCAGAAAGATTTCGATGAGCGGAGGAAAGATGACGCGCTCGTTCGCACGGTCACTTCGCCGGACGGCCAGCGCGCTCTGGCGCTTTATGAAACCGGCGACACGGAGCAGAACACTTTCCGCATAGACATGTACGCGACTGCGGGCGGCGCTTTCCTACGCAACGTCAGCCCGCCTGAGTTAGCCGGAGTCTTCGCAGCCACGGTCGCCTGGTCGCCCGACGGAAATTACATAGCCTTCATAGCTCGCAGAAGCGGCACGCAGCAGGAGGCAGCGCCACAGCCGCCAGAGATTATTCCAGAAGCGCCGCAGCCTTCGCCCCCCGTCTCGCCCGTCTTCGCTCCCGTACAGACCTTCTCTACAGAGCAGATTTACATTTGCAACCGCGACGGCTTCGACCTCAAGCCCTTAACGTCGCGCGACGGCTTAATCTACTTTTATCTGGGCTGGTCGCCGGACAGCACTGCGCTCGTCTCTCTGGCCTGCACTGAGAAGGAATGGAACGCGCGCCCTGCGGAATTGTTGCCTGCGGGTCGCCCGCGCCTGGTTAACATAAACGGGCAGGAGCGATTACTGGACGACCGCTCTACGGACGTGCTGCCCGTCTGGTCGCCCGATTCGTCCAAGGTCTCCACGGCTTTCGAGACTGAGGTGGCAATCTATGATGCCGTGACGGATTCTCCCACGAACGCGCGCATCAGTTTGCGCGAGCCGCTCATAGCCGCTTCCGCAGATTACGACGAGAAGAATTTGAAGAAGAAGCCTGCCAGTAAATCCGCAGAGACAGGCTCAAAGCAGCAGGCGGGAGCGCTGCCCGTCTCCTTCAACCCCGTGGTGCGTCTCAACTGGCCGCGCCCCGAAACGCTCTATCTTGAAACGGGCTTCCTGCGAATCTATGCCAACGAGCCAGTCAGCAACTACCTGCGCTGGCACAAGCTGGACTTGAGCATGCAGGCCACGCAACTCAGTTTTTTGAGGAGGATGTGATGATTTACAACAGCCTGTCGGAAATCTTCGACTCTATAGACGAGACGCGCGCGAGGCTGCGCGCAAGGCTTGGCGGCATCGCAAACGGCGAGGAAACCGTGCGCCCCTCGCCCGATGTGTGGTCTGTGGCGGAGATAGCGGAGCATCTGGCGATTATAGAAGAGCGCCTGTCAAAGCTCTTCCCAGTGATAGTGACGAAAGCGGAGGCCGGAGGCTTGGAGCGCGGCGCTGACCAGCCTTTCCAGCCCGTCTCCGTCGCTGAAATCATAGAGCGAAGCAAGCGAGAGAAATACACCGCGCCCGAAACCGCGCGCCCCACAGGCACAGCCTCGATAGCGGATTCCCTGGCCCGTTTGGAGCGCTCGCGCGAAGCCATACGCGCGCTCAGGCCGCGCCTCGAAGCGCTGGATTTAACCGGCGTCACCTACCCGCATCCAGCCTTCGGCCCCATGAGCGCCTATCAATGGCTCATCTTCATAGGCGCGCACGAAGACCGCCACCTGCGCCAAATAGAATCGCTCCTGGCCTCAACGAAAGGGAATGAAAGCGCGACTACAAACTAGCAATCAATCATTCAACCCAACGGATAAGAAAAGGCGCGCCTCCCCGGCTTGCGGCTGCGAGCTTCAATCCCTATAATCTTTCTCATCCGTTAACACTTGTGCCCTCGTAGCTCAATGGTTAGAGCAGCGGACTCGGTTCTTTAAAAGGTCTAAGTGGAAGAATTCTGGATTGTGAGTCTTCCATATGACCTGCAAAGTGGGGTTGCAGACGCATCACACTCAAAGCTGATTTAAGCTCAGTCTTGCTTCAGGTGCGTTTGTAGAATCCGTCAAATTCGGGGAAGCCTAAGATGCGAAAGCATGATGGTAATCCCGAGCCAAGCCTCTCTAATAGTGAGGAAGGTGTAGAGACTTAATGGCGGACGCGTAAAGCGAAGAGAAAGTCCAGACCACAAAGCTTCCACAGTTTGAAGCGCGGCGAAAGTCGTAGTGGCAGGCATAATCCGTTGGTTGTTGGTTCGACTCCAGCCGAGGGCACTTTTATTATTGATAAGCAAGGCGGCTAGCAATAGCCGCCTTTTCATTTGAGGTGAATGATTCTTGGCTAAAGATGTTGTAGGCGTTGGCGTGATAGGGACGGGGTTTGCGCGCTCGACGCAGATTCCGGGTTTTCGTGGCTGCGAGGGTGCGCGTGTAGTGGCGATTGCGAGCGGGCGAAGGCGAAATGCCGAGCGCGTGGCGCGGGATTTCGATATAGAGTTCGCTACGGATGATTGGCGTGAAGTAGTCGCGCGCACGGACGTTGATCTGATAAGCATAGTCACGCCGCCCAACACTCACAGGGAGATGACGCTTGATGCGCTCGGTGCCGGAAAGGCCGTGCTCTGCGAAAAGCCCACGGCCATGAATGGGGAGGAGGCCGAAGCAATGCTGCGTCGCGGTGAAGAAGCAGAGGCGCTGGCGCTCATAGACCACGAGTTGAGGTTCCTCCCTTCGCGCCGCCTGATGCGTGAGATGATTCTTGCGGGCGAGATAGGCAGCGTGCAGCATGTCAAATATTTCTTTCGCGCGGAGTCGCGCGTGCAGCCGGAGCGTCCCTGGAACTGGTGGTCGGACAAAGCGCAGGGCGGCGGAGTCCTGGGCGCTATAGGCTCGCACGCCGTAGACTCTATTCGCTGGATGCTGAACACGGAAGTCATGCACGTCACGGCGCAACTCGCCACACACATCAAAGAGCGCGCGGAGGAAGAGACGGGACACCTGCGGCCTGTGACTTCGGATGATGAAGCCAATCTGATTTTACTTCTGCGCGACGGGATTGTGACGAAGGACACGACCGCTACCGTCAGCGTGTCCGTGGTAGAGCAGGGCAAGCCTGTGCATTACATGGAAGTCTTCGGCTCGAAGGGCGCGCTGATAGTCGATGCTGACAACATCCTGCGCGCACGCAACGGCGAGGGCGATTGGTCGGAGGTCGCTGCGCCGGAAGCGGAACTGGCCGAAGGAATGCACGACTCCGAATGGGCGCGCGGCTTCACGCTCTTTGCGCGCGAGATTATCGAGGCGCTGCGCGAAGGGCGTAAGAGCGTCGATGGCGCTGCGACTTTTACGGACGGCTATCGCAACCAACTCGTGCTCGATGCAGCCCGCCGCTCACATGATAGCGGGAGCCGCGTGGAGATTGAGGCGTGAATAATTTGATATGAAAGATTAGATGGATGAGCCGCGCGATTTAAGAGGTCATCCTGGGTTGACTTGCACTCTAGAAAAATCGCGCGGCCCGTTGAAGCTACCAGATTACACGAACTTGAAAGAGGGAAGATCTACTCTTGAAAACCCGCCGTTGCCGCTCAGTTCGGCTTGTCCAAAGCGATTGATGGTGACATTGATTTCGCCTTCGCCTTCGTAGCGAAACTCTGTTTCCTCGCCCTGGTAACTGATAAGCACGCCCCAGGTGGCTTTACTGAATCCTCCTGCGTGATCCTTGCCTATGTCGTTGAAATTCATGTGGCCTATGCCTGGGATGTTAATCCATCCGGTGCCAAGCGGGTTGCTCTTCACGGGTCTGGTGTCGTTCTTGTTGATTATGCCTCCGAACGCCTGAATCGCATCGGGGTACTTGTTTGTGACTATCACGCGGTACATTGTTTTCTCCTTCTAAGGGTAAAATACGAGCCAGTCTGGGCGGCTCTTTACTCAGCGAAGTTTTGTAAGACAGCTTTAACTTCTGTGGATAGTTTGTCGGGTGTTTGTTCTGGGCGAAGTGCGCTAACGTCTAGCCCTGGACGGGAGACCTTCAGCGCGGGCACAATATTCCTAATTAAGAGATGAAAGTCAAGACTTAACTTAACCGTAGGCCGGAGAATTAAAGCTCCATGCTCTTAAACGATGAAAGCGGCTCGCGTTTAGTCGATCTCAGCCACACAGTCGAGCACGGCATGATTACTTATAGAGGGCTGCCCGCGCCCGTCATCTGTGATTTCCTAAGCCGCGAAGAGTCGCGCAATCACTACGCTGAAGGGACGGAGTTTCACATAGGCAGGATTGACATGGTCGCCAACACTGGCACCTATCTTGACTCGCCCTTTCACAGATACCCGGACGGCGAAGACCTCTCTGCGCTTCCGCTCTCGCATCTGGCGAACCTCGAAGGCGTCTGCGTGCACGTACAGGGAGGCGGCGCACGCGCCATTGACGCGAGCGCTTTCCGTGGCGTCGATGTGAAAGACAAAGCCGTGCTGGTGCATACGGGCTGGGACGCGCACTGGCGCTCCGAGCAGTATTTCGAGGGCCATCCTTTCCTCACGCGCGATGCGGTCGAAGCTTTAAGAGACGCGGGCGCGCGACTCGTAGGCATAGATTCGCTCAACATAGACGATACACACGACCTCACAAGACCAGCCCACTCGATTCTACTGAGAGCGGGCATCCCCATCGTTGAGCACATGTGCAACCTAAGCTCCCTGCCTGCCAAGGGCTTTCGTTTCTTTGCAGTACCTGTCAAAGTCAAAGCGTTCGGAACTTTCCCCGTCAGGGCTTTCGCTATAATCGAATGATGTGCGAGCAGTGACGCGCGTGTTGCGAAGCGTCCAAAATTTCCAGGCGTGGTGGCGAAACAAAAATCCAACTCTAAACCTATCGTGCGCGTTGGCGTGGATACGGGCGGGACGTTTACGGATTTTGTCTACGAGGCGCGTGAGGGGTTGCAGATTTTCAAGCTCGCTTCGACGCCCGCAGACCCTTCGCGCGCCATCACAGAGGGCTTGCGGCGCGTAAGCCTTGCGACAGGCTCGAAGATTGAAGAGATAGAGGTCGTGCACGGAACGACCGTGGGCACGAACGCGCTGCTTGAGCGCAGGGGCGCGCGCACGGCGCTCGTCACCACGGCAGGCTTTGAGGACGTGCTGGAGATAGGGCGACAGGCTCGCCCCAGGCTCTATGATTTGGACGCCGTGCGCCCTGCGCCTCTTGTGCCCGTAGAGTTGAGATTCGGCGTGCGTGAGCGGGTGGCGGCTTCGGGCGAGGTGGTAGCAGAGCTTGATGAGGAATCTCTTCCAAGGCTTCTCAGAAAATTAAAGCGGGCGCACGTAGAATCGGTCGCCGTCTCGCTCCTCTTCTCCTTTCTGCATCCAGAGCATGAGCGAAAGATTGCTCTTGCCCTCAAAGCTCTAAACGTCCCGCTCTCAATTTCGCACATCATCCTTCCTGAATATCGTGAGTACGAGCGCGCCTCTACGGTCGTCATCAACGCTTATCTTCAACCACTGATGGGAAAGTACCTGGGCCGTTTGCAAAGTGAAGCGCCCAAGCTCTTGCGTGTGATGCAGTCTTCGGTCGGGAGCATCTCCGCCAGCGTCGCGGCTGAAGAGCCTGTGCGGACGATTCTCTCCGGGCCTGCGGGCGGAGTCGTGGGCGCGCTTCATGTCACGCGCCGCGCGGGCTTTGAAAACATCATCACCTTCGACATGGGAGGAACTTCCACGGACGTTGCCCTGGTGACGCGCGACGGTATGCGTATGACGCGCGAGGCGGTGGTGGCCGGAATGCCAGTGGCCGTCTCCATCATGGACATACACACGGTTGGGGCTGGCGGAGGCTCTATTGCGCGAGTGGATGAAGGCGGCTCGCTTCGCGTGGGGCCTGAGTCTGCGGGCGCTGATCCCGGCCCTGCGTGCTACGGGCGCTCTCTGCTTCCGACCGTGACGGACGCGCATCTGGTGCTCAATCATTTCGGAGGCCGTGGCCTGCTCGGCGGCGAGTTTCAGTTGGACGAATCGCGTGCGCGCGAAGCTTTGAAGATTTTAAGCGAGGCGATGGGCGATGCCGCCAGGCGTAAAGTCAGCATCAGGGAAGCCGCAGAAGGTGTCGTGCGCGTCGTGCGCGTGCAGATGGAGCGGGCGCTCCGCACCATCTCAATCGAGCGTGGATTCGACCCGCGCGAGTTCGCGCTCGTTCCTTTCGGGGGCGCGGGCGGCCTGCATGCAGTGGAGCTTGCGCGCTCTCTCCGTATCCCAAAAGTCGTTGCGCCGGAGATGGCTGGCGCTCTTTCTGCAATGGGCGCGCTCGCGGCTGATGTGGTCAAGGACTGGAGCCGCACTGTGATGCTCGAAGCTTCGGGCGAAAGTGACCGCGAAGTAGAGCGCGCGTTCCGCGAGATGGAGCGGGAGTCGCGTGGGGCGCTCAGCCGCGAGGGGTTTAGTGAAAAAGAGCAGCGTCACGAAAGGCTGCTGGCCGTGCGCTACAAGGGGCAGTCGTTCGAGCTTGAGATAAAATGGAGTCCGCGCGTAAATGTGGCCCGGAGCTTTCACCGAGCGCACAACGCGCGCTACGGCTACGCGCAGGCGGAGAACGTGGTAGAGATAGTGAGCGCGCGGCTTCGCTCGGCAGGATTGGTCAAAAAACCTTTGACGCGCGCGGAAGCAAAGGGCAGAGCGCGCAAGGCCAGTCCTTCCGGCTACGCGAGCGTCTACTTTTCCTCGCGCAGAGCTGAGCGCGCGTGCGTTTACAATCGTGATGAATTAAGTCCGGGCGCGCGTCTGGAATCTCCGTGCATCATCACGGAGTATTCCGCGACGACGCTCGTGCCTGCGGGCGCGACAGCTACCGTCGACCCGCAGGGTAACATCATCATAGAGCCATGAGTCGAAAAGAGAGAGGAGCGCGTGCGGGTTCTGCCGTACGCTTTGACCCCACGACGCTGGAAATCTACCGCGCGCTTTACACGTCGGTCGCGGAAGAGATGGGGATTGCGCTCAGGCGCACGGCCTTCTCTCCGAACATAAAGGAGCGGCGCGACTATTCCTGCGCGGTCTTCAACGCCGAAGGGCGCGTCATCTCGCAGGGCGACCACATGCCTGTGCATCTAGGCTCTATGCCTATGGCCGTGGCCGCAGCGCTTCACGCTTTCAAACTCGCGCCCGGCGACGTAGTAGCCCTCAACGACCCGTTCGCAGGCGGCACACACCTGCCCGACGTGACGCTCGTGGCCGGAGTATTTCAAGAAGGGATTGGGGGAAGAAAGAGAAATGGTTCTTCTTCACGACCGCTCTTCTTCGTCGCCAATCGCGCGCATCATGCGGACATAGGCGGCGCAACGCCAGGCTCTATGGGGATGGCTACGGATGTTTACGGAGAGGGCTTGAGGATTCCGCCCGTGCGTGTAGTGCGCGGCGGCGTGGTTGATGAAGAGATGATGCGGCTCGTGCTTGCGAACGTGAGGGGCGCCCCGGAGAGGCGCGCGGATTTCGAAGCTCAGATAGGCTCTCTGAAGACAGGCGCGGCTCGCCTGCTTGAGATTGTTGAAAGACGCGGTAGCCGCGAAGCTCTCTCTTACGCTTCGCATTTAATAGAGTACTCGGCGCGGCTCATGCGAAGGGCAATCGCTGAAATTCCAGACGGCTCGTACACTGCGGAAGATGCGCTCGATGATGACGGAGTAACGAAGGGTGAGATTCCTATACGCGTGCGCGTGGAGATTAGCGGGGAGAGTGCGCGCGTGGATTTCAGTGGAAGCTCCGCGCAGGTTTCGGGCGCAATCAATGCCGTCGAGGCTATCACCGTCTCAGCCGTCTCTTACGTCTTTCGCTGTCTGGTCAAGGGAGACGTGCCAGCCAGCGCGGGGCTGATGGAGCCTATAGAGGTCTTCGCGCCCCCAGGCACAATCGTCAACGCGACACATCCCGCATCTGTCGCTGGCGGCAACGTGGAGACATCGCAGCGCATAGTCGACGTGCTCTTTCGCGCGCTCTCAAAGGCTCTGCCCGACCGCATCCCTGCCGCGAGCCAGGGCACCATGAACAATCTGACGATGGGCGGCATGGATACGCGCACGGGCGCGGAGTTCGCTTACTACGAAACGGTCGCTGGCGGCATGGGCGCGCGTCCTTCCACTAATGGAATGAGCGCCGTACACACGCACATGACCAACAGCCTCAACACGCCCGCAGAAGCTCTCGAATACGCTTATCCGCTCAGGGTGCGCGAGTATAGTATTCGCAGAGGCTCTGGCGGGAAGGGAAAGACCAGGGGCGGAGACGGCGTAGTGCGCGAGATAGAAACTCTTGCGCCCGCGCGAATGTCTCTTCTGGCGGATAGACGCGCGCGTGCGCCTTACGGTTTGGACGGCGGCGAAGATGGACAGGCGGGGAGAGATTTTATAATCGAGCCTGTAGGCGCGCGTCGCAGAATCTCTTCAAAGGGAAACTGGCAGATGAAAGCGGGCGCTCGCGTACGCATAGAGACGCCCGGCGGCGGCGGCCACGGCCAATTGGATTCATGAGCATGAATAAACCCGCTCTCAAGCAGCTAGACCACGTCATCGCGCGTGTTGATGATGCTCTGTCTCTTCACAGGCTCTTCTGCGAAACTCTTCGGCTGCCGGTTTCGTGGGACGTGAAAGCTTACGAAGCCTTCACGAGCGGCGGCATCTCGCTCGGCAACATTAACCTGGAAATTCTCACCGTCGGAGCGAAAGTTGATTCGCCGACGAAGCCGCGCGCCGAGTTCTGCGCCTTCGCCTTCGAGTGCGATTCTCTTGAGATGACTGTGAAGGAACTGCAAAGACGCGAACTTAAATGCAGCTCTATCGTGCCGTACATAGAATCGCCGTCAGGGGACTTGCCGAAGACGCATCTCTGGACGAACGCTTTTGTGGATGGTCTCATAGGCACCGACTGGTGGACTAGATACATCATCTTCTCTACAAAGATGCCCGGCTACATGTTCTGGGCCAACCTCTTGCGCGGAAGCAAGATTGAGCAGGCGGGCATGAGCAGATTGTTCAACGGCGCTCTGGTCTTTCTAGTCGAGTACCAGTACCAGAATTTTACGAACATGCCGTTCTGGTCTGATTTTAAGAATCACGAAGAGAAGCGCGCGTTCGATGCGGAAGCGTTGCGCGCGGCACAGGGC
>JACVRN010000039.1 GCA_014534425.1 Pyrinomonadaceae bacterium
GAGATGTAGCCTTTGGCGTGTGCATCGCGCAAGTCTGACATAAAGCGACGGCCTGAGACGGTAGAGTAAACTTTGAAAGCCATTGCGAATATCATATCTTCCAATGGCAAGCGCGGGCGTCCGTTCGTTTGCGCTGGCTCTCCGACACCCTGACAGAGTTGGTGCAAGAGATAAAGGAACTGCGCTTTCTCTTGAGTCTGCGCTTTGTTGTACGCGGGCCATTCTTGCCGATAGGTCTTGCGCTCGACTTCTACCTTCTCTGTAACAGTGGTCTTGCCGTTCTCAGTGACAGTTGACCTTGTATAGACGGTCTTTTCAACGGCGAACTGGACAGCAAAGAGATGCTTGCACTTCTCACCACGAAAATCATAATCAGGGCAAGAGCATTTATTGTTTTCAAGGTCAACTTTGTATGTGCCGCGTCCTGCCTGTGAAGGAACTAGCCAGAGGTCTCCTTTGCGGGTAAGCTTGACCTTATCTGCTATCGCGCGTCCCTTAGCCTCTCTTAAACTCATCTTTTTAGTCTCCGCAGTTAGTGTTATCGCTCTATACCTATGCAGTATATTATTAGTTAGGTATATAGTCAAGAAGTATTTATTTGACAGTATATGATTTTTAAGGTATATAGTCCCTACTATGGCTAGAGTACCTATTACCGTTATGGGCTATCGTTGCGAGCGCTGCGAGCATGAATGGATACCTAGAGGCGAAAATGAGAAAGAGCCTCGCGTGTGTCCGAAGTGTAAAAGCCCCTACTGGAACCGTCCGAGAAAGGCTACCTCAATGATGAGCTACGAAGATTTTAGAGACACGATTAAGCGAACCTTGAAAGAGGCGGGCAAGTCCCTAACATGGACTGAGATTAGAACGACCGCCAAGCTGCCACAGGCTCTCCCTAATAATCAGTGGGTTCGCAAGATGGAGAAGGACATCGGACTCAAGCGCGAGAAAGATAAAAATGGTGTAATCCACTGGCAACTCAGCTAAACTACCGATATGGCGCAAGCGAATCGGTTAAAACTGCCGAGTGCTTCGGCTAGACAGCAAGCCGAAAATAAACTCATCTGGAATGAAGAGCGCAACCCGCGCTCTGCGCTCTTCTACACTATTGGATATACAGGGCGAAGATTAGACGAGATTCTGGACTTACTTATAGCGCATGAAGTACGAACGCTTGTTGATATTCGCCAGTATCCTATAAGCATGTATCGTCCAGAGATGAGCAAGGGTAATTTAAGGCAGGCCGTTGAAGAGCGCGGATTGATTTACGCTCACTTTCCCCAGCTTGGCGTCCCTAGAGACATTCGCGCCAAAGCGATAGAGACAGGGACGCGAGATATAATATGGGAATGGTACGACCAACATATTGTCGCACCTTATATCAGGCGCAACCTTCACAGGTTCTTTAATACTCTTGAGCATCGTGTGGCGCTTATGTGTGTTGAGGTAGACCCGCATGAGTGCCACAGACATAGACTCTCTTTAGCTCTTGAAGCAAGGGGCCTGACTAGCTTCGATTTATAACAAGCCATGCCACTACGTGAGACGAAAAGAGCCTTAATCGTCGTCCGTACTTATCCGATACCCGCCTTATCAGGCGTAGAGGTTTCCTGTACGGCTGCGATTACAGATAAAGGCGAATGGCTACGTCTCTATCCTGTACCTTACAGATTCTTAAAGCCTGACAAGCGCTTCAAAAAGTATCAGTGGATAGATGTTAGCGTTATCAAAGCGTCAGACTCTCGTCCAGAAAGCTACACGCCAGAGATAAACACCATCAACGTACTAACAGACCCGCTCCCTACTGATAACGAATGGCAAGCTAGAAAGCAGAGAGTTTATCCGCTTAGAGTGCCTAGCTTGTGCCATCTGCAAAGAGAGCGGGACGCGAATAAGTATCCGACTCTAGGGTTCTTTCGCCCGAAGGTTATAGAAAGGCTGCGGATAACAAAGGCAACGCCACAATGGACGCAAGCGCAGTTAGACATGCTCCGTCAAGGTCATCTCTTTGAAGTACAGCCGCAAGCGGAACTAGAGAAAGTCCCTTTTGATTTTCATTACATCTTTCGTTGTGAAGATGAGGCATGTAAAGGCCACGCTCTGCATTGTACCGACTGGGAAATGGGGCAGGCGTGGCGAAGTTGGTCAAAGCAGTATGGCGCAGACTGGGAAGCCCCTTTTCGGCAGAGGTTCGAGACGGAGATGATAGAGCGTAACGACACTCACTTTTATGTTGGAACTATCCAACGACACCCGAACAGATGGATTATCATTGGTCTGTTCTACCCGCCGAAGCCTAAGACCCCTTTGTTGTTTGAGAAATAATCTTGCCTCAAAAACATTCCTTCTGCCTCAAAAGTCAGCCTGATTAGCCCTTATTGAGGCAAGGCCCATAAAAATCGTAGGGGCAGAGGACTTGTCCCCACAGGCGTGTGGTAGACGGCAGACTTCGGCGTGTCGCCGTGTTGATGCGGCGCTGATTGTTGTTATTCAGTTTTGCTGTAGCTCTATAGAGCTAGTCAGCCCTTGCTTGGTGTTTTCTTGGTGGGCTTCTTGCGCTCGTCGTCGCGTGTGCCGCCGACCTGCTCGTACTGGGAGCTATTGGTGCCGTACTGCGCTCCGGTGGCTGCCTTCATGCGCTTGTTTTTATCGTTCAGCGCTTCCTCCAAGGCTTCCAATTCGTTGAGCAGCGCGTCCGATTCGGACAGTTTTTGGAGATAGCTGTTCAGCTTGTCGCTGACCTTCTGTATGTCCTGCTCGTAGTCGTCCAGTTTCAGGCTCGCTCCGAAATCGGGCGGCGGTGTGATAGACCGCAACCCTGCAAGGCGCTGGCGTGCGGTTTCCAGGACAGGCGAAGTTCGTTTTCTTCTTGCCATTTGTTTAACTCCATTCAAGGCGATGTCGAGGGTTAAGGCCGGAAGCTGGAGGTCTGACGGACAAAATTCAGCTTTTTTAAGGAAAAATCTGAGCAATTTGCCCTCTATTCAGCACTCCTCACGCTTGAATCCGGCCAGGTAAGGTTTAAACACGGGCGGCTCAAGTTCAAGTTTTGGTCGCTTGAACTTCAATTTGGGCGGCCAAAGTTCAAGTTTTGGTCGCTTAGATTTAAGTTCCAGCGACTAAAACTTAAAGTAAAGTCAGTGAAATTTAAGTTTTAGTCGCTCAAATTCAAGTTTTAGTCGCTCAGGTTGAAGTTTTACCGGCTCCAACTCAAGTTTGAGCGGCTCAGGTTGAAGTTTTGGCGACTAGAATTTAAATCTCAGCGAGCAAGGCTTCAACTTTAGCGAGTGAAGTTCAAGCCTGAGACGATAAAGTTGCAACCTGAGCAGCTAAGATTCTGGCTGTGGTGACGGAAAATTTTACTCAAGTCGCTTAAATAACCCTGGAATGGCCGGGACAATATAGTGCTAGATAGAAGATGTCAAGAATAATTTCTAACCTCAAGTTAGATTCAAACAGGATGAAAGGGATTGATTCATTGATTCATTTGTTCATTGATTCAATGAACAAATGATTAAATTTCTTCTTATCCTGTCCATCCCTGTTAATTTTCTTGATGGATAGGATAGAATTCAGCTTCAAGACAAAACCATAATTTTAGGTCTTTCAAGGAGGCCCGGCATGGCGGAGACTTTGGCGCAGGTGATTGATAAGCAGGATGCTATTTCTGCGGCGGCGGATGCTTTGCAGCCCGCAGTGACGGATTTGTTCAAGTCCGGCGGAGAGGCTGGACAGGCCGTCAAAAACTTTCTTCATGGGACATGGCTTGGGCATCCACTGCATCCTGTGTTGACGGATATTCCGGTAGGCGCGTGGACGACTGCGCTTGCGCTGGATGCTATGGAGGCCGTGAGCGGGCGAGAGGAATTCGGCTCTGCCGCAGACGCAGCCGTGGCCGTAGGATTGGTCGGCGCTCTTGGCGCTGCTGCGACGGGCATCACAGATTGGTCTGACACGGAAGGGCGTGGACGCAAAGTCGGATTGGTTCACGCGCTGTTGAATGCAGGCGCGACTACTCTCTATGCGGGTTCGCTCGTCTGTCGTCGCCGCAATTCGCGGCGCGTAGGAGTTGGACTTTCAATGCTGGGCTTTCTTGTTTCGGGCGCGGCTGCTTATCTGGGCGGCCATCTCGTCTTCGGAGAAAAGATTGGCGTTGACCACACGGCGGGCCAGCACTTCCCGAATGAGTACACGCCCGTCATGGCCGAAGCAGCCCTTCCCGAAAATCAACTGACGCGAGTCTTGGTCAGGGATGTTCCTCTTCTGCTTGTTCGTCGCGCAGGTCAAATCTTTGCGCTCGCAGAAACATGCTCTCATCTCGGCGGGCCTCTCAGTGAAGGCGAACTGATAGACAACACCGTTCGCTGCCCCTGGCATTGCTCGCGCTTCTCGCTCTCGGACGGAAGCGTCGTAGACGGCCCCGCCACACACCCGCAGCCCTGCATGGAAACTCGCGTCAGAGACGGACAGATAGAAGTCCGTCTTAAAAGAGTAAACCCCTCTGCGTGGGATGAGATTGAAGGAATGTAAAAGATTGATTCATTTATTCATTGATTCAATGAACCGATGATTCAATGAATCAATCTTCTTTCATCCCTGCTTTTGTGCTAGAATCTTTTTAATCCGATTATGTACGAAACGTCGCGTCATTTACATTCCAACCGGCTGCTTGAGCGTTTTTCCGAGCGCCTGGACGACCTGTTGCTGAAGGCCAGAGACCACGAGCCGCATCTTCCGCCGGAATTGCTGGACGAAATAGCGGCTACGACCGGCGAGATAATGATTGTGCTGATGAACTTTCAGGAAAACAGGCAGACCGACGCGTTGCTGCATGAAGCGCTCACACATGCCAGCAACCTTCGGCAGCATCTAAGGTCGCGCCAGTTCAAAGATGAAGAGATCACCGAAGCCTTCCACGGCTTGAAGCAAGAGGTGGAGCAGCTTGTTCGTCAAAGCCGCCGCGCCGCTTAAAATTTTTGACCGCAAGCTCCGCGATGCTCTTCATACGCCATCTTCATTCAAATACAATTCCTCTTTCGCAGGAGACTTTATGAAAGCTCGCATTGATGCCATCATTCAACGCGAACAGGCAGAGTATCTGGAACGCCTTCACCCTGAGAACACTGGCTTGCTGGCAGAGATGGAGGCGTACGCCGCAGAGCATCGCGTGCCGATTGCTGATAGAGAAGTAGCGCTCTTTCTTGAGATAACCGCACGGGCTATGGGCGCTCGCTTTATTCTGGAGATAGGCGCGGCCATAGGCTATTCGGTCGTACACCTTGCGCGCTCACTTGCTCCCGGCGGACTGCTCGTCACCATAGAGCCTAATGAAGAGATGATACGGCGCTCAGAAGAGTACCTGACGCGCGCTGGCTTGCGCGAGCGTGTGCGTATAGAGCGCGGCTTTGCGCTCGAAGTTATGCCGCGACTCCAGGAGACGTTCGACCTCGTCTACATTGACGCCGTGAAAGAGGAGTACACGGCCTACCTAGACCTCGCGCTGCCCAGGCTTAGAACCGGAGGCGTCATCATAGCAGACAACGTGCTGTGGGGCGGACAGGTCGCGGGCGAGATACGAAGCGCGGAGCAAACCGCTTCCACACAAGCCCTGCGCGCCTTCAACCAGCACTTCGTTCATCACCCTTCGCTGCGCGCAGAAATTCTCTCGGTCGGAGACGGCCTGGGCTACGGCGTCAAAGTTCAATGAGCGAGAGAGAAAAGCCCGCACACAGAATCCTGCCTGATACAGAAGCTACGAGGGAACACGCGCGCCGTATAGTCGAGGCCGGAGGCGTAGTGGCTTTTCGCACAGACACCTTCTACGGTCTCGGCGCAGACCCTTTCAACCCCACGGGAGTCTCGCGCATCAACCGCCTGAAAGAACGTGAAGGCCGAAAGCCCGTGCTGGTGGTTATCTCTGACAGCGAGGTGGCCGAGCGCTTCATGGCTGAAAAGGCCGCGCTCTTTGATGAGTTGACGAATCATTACTGGCCCGGAGCGCTGACGGTCATAGTCAAAGCGCGCTCAAGTGTGCCGGATGGAATTACCGCCGGAAGCGGAACAATCGGTCTGCGGCTGCCTGGCGATGAAGATGTGCGTGCCTTTATACGCACCTGCGGCGGCGCTCTGACCGCCACCAGCGCAAACCTCGCAGGCGAACCGCCCGCCCGCACAGCAGCCGAAGTCGCACACTATTTCCCCACCGAACTCGATTTGATTATAGACGCAGGCGACGCGCGCACAGACAAGCCCTCGACCGTCATAGACGCCAGCCCTCCCCACCCCCGCCTCATACGCGAAGGCGAAATCCCTCGTCAAGATTTAGAGCGGACATTAAGCGCTCTCGGAGTAGAGTTGAAATAAGCGCGGAAAGAAATTAACAGGATGAGAAGAGATTGATTCATTGATTCATTGAATCAATGAACCGATGATTCAATGAATCAATCCCTTCATCCTGTTTGAATCTAACTTGAGCTACTTATTCTCGACCGTCAGACTTTTCACGAATCCCCAGTCGCCGCTTCCGTCAATCTTTATGTTGCCTACGTTCTTGCGAGCGATGACCATGTTGGATGGATACCAGAGCGGAAGCATGGGCAGGTCGCGGCTCAGTATCTCTTGAGCCTGCTTGTAGAGAGCGGTCGCACGTTCTTTGTCCGCAGTCACCACGGCCTCTTCAAGTATCTTGTCTATTTCCGGGTTACTGTAGCGGCTGCGGTTGCGGCCCGCTCGCTCCTGCGTGGGGATTTCCGACGAAGCGAACAGGTCGCGTAGGAACATAGGGTCTTGGTTGCCGCCCACCCAGCGCGAGGTCGTCATCTGAAATTGTCCACGGCGCAGTTGTTCCAGCAGCGAATTGAACTCCAGCGTCTCTATCTCAACAGGCACGCCTATTTCTTTGAGAGAGTTTTGAATCACGGTCGCGTACTGGCGAGTGGCCGTGCTGCCGGACGAGATTTTGAAGACGATGGGACTCGGAAAGCGCTGCTTCGGCCCGTCGCCGTCAGGGTCTTTGAAGCCTGCATCATCCAGAATCTTTTTGGCGCGGGCAGGGTCATACGAGTAAATCTGTCCCGGTGTGTATGCCCAGGACTCTTCCGGCAAGATGGAATGCGCCAGCTTCGCCTGTCCAAGCTGTAACTCGCGTATCAGACGCTCGCGGTCAATCCCGTAAGCGATAGCCTGACGAACAGCAACTTTATCAAGCGGCGCGTCCTGAACGTTGAAGCCCAGATAGACTATGTTGGAGCCTGGAAACTTCTCTACCTTCAAATTAGGGTCTTGGCCCAGGGACGCAATCGCGTCGGGCGTCAAGTTAGTCGGCACGGGCACCAGGTCTACGCGACCGCTTTTCAGTTCGGCCTGAAGGGCGTTGGCGTCTGCGATGACGCGAACGCGCAGGGCCTTGATGCCCGGCGCTCCCTCCCAGTACTCCTGATTGGCTTCAAGCTCCAGAACTTGCTGATTCTTGTCGAAGCTCTTGAAGCGATAAGGGCCTGTGCCTATGGGATTCGTGGCCTGCTGCGCGGCGCTGCCCTGTGGAATGATTCCTATGGTCACAAGGTTGGAGAAAAGTTGCGGCAATTTCTTTCTGAGGCGAATGATGACGGTGCGCGCATCGGGGGCTTCGACGCCTGTGATGTAAGGCTGCTTGCCTGCGCCTGAGCCTTCAAAGAAACTCGCGGCCTTGCCGGAGTTTGAGCCGAGCATGGTGTCCAGCGTGTACTTCACATCGGCTGAACTAAGAGCGCGCCCGTCATGAAACTTCACGTTGTCGCGCAAGGTGAAAGTGACGGTTAATCCATCTTCGGAAGACTTAGGCAATTCGGAAGCAAGCTCGTTGACGTACTCGAACTTCTCGTTCTTACGCATGAGCGAATTGAACATCAGCACGCGCACGCGTTCCGACGCCGCGTCTACGACCGGCGAGCCGACAGGGTCTAGCGTAGAGATATTGTCGGATTGAACTATGACGAAAACATTCCTATCCCTGCCGCGACAACCCGCAAGGCAAAGCACCAGCACGAAGAGAGCCAAAAGGCTTGGGACAAAGGAGCGAGCACGCATCAGATTGCGCCTCCATAAGTGTAGTTGAGTTTCTGGTTGAGCGCGGCGACTTCGTCCGAGAGCGCGCGAAGCCGCTCTTTGTCGAAGGGAAGCGGAGGCTGCACTAGGGATTTGAAATCGGCTATGTTCTTCAAAGATGCTCTCATTCTCTCTGGCGAAATCTCGCCGTCGCGCGCCGCCCGAAGCAGAACGTCGTAGCCCTTCTTGATTAATTCCGGGCGCGAGCAGATGAGCAGCATGTCCTGCCCTGCATCAAAAGCGCGCCTCACGGCCTGCTCAATCGGCGCGTGCTTGGCTATGGCTCCCATCTCAAGGTCATCCGTCACGACCAGGTGCGCGTAGCCTAGTTCCTCTCTCAAGAGCTTCGTCACGATGCTGTGATTCAAAGATGCAGGCTCTATGCGACCGCCCGCCACGCCATGACGAATATCAATCTTGGGAAAGCCGCCGTGGCTGACCATCACCGCGCGCACGCGGTCGTCCTCGCGCTGGAAAAGCTCCACGTAAGGCGCTAAATCCTGGGCCATCAAATCGTCGTGCGAAAGATGCACGAGCGGCATCTCTTCGTGCGAGTCAACCTCGCCCGCGCCTATGCCCGGAAAATGTTTGAGACAGCCCATGCAGCCCCCGCTTTGAAGAGCGCGCAGGTAGACCATCGTATACCCTAAGACTTCGCCCGGCGAGCGACCGAATGAG
Organism: Pyrinomonadaceae bacterium; assembly: GCA_014534425.1. Taxonomy (GTDB): domain Bacteria; phylum Acidobacteriota; class Blastocatellia; order Pyrinomonadales; family Pyrinomonadaceae; genus JACVRN01. Next base: position 8,764 of record JACVRN010000039.1, read on the forward strand.
CGAGAGTAAAGACCGTTGGAGAGCAGGTCTCGCTCGTCCGTCATGATGGACATGACGGGCGCAAAGTTCATGTTAAAGCCCAGGATGCGAAGCGTCTCTGCCGTGATGCGCCCCATAGCTCGCGCGCCCGCAAGGTCTCCGTGCTGGCGAATGGTGCGCGCCGAAGGCATGGGCGTGATGATGCGACGCAGACGGTCAACGAGTCCGCCCTCCTGGTCTATGCCGAAGAGCGGCTCTATGGCGACGATAGAGCGTATGCCGTCAAGCAGGTTGCGTAGCTGCTCGGCTGCGCCCACGTTGCGGCCAAAGATGATGACGCCGCCCGGCTTCACGTACTCGACCAGAGCGCGCGTCTCTTCGTCAAGCTCCGTGCCCGGCAGCCCTATGTAGAAGAATTGTCCGACCTGTTGTTCTAGCGGGAGAGATAATAGAGAATCGAGCATGAAAGGAAATGAAAGCTATCTTCTGTCTAATGGTTCTTTACAAAAACCGTGCGACTCAAACAATTTTCTTACGCAGGCCCCGTAGCAGGTCGCGCGCTTCATCCGGTGACAGCGCCTCTACATTAACTTCTCTTAGCTCATCAATCAAGCTTTGATTCGTGGCGTCGAAGAGCGTAGCCTGCGCTGCTATGCGACGGCTGCGCGCACGACGCGCGGCGGATTTCAGTCCCGTATCGGTTTCTGCCGTCTCTTCATCAACATTCTTTTGTTGAGCCGCCGCATCGGAAGACTGCGCCTCCTCCGCAAAGACATCCAGTTCGTAGCGCTCAAGCCTTTCCAAAACCTCTCGCGCACGAGAGAGGACTGAGGGCGGCAGGCCAGCCAGGCGCGCCACCTCTATGCCGTAGGATTTAGAGGCGCGCCCCTTTTCCAGACGATGAAGAAAGATGACTTCACCTTCGCGCTCCATAGCCGTTATCTGATAGTTACGTGCGCCCGAAAGGCGCTCGGCCAACTCCGTCAACTCGTGATAGTGAGTGGCGAAGAGAGTTTTGGCAGCGTGCTCTGGCGAATCGTGCAGGTGCTCCACTACGGCCCACGCTATCGAAAGACCGTCGAAGGTCGCCGTGCCTCTGCCTATTTCGTCAAGGAGCACAAGCGAGCGCGGCGTGGCGTTGTGAAGAATAGCAGCCGTCTCCGTCATCTCAACCATGAAGGTTGAGCGACCGCGCGCAAGGTCGTCCGAAGCCCCAACGCGCGTCCACACTCTGTCTAGAATGGGAAGCCTCGCGCGGTCTGCGGGCACGAATGAACCCATCTGCGCGAGGATGGAGATGATGGCAGTCTGCCTCAGCACAGTAGATTTGCCGCCCATGTTCGGCCCAGTGATGACCAGCATTCTATCCGTGGAGTTGTTCATGTAGAGGTCGTTCGGGATGAACTGCTCTGTGCTGACGGCTTCTATGACGGGATGGCGGCCCGCTATTATTTCTATCTCGTCGCCGTCGTGCATGACGGGCTGCGTGTAGCGGCGATTGACAGCCGCTTCGGCCAATCCGGTCAGCGCGTCCAGCATGGCTAGCGCTCGCGCGGTCGTCTGTATGCGGCGCGTCTCTGCCGTTATCTTTGAGCAGACTTCGGAAAAAATCTCCGTCTCAATCTGGCGTATGCGGTCTTCAGCGCCAAGCACGCGCGACTCCCAACTCTTTAGCTCAGGCGTAGTGAATCTCTCCGCGTTGCTGAGCGTTTGCCTGCGCTCGTAGTCCGAAGGGACGCGAGCAGAAGCGGCCCTTGAGACTTCTATGAAATAGCCGAAGACGTTGTTGTAGCGTATGCGAAGAGAGTTAATGCCGGAGCGCGTGCGCTCGCGCGCTTCCAGTGTAGCTATGGTCTGCTTGGCGTTGCGGCTCACGGCGCGAAGCTCGTCCAACTCTGCCGAGTAGCCGTCGCGCACGGCGTCGCCGTCGCCCAACTTCGCGGGCGCATCCTCGTTGATAGCGCTTGTAATAAGCTCTCGCACGTCCTCAAGCTCGTCCGCGTTCTCAAAGAGAATTTGCAGGAGGGATGAGTCCGAATCCGCTAGCAACTCGCGCACGCGCGGGACTTGACTAAGCGAAGAGGAGAGCGAAACCAAATCGCGCGGGCTAGCCTGTCCCATGTTGAGCCGCGCAGTAAGGCGCTCAAGGTCAGAAACTTTTTTCAAGAGGGCGCGCACCTGTTCGCGCTTGATGTGCGACGAATGAAGCTCCGCTACGGATGCGTGCCGCGCCTCAATCTCTCCGCGCCGCACGGAGGGACGCAGGAGCCAGGAGCGCAGAAGACGCGAACCCATGCCTGTCACCGTTTCGTCAATCACGTCAAAGAGAGAGCGCGAGCGAGACGCGCCCGCAGTCACAGCAGTTTGCGTCTCCGTCAACTCAAGATTGCGAACCGTCACGCCGTCCAGAACCAGGTAGTCGCGCGGCTCGAAGTATTCAATGTCTGTGACGTGCGCTGCTGCGGCGCGCTGCGTCTCGCGCGCGTAACGCAGGCAGACGCCAGCCGCGCGCACGGCCTCCATCTTTTCTTCCAGGCCGTAACCCGCAAGCTCGCGCACTCCGAACTGCTCGCAGAGAAGGGAAGCGCAGCCTTCAAAGTTCCACTGCCAGTCATCTAGCGCCACGAGCGCAATGCCAGCGAAAGGTCTAACAGCATTCCTTTCATCCTGAGACTCGCGCACGTCATCGTCGTCAGAGTCCGATAACGCCGGAGAATCACCCTCGGCGATCTTCTTCTTCAGAGGAAGAGGCGCGGTATGCGCTCTGTGCGATTCGGGGTTCTCTATGAGCGCGGCTAGAGAGGCAGGGAAGAGAAGCTCGCGCGGGGCGAAGGCTTCTATGTCCGAGCGTATGCGTGTCCAGGCGTCAGCGCCCGCCGCCTCCGTGGAGCGAAACTCTCCGGTTGAGAGGTCAAGGAAGGCTGCCGCCATGCGGTCGCCGCTTCCGCAGACTGCGGCCAGGTAAATTGCCTCGCGCGTTTCCAGTAGCTGCGGGTCAATGGCAGTGCCGGGCGTGATGATGCGTACTACCTCGCGCCTCACTAGCTTCTTGGTCTTCGTGGGCGTTTCCGTCTGCTCGCAGATAGCCACGCGATAGCCTTTACGCACAAGCCTGGCGATGTGGCCTGCTGCGGCGTGATGAGGAACGCCGCACATGGGGATAGGCTCGCCGCGCTCCTTGTGCCGCGCCGTCAGCGTAATCTCCAACTCGCGCGAGCCTGTCAAAGCATCATCGAAAAATAGCTCGTAGAAATCGCCCAACCGGAAAAAGAGGAGCGTTCCCGGATGCTCACGCTTCAACTCAAAGTATTGCCGTATCATCGGCGTTGGATTCGAATTCATCATAAAGAGGCTTAATCAATCAGAAGCGATGAGGCGAATTAATTCTAAGTCAATTCAAACAGGATAGAAAGAGATTTAATCATTTAATCATTTCTTCATTGAATCAATGAACCGATGAATCAATGATTAAATCTCTTCCTATCTAGCGTATAACGTCTATGTCGCGCTCGCCTACAATCTTCCAGCCGTCTTTCGTTTTTATCCATCGAAGCTCCTGCACGACCTCTCCTGTGGAATTTTGCGCGCCTCGAAAATTCCAGCGCTTGCGAAAGGTCATGATGGCCGCGCGCCCGTCGCTGCTCAAGTTGATTTCAGGCTGGCTCGTCTCCAACTCGATTGAACTGGCCTGCTCAATCATTCTCTGCTTCTCGTCGCGCACGGCTGCGCGCGGCACGTTGCGCTTTAGATAGAAGTTCTCAACCACCGGCGGATAAAAAGAGATGAGCCTGTCTATGTCGCGCGCCGTGGTGGCATTTATCCATTGAGACATGAGCGATTGAAGCTCTGCTCGCGCATCACGCGGAACTTCAATCGTGGAAGCAGGCGACGGCGAAGCATTGGAGTCCGATAACGCCGGTTGATTGCTTGTCCTTCCATCTTCGGTTCTATTAGCCGCGCCCGCCGCGTTCCTGTTCTCCGTCGCAGCCGCCTGATTCTCCGCAGAGCTACTGCGCTGTGCCGCGCCTCTGAACACCAGCATGTAAACGCCTACGCCAACTATGACGACGAGAGCGGCGGCGACTGCGTAAGGAAGAAGGTTAGTGCCGGATGCCCTGGCATCAACACTCTCTGTCGCTCGCGCGCGAGTAGCCTCATCCGGCGCTGCCGGAATCGTTTTAGAGTGTTCGGAAAGAAGAGGGAAATTGTTTTCGGCAGCCGCATTCTTGTGTTCCGCCTTTGGCGAAACATCGCTGGGCGTTTCCGCTACAGTCTCTTTCCCCACGCCTTCGGTCTCCGCGCCCTTTGCTTCCTTTGAAGTGACCTTCGTCGCCACCTCTTCATCCTGTTCGCCCGCAGTGACGGCGTAGGATTGCACGCTCGGAGGGTCGCTGGCCTTCTCGACCGAGATTGAATCTTCGCGCGTAGGCTCGCCCGTGCGTCCTGTTTCCTGGTCGTGGCTAATCTTTTGCGGATTGGTTTCAATCGAGCGCCTTTCGGCAGAGGACATCCCCAAGGGTTTAACTGCCGCGCCCGAAGGCTGAGCTTCCAACTCCGACGGCGACAACTCTCTTGCAGCCTCATCCAGCCTCGTAGCGAATTCCTGCGCCGTCTGCGGCCTCTCCGATGGAGCCTTGGCGAGCGACTGCGCTATAAGCCCGCGCAAACCCTCCGGCGTGTCCGGTCGAAACTCTTCTACGGGAGGCGGCGGCGACTGAATGTGCTTGATGGCTATGGCCGTCGCGGTAGGGCCTTCGAAGGGAGCGCGCCCGGCTACCATCTCGTAGAGGATAACGCCCAAGCTATAAATGTCAGAGCGGGCGTCAGCCTTGTTATCCGCGCACTGCTCCGGCGACATGTAGCGCGGCGTTCCAATCAGAGAGCCTGTAGCCGTCAGCGCCGCGCCCGAAGTCGTCCCCTCCTTCAACTTCGCCACGCTGAAGTCCACGACCTTAGCCAGCATTCGTCCGTCATGGTCGCGCGTCAGTATGATGTTCGAAGGCTTCAGGTCTCTGTGCGTGATGTCGCTGCGGTGCGCGGCCTCGACGCCGCTCGTCACCTGTCGCGCAATCTGTATGGCTTCGCCAAAAGACATCTGGCCCACGGAATCCATGCGCTCGCGCAAGGTCTCTCCGGCTATCAACTCCATGACTATGTAGGCTCCGCCGTCGGGCAGCGAGCCATAGTCGTAAGTGTCAGCGACGTTCGGATGATTCAGGCGAGCGGCGGCACGCGCCTCTCTGCGAAAGCGTTCGAGCGCCTCCGGGTCGGCAGTGAAATCCGGCAGCAGCAGCTTGATGGCAACGGGGCGCTCAAGGTCAACGTGCGTGCCTTCGTAGACGGCTCCCATTCCGCCACGGCCAAGCAAGCGGTCAAGACGATACTTCTCCGCAATCAGGCGCGAGCCATGACGCGAAGGCACGAGCGCGGTCGAATCATAAGAGCAGACCGCATCCGTGTCTTCGTAACAACGCTGGCAGGCGGGGCAGAGCTTCATCTAAACCTTTTCGGCAATCTTTATATTAAAAAAGATAGAGCAATAATTTCATTGAGCGTCGCGCGGGTCAAGAACAGAGAGCGCGATTTTCGTCTTCAACCGAAAAACAACTCGGCCACGCCGTAAATCTCTTCCGATAGCGTCTTCAACTCTCCTACAGCCTCTTCGAGCGGAACGCTCATGATGCGATTGCCCTGCAAAGAGACCATGCGTCCCCACTCGCCAGCCTCCGTCATCTCCATAGCCTTAACGCCGAAGCGAGTCGCAAGCACTCTGTCAAAAGGAGTGGGCGTGCCGCCGCGCTGCACGTAGCCCAGCTTCGTCACGCGCGTCTCTATCCCTGTGCAGCGCTCAATCTCTTCGGCCAGCACAGTCCCTATGCCTCCCAGACGGTCGTGGCGATAGATGCTTTCTCTGACTTCCAGTGTAAGAAAATCTTCGTCCGGGTGCGGGTGAGCGTCTTCGGCTACGACTATGATAGAGAAGGCGCGCCCCTGATCCATGCGGCGCTTGAGCCGCTCGCAGACGTGCGACAATTTGAAGGGATGCTCTGGCACCAGCACTACGTCGGCCCCTCCGGCTATGCCTCCGTAAGCAGCTATCCAGCCCGTGTGACGCCCCATCACTTCGACGACCATCACACGATGATGAGATTCTGCGGTCGAGTGCAGGCGGTCAATCGCTTCTGTGACAATCTGCACGGCTGTGTCAAAGCCGAAGGTCATGTCGGTTCCGCGTATGTCGTTGTCAATCGTCTTGGGAACACAGACGAGCGGGTAATGATGCGAGCGCCACATCTCAAGCGCAGCCGAAAGCGTGCCCTCGCCGCCCACTACAATCAGAGAGCTTAGGCTGTACTTCTTCCAGTTCTCCGCGAGTTTATTCAGGCTGACGGCATCGCCCGCAGGATTAAAGCGGGACGTGCCGAGGATTGTGCCGCCGCGCGGCAGTATGCCGCTCACGGAATCACGATTCAAAGGCTCAACATCATCTTCCACCAAGCCGAGCCAGCCGTTTTTGAATCCTACTATCTCCACCTCTGAGACGTGAGCGCGGCGCACCACGGCGCGAATGACTGCGTTCAACCCTGGACAATCGCCGCCTCCCGTCAGAATGCCTACCCTTTGATTCTTCATTTTCGAAAGTTTGCCTTAATCTTAATACGCAGCCTATAATCTCGCGTCAAAAGAGCAACTGTCAATTTTCATCTGAGAGTAATCAATAGTGCTGAAAAGTGAAGAGCCACTGATTCTCAGTATAGAGACGGCTACGCGTGCGGGAAGCATAGCAGTCTCGCGCGGGCACGCTCTTCTTTCAAAGCGCGAGGGCGACGCCACGCGCTCGCACTCCACAGACCTGCTAGACTTGATACGAGAAGCGCTCGAAGAATCTGGCGCAGGGCTTCGGGACGTTGAGTTGTTTGCAGTGGCGCTCGGCCCTGGAAGCTTCACGGGCCTGCGAATCGGCGTCGCCACCGTAAAGGGCCTTGCCTCCACGCTTGAGCGCAAAGTGGCAGGCGTGCCTACGCTTCATGCATTGGCGCTTGCAGCCGGGCCTTGCGAGCGCGCAGTCGCGCTGCTTCCGGCAGGACGCGGCGAACTCTTCGCTCAAAGCTTCAAAGTCTCGGAGCCTTTGACAGTCGAGCCTCTTGATAATCCCGTGCATGTCGCGCCGTATGTCCTGCTGGAAAAGTTTCGCGCTCTTCGCAGCATACGCTGGGTTGGAGAAGGCGCGTATGCTCAACGCGAGAAAATCCGCGCCGTGGCGAATGAAGAGGAAATCGGTTTTGTAGAAGAGAACACTGAACAGGGGAGCAATCTGAAGGAAGGATGGGCGCTCGCTCCCTTGCCGGAAAACCTTGCGACGTACGTGGCGCGGCTGGCCTTTGAGAAGCAGAAGCTTGGCGAGACGAGCGCGCCCGAAGATATTCATGCCATTTACGTGCGTCCTTCCGATGCAGAGCTAAAGGAAAAATGTCGAACACAGGGTTAGAAAAGAGGCCCGCAGAGCATCTGGCGCAAATCGCGCAGATGACCGAGCACGACCTTCTTGAAGTAGTCGAGATAGAAGAAGCCTCCGGCTTGAGTCGCTGGGGCTGGGAGGCTTATTTCGGAGAGCTTGTACGCAAGAGCGAAACCGTCATGCTCGTCGCGCGCCCGCTTCGTCAAAGCACAGGCGCAGAGAGTTTCAACATCCTGGGTTTCATAGCCGCGCGGATGGCCGCAGACGAGCTTCACATCAACAACATGGCCGTGCGCGAGGGTTGGCGGCAGGCGGGACTAGGCTCATTGCTGCTCGGCGCAGCCCTTGAAGAGGGGCGCAGTCGCGGCGCTCGGCGCTCGTTTCTGGAGGTCAGGGCCTCCAACGAAGCGGCCCAGGGGCTTTACAGTAAGTTCGGCTTTCAGCCGGAGGGGCGCAGGCCGTGTTACTACGCAGACCCTACGGAAGATGCGCTGGTGATGACGGCCACTCTGCTCTAAACTTTAACTTGAAATGGACGCGAGCTTTGCGTTAACATTTTCGGTGTCGCAAAAAATGTGGCATGTGCTGTAGGCCGGAATTTCGGCTTTGCCGCACAATTCATTGAAAGTTTTCCGCATCTGAAAGGAGGCATCTCTGAAATGGAAATGACGACGACGGATAGCTTGAAAGAGCAGCTCATGGCAACCGACCCTGAGTTCCGCGAACTGGCGAGAGAACATGGTCGGTATGAAGCACGGCTCACAGAGTTATCCGCGCTTGCATACCCTAACGACGAGGAGCAGTTGGAGGAAATTACTCTTAAGAAGAAAAAGCTTGCCATAAAAGATCAGATGCATTCCATCATCTTGCAATATCAGAAAGACCATAGCTCTTCGCACTAGCTACAGAGGAGCCAGGGCCGCCCTGTAAAGGAGGGCCTCAAAAAATTATCCCGCTCAAAATCGGAAGATGCGGGAGACACCTGTAAACGGGGGACGCCAAAATAGACGCGCGCCCCCGTTTCACTTATTAGCTGAAACGTTTTAGACTTAAGACTGGAAAAGCCTGAAACTCTATCTTAAGGATTGCAGGAAAACGGTCATGGCCCGTGAGGGTTATCCATACGTCATCGTTCCCATCGTGCTGGCTCTCATTGCGGCGGCCCTAGGCTACTGGCCCGTGAGCATTCCTTTCATAATCCTTGCAGCCTTCATGGCCTTCTTCTTTCGTGACCCCAGGCGAAGCGCTCCTTCGGACGCAAACCTTGTGGTCTCGCCCGCAGACGGTCGCGTCACACGCATAGAGATGCTTTCGCCCGATGACGCGCAATCGCCCACGGTCGTCAGCATCTTTCTTTCGCCCTTCGACGTGCATATCAACCGCGCGCCGTTGGCGGGCACCATCACGAATGTCTCCTACACGCGCGGCAAGTTTCTGATGGCGACCAAAGAAGAGGCCAGCCTGGTAAATGAGCAGAATGCTCTGACCATACGCGGCGAGCGCGTGACGGTCGTCTGCAAGCAGATAGCGGGAATACTCGCGCGGCGAATAGTATGCTGGAAGCGCGCGGGCGATAATCTGGCGCTCGGCGAGCGCTTCGGTCTGATAAAATTCAGTTCGCGCACAGACCTTATATTGCCGCCGGAAGTGGAAGTCACTGTCGAAGAGGGAATGAAGGTGCGCGGCGGTGTGACCGTCATCGGGAGGATAAAATGATGTCCGGTGTACCACGTTTGCAGTTTGAGCAGAAGCGCGCGGAGAAACAGCAGCCCGAAAGGCGCGGCATCAAAAAAGGTCTATACCTGATACCTTCGCTTTTTACGACGGCCAACATACTGATGGGCTTTTTCGCCATCACTTGGTCGCTCAGAGGCTTTCAAATGCTCGCGCTTGCGACGCCTGAGGCCATGGTGCGCGCCGCGCAATTTTTTGACGGTGCGGCCATGTTCATAGGCTGGGCCTTCGTCTTCGACACGCTCGACGGCAGGATTGCGCGCATGACCAAGACCACTACAGAGATTGGCGTGCAGTTCGACTCGATAGCAGACGTGGTGACGTTCGGGATTGCTCCGGCCATGCTCGTTTACACCTGGGGCTATGGCTCGGCGTTTCGTGAGGGAACAGACCTGCATAACTTTGGTTGGGTTCTCTCTTTTATGTTTTTGATGTGCGGCGCATTCCGACTGGCGCGCTTCAACGTGCAGGCCACGCGTCCACGCGTGCTTGCCGAAGGGACACCCAAAGTCGATAAAAAGAGCTTTGTCGGCCTGCCCATTCCAGCCGCCGCAGCGCTCATAGCCGCCATAGTTCATTTCGCCCCGAAGCCCGTTGTGCAGTACGGCGCAGAGCGAGCACAGCTTTACGGCGCGCTGCTGATGGGACTGGTGGCGACGCTTGGCGCTCTTATGGTCAGCACGCTGCGTTACAGCAGTTTCAAATCCGCAGGCACAACGCGCCGCAGCACACGCATGATGATCTTACTGATAGGAGCCGTAGCCACGCTTATATGGTTTTATTCCAGGTACGTGCTTCTGGCAATCGTCACCGCTTACGTGCTGCACGGAATACTGTTTCGTATAGGCTCTTTCTTCCGTCGCCGTCCTGAGAAAACGGCTGCGGTTCAGGAAGGCTGAAACTTCCCCTCATTCTTTCTGCCTGGATTGGGTTGAAGTATCGGGCCTGGAAAATGCCATCAACCCGCGCCGCGTTGTCACCAGCAGCACATCACCTGCGGCCACAGGCGAAGCGGCTGTGTTGTTGTCTTCGCCGACCGGCAGCGTGTTCAACTGTTTTCCGTCCCGCAGGTCTAAGACCACTCCGGCATCTCCCGAAAGAGGAGTAAAAAGAGCACCGTCCGTAGCCAGCAAAGGCTCGGACGCGACGCGGCCCGCCAACTGGCGCTTCCACAAACGGTCGCCACGGAGCAGCGAAAGCTTGTAAACGAAATTGTCCAGCGAAGCTATAAGCAACCCGCCGCCGCCTTCGGCTACGACCTGAACGCCTGCCCCCGTGCGCGTGCGCCAGCGCAGCCGACCGTCCGCAGCATTCAAAGCATAGACATAACCGTCTGCTGACCCGAAGTAAACCACCCCGTCAACTTCCACAGCCCTGCCGCGAACAGCGCCCCGAGTCCGATAACGCCAGAGAGTTTGCCCCGTCGTTTTGTTCAGGGCAAAGAGATTGCCGTCGTCGCAACCTATGTAGAGAACCGAGCCGTACAGGGAGGGATTAGAATTAAAGGGCTGCCAGTGCTGCATCACCCAGAGGAAGCGGCCCGTGGCCTTCTCTACGGCGAAGACGCGCCCGTCCGATGTCCCGCCGAACAGCGTAGTGCTATTCGCTACCAGGGAGCCTTTTAAGGGCCTATGAAACGTACGCATCCAAAGCGTGACGCCGCCCTCGCGTCCAAGGGCGCGCAACGCGCCGGTCGCTCGTATCTCACGACTAGGCGGAAAAATAGTCTCTGACGCTATGTAGACAGCCCTGTCGTCGGCTACAGGAGAAGCGGAAACCTCGCCGCCGATTTCCGTCTTCCAAAACATCTGTCCATCTGTCGAGCGCAGGGAAACGATTGTGCCAGCAGCCAGAGGAAGATAGATGCGCTCGCCTGCTGTGGCAGGGGTTAAGTTAATCGTCAGGTCTGAGTTGTACTGCCACCTGACCGTCAGAGGCTCGGACAGGGCTATTTTTCCTGCCTGCGTGATTTGTGAAGGCGGGGAAGGGAAGGCTGATAAATTCAGTGCGAAAAAGAGGGCCGCTATAAAAACGAGTTGTATGAGTCTGTTACGCCCGACGGCTTGAATAGTTAGTTCCGGCATAAAAAATTATTGGCTCTATCCCTTGCATCAATCGACGACACGCTCCGGCTTTATCGTCTCCAACTGCTCTGTTGTTGTTCCCGGTCGCCAGCGCGTATAATCTTCTGCCGGAAATTCCAGGTACAGTAATCAACTCAGACGCACGAACCCCTGTGGAGGTTTACTTTCTTTGAGCGAGAAGCGCGATCACGAAATCGTTATCATACTTGACTTTGGCTCGCAATACACGCAATTGATAGCCAGGCGCGTGCGCGAGGCCGGCGTCTATTGTGAGATTCTGCCCTACAACACCCTTATGGAAGAGATACGCGCTAGACACCCGCGCGGATTGATTCTTTCCGGCGGGCCGTCTTCGGTCTATGAAAAGGAAGCGCCGCGTCCCGACCCAAATCTGTTGACGGCGGCAAACTGCCCCGTGCTGGGCATCTGTTACGGGCTTCAGGTGATGGCCTCAGACCTTGGAGGAGAGGTTATCCCCTCTCCAAGCCGTGAGTACGGGTATGCGCGCCTGAAGGTGCTGGATCCTTCGAGTCCGCTTTTCGAGGGGCTGCCGTCAGAGATGGATGTCTGGATGAGCCACGGCGACCATGTGACGGCTGTGCCGGAAGGATTTCATGTGACGGCGGTAACGGACGATGCGCTTAACGCTTTTGAGAGCTTAAGCAAACGCATATTCGGCGTTCAGTTTCACCCTGAGGTGGCTCATACTCCCTTTGGCGCGCAGGTCTTGAAAAACTTCCTCTTGCGCGTTTGCCATTGTCGTGCTGACTGGTCGCCTCGCGCCGTCATAGACGAGCAAGTTTACAGCATACAGAAGCGTTTGGGCGAAGGGGGACGAGCCGTCTGCGGTTTGTCCGGCGGCGTGGATTCAACCGTAGCGGCTGCAATCGTACATCAAGCAATAGGTGAACGTCAGACCTGTATTTTCGTCAACACTGGACTCTTGCGCGAAGGGGAATTTGAAACCACTTTAAATCTCTTCAAGCAACACATGAACTTAAACGTTCGCGGCGTTCGGGCTGAAGGCAGGTTTCTGGATGCTTTGCGCGGCGTTACTGACCCTGAGCAAAAACGTAAAATAATCGGGGGCATCTTTATAGATGTCTTTGAGGAAGAAGCACGCGCCCTGGGCGATGTTCAGTATTTGGTTCAGGGAACGCTTTACCCGGATGTTATCGAATCTGTCTCCGTTCGTGGGCCGTCTGCCGTTATCAAAAGCCATCATAATGTAGGCGGGCTGCCTGAGAAAATGAGCCTGCGATTGGTTGAGCCACTGCGAGAATTGTTCAAGGATGAGGTGCGCGCAATAGGGCGTGAGCTTGGCGTCCCCGAAGAGATTTTGAAGCGACATCCATTTCCAGGCCCGGGGCTTGCCGTGCGAATTCTAGGCGAAGTTACTGAAGAACGTGTCAGGCTTTTACAGGCGGCTGACCGCATTCTTGATGAAGAGCTGCGTTTGGCGGAGCTTTATGATGCCGTGTGGCAGGCTTTCCCAGTGCTTCTTCCCGTCTCAACCGTAGGCGTGATGGGAGATGAAAGAACCTACGAGCGTGTCTTGGCCGTACGCGCTGTGACGAGCGTGGACGGGATGACGGCTGACTGGGCGCGACTACCACACGATATGCTGAGTCGTGTCTCGGCGCGGCTCGTCTCGGAGATACGCGGGATAAACAGAGTCGTTTACGACATTAGCTCAAAGCCGCCGAGCACCATTGAATGGGAATAAAGCCCTTCTTTTAGCGCGTAATCGTTTCATGTGAAAGCTTTGAAGCATTTTGTGACGCGCCCCGCCTAAAAGCCTTTGCGTTAAATGAACTTAATGGCTTTCGCCTTCCTCTACGCCATATCTTGTCCCTTCCTTTTTAAGACATACGTGATATAGTGCACGCGTCGTGCCCGATGGATCGCATCCTTGACCGTCTTCTATCTGAGCCATCGGAGCAAGCCCAAGACTACCTGTCCTGAAAGCAAAGATGAAAAAGAGAGAGTTCGTACACTTACACCTTCATACGGATTACAGCCTGCTAGATGGAGCGATACAGATTAAGCCGCTTTCTCGTCGTGTGGCCGAACTGGGAATGAACGCCTGCGCTATGACAGATCACGGCAACATGTATGGTGCCATATCTTTCTACAACGCCATGAAAGCGCAGGGGGTGAAGCCGATTGTTGGCTGCGAGGTCTACATCACGCGCCGCAGCCGCAAGGATAGGGCTGGCGCGGCTGGCCCAGGCGAGAAGGCCAATTTCCACCTGATTCTTTTAGCCAAAAATTACGAGGGCTATCGGAACCTTGTGCGTTTAAGCTCTAAGGCCTTCACGGAAGGCTTCTATTACAAGCCGCGCATAGATAAAGAGCTTCTGGCGGAGTATAGCGAGGGGCTTGTCGGTCTCTCCGCCTGCATGTCAGGCGTGCCGCAGGCTATGCTTGCCAGGGACTGTTTTGACGAAGCCGTAGCCGCCGCCAAAGAGTTTGAAGAGATACTGGGGAAGGGGAATTACTTCCTGGAAATACAGGAGCACGGCCTAGATGCTCAGCGCCGTATACGAAAACCACTCGTCGAACTGTCTAAGAGAACAAATGTCCCGCTTGTTGCCACCAACGACGCGCATTATCTGATGCCGGAAGACGCCAAGGCGCATGATGTCTTGCTCTGTATAGGTTCCGGTAAGACCGTCAACGACCCGAACCGTTTGCGCTACGGCTCGCCCTACTTCTACGTGCGCTCGCCTGAGGAGATGTGGGAGATTTTCGGCAAGGAGATACCGGAAGTCCTGACGCGTACGGTCGAGATTGCTGAAATGTGCGACCTTTCTTTCCCGAAGGGCGTCAATCATCTGCCGCGCTATCCTATTCCACAGGCCGACGCAGATTTATCTGTAGACGAGTATTTCGAGAAGGTGGTGCGAGACGGTTATGAGCTTCGCCGCCAGCAGGTCTGGGAGCGCAATCTATCCAGAGGCGAACTGAAGCACTCCTTGGCGGAATACCAATCCAGAATCTCCAGCGAAATCGCTATGATTAAGCAGATGGGATTCGCCGGCTACTTTCTAATCGTATGGGATTTTATACGCTACGCCAGAGAGCACAGCATTCCTGTAGGCCCCGGGCGCGGCTCCGCAGCAGGCTCTCTTGTAGCCTATTGTCTGGGGATAACGGACGTTGACCCCTTGCAATATGACCTGCTTTTCGAGCGTTTTCTTAATCCAGAGCGCGTCAGCATGCCCGATATAGATATAGATTTTTGTGTGCGCGGGCGCGGTGAAGTTATTAACCACGTGGCCGATTTGTATGGGCGTGATTCCGTCTGCCAGATTATCACCTTCGGGACTATGGCTTCAAAGGCGGCCATCAAAGACGTGGGCAGGGCACTGGATATGCCTTACGCAGAGGTGGATCGAATAGCCAAGCTGATACCTCCTCCGGTGCGCGGCAGAAATGTCAGCATAGCGCACGCCTTAGAGCAGGTTCCCGAACTGCGAAAGGCCATGGACGAGAATGCACAAGTAAAGGAATTAATAGATTTAGCCCAGCGCCTGGAGGGCTGCGCGCGGCATTCAAGCGTACATGCCGCAGGCGTTGTTATCTCGCCTGAGCCGCTTCAGGAGCTTGTTCCCATAGCCGTCTCGTCCAAGGATGAATTAACCACACAGTATGCCATGTCTGACCTGGAAAAGACGGGCATGCTGAAGATGGACTTCCTGGCATTGACAGCCCTCACCGTTATAAGCGATTGCTTAAACAGCATAAAGCAATCGCTTAATGCGGAAATCGACTGGGCCGACATCTCCCTGAGCGACGTGAAGACGATGCAGCTTTTCGCAGAAGGCAGAACCGAGGCCGTTTTTCAGTTTGAGTCTTCAGGGATGCAGGAGATCTGCCGCAAGCTCAAACCGAAGGGATTGGAAGACCTAGCTGCCCTAAATGCGCTCTACAGGCCTGGGCCTCTGGACGGCGGCATGGTCGATGATTTTATAGCGCGCCATCACGGGGTAAAGAGCGTGCGCTACATTGTTCCTGAGATGAAAGAGGTGCTCAATAATACCTACGGCATACTTGTCTACCAAGAACAGATCATGCAGTTAGCGCAAAAGCTTGGCGGATATAGCCTTGGCGAAGCGGATCTTATGCGCCGCGCTATGGGCAAGAAGAACCGTGAAGAGATGGCCCGCCATGAAGAAAAGTTCATCAATGGAGCCGTCGAAAGAGGAATAAAAAGAGAGAAGGCGCAGCAGATATTCTCTTTAATGGCGCAGTTTGCGGATTACGGGTTCAACCGAAGTCACAGCGTTGCCTATGCCTATTTAGCATTTCAAACAGCTTATCTTAAAGCGCATTTCCCAGAGCATTTCTATGCCGCAGTGCTTTCTAACGAACTTCAGGATACGGCCAAGGTCTTCAAGTATTCCATGGAGCTTCGCGGGCAGGGGATAGAGCTTCTGCCGCCGGACGTTAACGAAAGCGGCGCAGGTTTTACGCCACTTCAGGGGGCCATCAGGTACGGCTTGGCTGCTATTAAAGGTATAGGACAGGCTAGCGTCAACGCCATCATAGATGCGCGCAAAGAGGGGGCTTTCACCTCATTCTTCGAGTTTGCGGAGCGCTTAGGGGCGGGAGCCATCAATAAACGAGTCCTTGAAAGTCTTGTCTGCGCTGGCGCTTTCGATTCCCTGAATGTAAACAAACACTCCCTGCATGAGTGGAGGGCGCGCCTGCACGGCGCAATAGACCTTGCGCTCTCCAGAGCCAGCCGCGCTCAGCGCAGCAAAGCGCAGGGGCAAAACGACCTTTTTGCAGGCTTTACCCCTCAGCAGACAATCTCAGTGGATGAGCTACCCGTGGCGGAAAGTTGGACGCATGCGGCGCTTCTGGCTGCTGAAAAGAATGCCATAGGCTTTTACATTACAGGGAACCCTCTGGATAACTATGTAGATGTATTGGCGGAATTGCGTGCCCTCAAGACCTCGGAATTGGCCTGTATTGAGAGCGGGTCGCGCGTCAGCATAGGCGGAATCGTCACTACGCTACAGGTACGCACGACTAAGAAGGGAAGCCGCTTCGCTTTGCTGCGGCTAGAAGATCAGGCGGGAGGCGTCAAATGCGTCCTGTGGCCGGAAATCTTCAGTAAATATGAGGCTTCTATTCAAAACGATGCTGCCGTATTGATGACAGGGCGGCTTGAGGTGACGGATGACGGGCAGGTTTCGCTAATCGCTGACGAGGTTGCGCGACTGGATGATGTTCTTCAGCGCAGAGCGCGTTCCGTCACAATCAAGCTGCCTGTCTCCGATGACCCGAAATCTCTCTGGGACAGACTTTTTCATCTGCTGGACGCCAACCGTGGTGATTGCGAAGTATTTGTAGAGATGAATCTGGAAGGCGGAGTGCTGGTACGCGCACGCCCCCACGATGCTCTGCGTATAAAGGGGAGCGTGGAACTGGAAACCTCCTTACAGAGCTACGGTTGTCAAGTGCAGTGGAGGAATGTTACGTTGAGTCGTTAATCCTATGCCTGACGATGCTAAAATTTTATGGCAGAAAAGGAAAATAACGAACAGAATGTAGAGCCTTTCGACCAGGAGAAGGGCAATCGTACTGCATTTGAACGCGTGCAGCTAGCGCGGCATCCCGAGAGACCTTACACGCTTGATCTGGTAGAGAGACTCTTCGAGGATTTTCAGGAGGTGCACGGCGACCGAAGGTTCGCAGAAGACCCTGCAATCGTCTGCGGCTTCGCACGCTTTCATGGTCTACCTGTAGCCATCGTAGGTCATCAAAAGGGGCGTGATACCAAACAGCGCAAAATCCGAAACTTCGGCATGCCTAAGCCTGAGGGCTACCGCAAAGCCTTGCGCGTGATGAAGTTGGCGGAAAAGTTCGGGCGGCCTGTCTTCTCCTTCATAGACACTCCTGGCGCATATCCCGGAATAGATGCTGAAGAGCGTGGGCAGGCAGAAGCCATAGCCTTTAACCTGCGCGAGATGGTAAAGCTGCGCGTGCCCGTAATCGTGACCGTCATAGGCGAAGGCGGCTCAGGCGGGGCCTTGGCTATAGGCGTGGGCGACCAAGTCCTTATGCTTGAGAACGCCATCTACTCTGTTATATCTCCCGAAGGATGCGCGGCAATTCTATGGAAAGATGCTCAGCAGGCGGACAGAGCAGCCGATAGCCTGCGCCTGACTGCTGAAGACCTGCTGCGCCTTAATTTGATAGATGCGACCGTGGAAGAGCCGGATGGCGGGGCGCACAAGGGGCACGACGAGACCGCGCAATTGCTAGATGTTGTTCTCAGCCAAAGACTTGCAGAAGCGGTTAGTCAAACCGCAGGCTTCCGCATGCGGCGCCGTTATGAGCGTTTACGCGAGTATGGCCGGTGGGGCGTGGCTCCTTCTTCCGCCAGGGACGAGTAACGCTGGATTACGCGCTTTCTAACGGAAGCGTGCCTATGTCGGCGCGCCGACATAGCGCACAGGCTCAACCATCAGAAGGGGATATCGTCGTCGGAGAGTTCGGCTTCCGGTTGGTCTGCGGCGGCTCCCTTCGCGGGCGGCGGGCCGGATTCTTCGCCCCGTCCGCCTCCAATGAACTGCATATCTGTGGCGTGAACCTCTAAGGTATAGCGCTGTCGACCATCGCGGTCTGTCCATTCTTCCACGCGCAACCTGCCCTCTACATAAATGGGACGCCCTTTGGTCAGATATTGCGAGGCCGTTTCGGCCTGCCTGCCCCAGAGCGTGACGCGAAACCATGTTGTGGAGTCCTGCATCTCACCTGCGCGATCTTTGCGCCGCTCGTTGGTGGCGACGGTGAAGCTGCAAACAGGCGTGCCTTGTGGCGTATAGCGAAGCTCCGGGTCTCGCCCAAGGTTGCCGACAATGGTAATCTTATTGAAAGACATAAACTTTACGGGCCTTTCCCGATAAAAGGTTGTGGAAAGCTATTGAGGTCGAAGATAGTACCTGCGCGCCCATCCGGCGGTCAAGATTTAATTCTTTATGGGAACTGAGAAGATTTACCTTAAAGAAAAACATTTAATGTAAATTCTTATTTGTGAAAACGCTTTATGTTGAAGTACCTCAACATCTCGAATTTCGCCGTTATCAATCGACTTGAGGTCCCTTTCAATTTGGGCCTCAATCTTCTGACCGGTGAGACAGGCTCCGGCAAGAGCATTATAGTGGATTCTCTCAGCCTGCTGATGGGCGCACGCAGTTCTGCGCTACAAGTGCGTACGGGCGAGCGAGTCGCGACGGTCGAGGGGCTTTTTGAAGTGGACGGGGAAAGAAGCCTTGCAGTTAGAGAGATATTGGAAAGCGCTGGCGTAGAGGTTGAGAATAGCGCGGAACTGCTCATACGGCGAGAGATACATGCCAACGGTCGAAGCAGATTTTTCGTGGAAGACCAGAGCGTGACGGCAGCCACCCTGCGTACTTTACAGCCCATACTGGTTGCAATTCATGGGCAGGGAGAGCAGCGCTCACTGCTCTCAGCCCAATCGCAGATGGATTTACTAGATTCCTTCGGCGCGAATCTGTCTCTGCGCGTGCGCGTCTCGGAATCTTATGCGCGCTGGCTCGCAGCCACAGAAGAACTGTCTGAGTTGCAGCGCGAAATGATGGAGCGAGAGCGGGCTTTGGATTTACTACAGTACGAGCTTTCGGAGATAGAGAGGATAGGGCCTAAGCCTAATGAAGACCATGATCTGGCGAATGAGAGAAAGCTGTTAACCCACGCAGAAAAACTGCTACATCTAGGCGCGGGCGCATACGCGGAATTATACGAGAGAGACGGAAGCGTGATAGATCGATTGGCCGCACTACGCAGGCAGATGGAAGAGTTAAGCGCTATAGATACGCGGGTCGCTCCGCTTTTAGAACTGCTTCAGCAAAGCTTTACAGGGCTGATGGAGACGGCGGACGCCCTACGCAATTATGGTGAAGGAGTCGAGTTTTCGCCCGAAAGGCTGGCGCAAATAGAGGATAGGCTGTCAGAACTGGAAAGACTTAAGCGCAAGTACAATACAGATTTAGAGGGAATACTTAAGGTTCAGGGATATCTTTCTGAGCGCCTTCAAAGATTGAGCGACCTGTCCGAACGAGAAGAGATTCTGAAAGCACAGCTAGGTAAGGCAGAGGAAGATTATCATAATGGCGCTGTGGAGTTGACGGAGCGTAGGCAGAGGGCTGCGAAAAACCTTGGCGCAAGGGTCATGGAAGATTTGAAATTCGTGGCTATGGAGCAGGCCCGCTTTTTTGTACTTGTGGAAACAGCCAAAGCCCCAGAGGCTAAACCGGAAGCCGGGTCTGATAACGCAGGTGGAATTGATAGGAGTTACTACACACCGCATGGAGCGGATAGAGTGGAATTTTATCTCTCTGCCAACCCTGGCGAGGATGCGCGCCCTTTGTCGCGTGTGGCCTCTGGCGGCGAGCTTTCGCGCCTCATGTTGACGTTACGTACTATCTCTATGGGGCATGAACCGGATACTTCTGCGGGGGCGGGCGCGACGGTTGTCTTTGACGAAATAGACGCGGGGATAGGCGGGCGCGTGGCGGAAGCCGTTGGGCGCCGCCTGAAGAGTCTGTCTCAAACGCGGCAGGTTCTCTGTGTGACACATCAACCGCAGATAGCGCGCTTTGCGGATCATCATCTTGTCGTCTCGAAAGAGATAGAGAAGGGGCGAACGGTCACTAACGTAAGGAATCTGGAGGGCCATGAGCGCGTAGAAGAATTAGCGCGCATGATAGGCGGCGAAGAGAGCGCTGAAACAACAATTGAGGCGGCGCGCTGGCTGTTAAAGAGTGCAGAAAATGGCGCGGGCGCTGGAAAGGGCGCGCGTGCTCGTCAACGGCGGCAGAAAATTCTGCCGCCGAAATAGAAGGGTGTCGCTTTGTGAGAGGGATTTCTGTTACACTCCACCCTAATCAAGCGGCCAGCAGAGCAAAGGGAGCATGAAACCAAGCGTTTATATAGAGACATTTGGCTGTCAGATGAATGTCGCGGATACTGAGCGAGCAGCAACGCGTCTGAGCGAGGCCGGGTATCATTTAGCCGAGACAGAAGATGCTGCGGACGTAGTGATTTTCAACACCTGCTCTGTGCGTGCGCGTGCAGAGCAGAAGGTCTTCACGCGTATAGGCGAAGTGCGAAGCTACCGCAAAGGGCGTGAGCCTTTGATAGGCGTCATGGGATGCGTCGCGCAACTGGAGGGAGCCACTATCTTTGACCATGCGCCGTCCGTAAATATGGTCATAGGCACTCGCGCCACGGATCGTCTGCCCGCTCTCATAGAGCGCGCAATGGGCGGCGAGCGCAGAACCCTGGATTTGGGAGAGCGCGACGCGGAAGATAACTGGAACGTCTCTACGGTAGAGAGGCATTCGCCTTACGTGGCTTTCGTTCCGATCATAGAGGGCTGCAACAAGTTCTGCACCTACTGCATAGTGCCTTACTCTCGTGGACGCGAGCGTAGCCGCAGAGTGTATGAGATTGTCAGAGAGGTAAAGCGTCTGAGGGACGAAGGCTACAGGGAAGTGCATTTGATAGGACAGAATGTGAATAGCTACAGACCCAAATCTTTGGAAGGATTGGAGGATTACCAGGGAGCTACTCCATTCTCGCGCCTGCTGCGTGCAGTGGCCGCCACAGGGATGGAGAGGATTAAATTCACCACCTCTTTCCCCAGAGATTTTCACACAGACATAGTGGCCGCCATGGAGGAGCATTGGAACCTTTGCGACTGGGTTCACCTGCCAGTCCAATCCGGCAGTGATAGAATTTTACGCGCCATGAGACGCGGGCATAAGGTCTCGGATTATTTGCGGCGCGTAGAAGCTATAAAAAATGCTGGCAGGCGTATAGCCCTGACTACAGACATCATAGTTGGTTTTCCCGGGGAGACTGAAGAAGATTTTGAGGACACCATGCGCTTAGTAGAGGCATGTCAATACGATAGCGCATATATCTTCAAGTATTCCACTAGGCCGGGCACGCCAGCCTCTAAGCTTTCCGACGATGTAACGGGCGCGGAGAAGACCGCAAGGTTTCTGGCTCTGGAGCGGCTTCAGCGCGAGATTCAAAGGGGAATTTACGCAAACTATGTTGGCAGAGAGGTGTCTGTCCTGGTAGAAGGGGAGAGCGCCAAGTCCGCAGAAGATATGACGGGGCACTCTTCCTGCCATAAGGTAGTCAATTTCAAGGGAAATAAAGAGTTAGCCGGAAAGGTTGTGCGGGTTCGCATTCTGGAGGCTAAGACCAACAGCCTGTATGGCGAGATGGTGACCGGGGCGAAGGCTCATACGGCTTAAAGTAAGGGGTGAAGCGCGGACATGGAAATCGAAGTAAAGATTAGAGCTTTAATGATGGATCCCAATAGCGGAACGCCTATCATTATTCTCAAGGATGTGAACAGCGACACGATGCTTCCCATATGGGTGGGCGCTTACGAGGCCAATGCCATAGCCCTTGAGATAGAGAAGATTGCTCCGCAGAGGCCCATGACGCACGACCTGCTTAGAAATCTTATAGTCGAGATGGGTGCCAGCGTGGAGCGCGTGGTGGTGACGGAACTGCGCGACAACACCTTTTTCGCTGTCATAGAGTTACGTTCCTCTGACGGCTCGCCCATGATGCTGGATTCACGCCCGTCTGACGCTATAGCCTTGGCCTTGCGCGCTGACTGCCCTATTTTCGTGGACATGGAAGTGATACGCGCTTCGCGTAACACTGTTGCGAGCGGGGAAGAGGGAATTGAGGAGTCCGAAGGCACCGAAGAAGAAGAATGGCCGGATGTAATAGGCGAAGCCGGCGACCTACCTATGTGAGACCTAACATTCGTTTATGAAAAACGGACAGAAGAAGGCTCAGGAACAGACCTTGGACGCATCTTCAAAGCCGCAAAACTTGGTTCTGGCAATAGCCAACCAGAAGGGTGGTGTGGGCAAGACTACCACAGCCATCAATCTGGCCGCAGCCTTCGCGCGTAAAGGCTTGCACACGTTGCTTTTAGACCTTGACCCTCAGGCCAACAGCTCTATCTCCTTTTTAGACCTTGCGGGGGTGGAACATTCCGCCTACGAGATGATCATGGACGGAAGCGGGGGCCTGGAGCAGTTCATTTATCCAACCCCTGTGAAGGGTTTGTTCATGATTCCCGCCAGAATAAACCTTGCGAAGCTTGAGGCTAAGCTGGTAGGAGACTTCGACGCACCCTTTCGTTTGAAGGACAGGCTCGAGCCTCTGCGAGCGCGTTACGAGTGCATAGTGATAGATACCCCGCCCACGCTGGGGCTGATTACTGTCAACGCGCTGGTGGCCGCCACACATGTGCTGATTCCTATACAGTCCTCCTACTTTGCCTTGGAAGGGACGGACGACCTTCTTGAGACTATAGAGAAGGTCAAGGCGCGCCCCAATCCTAACCTGCAAGTCCTGGGCGTGGTCGTCACGCTTCATGATAAGAGAACCACTCTGGCCCGGGAGGTTTACGAGCATATACGTAAAGTATTCGGCCCAAAGACTTTCGAGACGGTGATTACAAAGAGCGTGCGGCTTGAGGAGTCGCCCGCCTATAAAGAGTCTATCTTTACATTTGCGCCACAGTCTTCCGGCGCAAATGAATACACGAAACTCTGTGACGAGGTGATAAGCCGTGTCTAAAAGAGGATTGCCCGCAGGCTTGCGCATGCGTCATGACGCTCATTATGTAGAGGAATTGGCGCAGCACAGACCCACGCCCATAGGCCGCATGATAGCACTGGAAAAGCTGGACCCTAATCCGGAGCAGCCGCGCGTAGAGATAGGGGATTTGACGGATCTGACGGCCTCCATACGGGAAAAGGGCGTATTGGAGCCTTTGCTGGTCAAGCCCGCAGAGGTGGGCGGGCGCTGGATGATTATAGCAGGCGAGCGGCGCTGGCGCGCTGCGCGCGAGGCTGGCGTGCGAGAAGTGCCTTGTATAGAGATGGATGTGGATGATAGGGCCGTGGCCGAGATAGCCTTAATAGAGAATCTGCAACGCAAGGATTTGACGCCGTGGGAGGAGGCGGACGGGCTGGCTGCGCTCTGCGAGCGTTTCGGCTACACGCACGCGGAAGTGGCTAAAAAGGTAGGGAAGAGCCGCAGCACTGTGACGGAAGTGATGTCCATAGCCTCCTTACCGGAATCCGTACGGGAAAAATGTCGGCGCGCCGACATCAACTCCAAATCGCTGCTGCTACAGATCGTCCGACAGCCCGACGAGGACTCTATGATGCGGCTGACGGAGGAGATAGTCCGTAGCGGTATGACCAGGGATGACGCGCGTGCCACTCGACGCGAGCAGGCTACTAAAGGAGTAATAGCACAGGCTTCCGCCAATAGCTCCCGTAAGCCCTATGTCTACCGTTTCGTTTCACCTGGCAAAGAATTCAAGCTGGAGATGCGTTTTCGACGAACGACAGTTAAAAACAGCGAGATCGCTTCAGCCCTGCGCGCCGCAGCCGATAAGATTGAGGCAGAAGAGAGATAAAGAGAGGCGCGCCGCGTCCGATAACGTCTGTGCTGTCGGGTTCTTATCTTTAATTTAAAGATTTAAGGTAAATGCGGCAAGCTTCTAGATTGTAAATCCATTCTGTTTTTTCCCAAGGCTTCAGGCTGACTGGCTTTTCTTGCGCTCTGCGGAGGCCTTTTTCTGTAAGGCGCGTGCCCATTTTTCCAGTGTTGGCTGCAGGGGTTTGAAGAGTCTTGCGCGTAGGCCGTGCTGCCGGTCATTCCAGAGTCGTAGATGCTTTTCCGTGTAGGCGCGCACGCTTGCCTCTATCTGGCCTCTTTTGACCGAATGGCGCAGCGTAAGGTAGTAATGTTGCCCTACCAGAGAGAAGAGAATAGCGGCCAGATTACCCTTAAAAGAGAGCCTGGGCATTATTCTTTTGAAGAACGGCTGAGAGCGCGGCAGAAGCGCCCCTACGGCTATTTCAAGCCATGCGGGCTGGCCGCCCTGCCTTGGATGATAAAGGCCGGGCAGTTCAGTGCGCTGTTGCACAGATTTAAGCCTGGGATCATTTATGGAGTCGACGAGCCGTATTCTATCAATTCCACGCAGGTGCTCACGCGGCAGGCTATCCATTATGCCTGCTATGCGTTCTTCCGTCCCTTTAGGCAGCTTTACTTGTGTATGATTCTCTATCTTTATAGCCATTAGAGTTGTTCCTTCAGTTATGAGAAGGAGACTGTAGGGGATGGCTGAAATGTAGTCAAGTCACATCTGGGGATGACCCACAAAGTAGAGACAAATAAAAAGAGAGAAGACATCTGTTAAAGGGTATAAGCGCAAAGACTTTTGGCGTCCGATAATATATATTATGTATCAGGCGTCCCGTTTCGGCCATCCAAACCACGCCTGAAACCTTGACACACATCACTTTGATTGCTACAGTACGCGGTCTTTTGGCTTAAATAGCCACACGCACTATCTTCTAGCTTATCAAAAAGGAGTGCTGCTTTGAGCACGATTGGAAGTTACCTGTTTACATCGGAATCCGTCACGGAGGGACATCCTGACAAGATAGCGGACCAAATCTCAGACGCTGTATTGGATGCCGTACTAAGCGAAGATGAGACTGGCCGCGTGGCCTGCGAGACGCTGGTCACAACGGGCCTGGTGGTAATAGCCGGGGAGATCACCACAAAGGCACGCATAGATTTTCAGCAAGTTGCACGTGAAACCATTAGAGAGATTGGTTACACGCGCGCCAAATATGGCTTTGATTGCGACACTTGCAGCGTTCTCTCTGCAGTTGGCCGTCAATCCCCTGACATAGCCATGGGAGTGGACACCGGCGGCGCAGGAGACCAGGGCCTTATGTTCGGCTTTGCCTGCAACGAAACGCCGGAGTTGATGCCCCTGCCCATTCAACTGGCGCATAGCCTGGCTCTAAGGCTTTCGGAGGTGCGTAAATCCGGGCAGCTTCCCTACCTGCGCCCGGACGGAAAATCCCAGGTTACAGTGGAATACAGGGACGGTAGGCCGCACAGGGTGGATGCAGTAGTCATCTCCTCGCAGCACGACCCGAATGTGACAAACGAGCAACTTCGCACGGAGATTCTTGAGAAGGTCATACGACAGACAGTCTCGCCTGAGATGCTGGATGAGAAGACCAAGTACCACATAAACCCCACGGGGCGCTTCGTCACGGGCGGCCCGCAGGGGGATGCAGGCGTCACAGGCCGCAAGATAATCGTGGATACTTATGGCGGCTATGCCCCACACGGCGGGGGGGCCTTCTCCGGCAAAGATCCCACAAAGGTGGATCGCTCCGCAGCCTACATGGCCCGTTATACAGCCAAGAACATAGTGGCGGCTGGATTAGCAGACCGTTGTATGGTGCAATTGGCCTATGCCATAGGCGTGGCAGACCCTGTCTCCGTACTGGTTGACACAAACGGCACGGGACGCCTGAGCGAAGAGAAGCTGTCTGCGCTAGTGAGAGAGCATTTTAGGCTCACGCCGCTAGGCATAATAGAGGAATTGCGCCTGCGTAGGCCCATCTACAAGAAGACTGCCGCTTACGGCCATTTCGGGCGCTCAGGTGATAATTTCACATGGGAGGCTACGGATAAGGCGGAGGCTTTGAGAGAAGCCGCAGGTATCTAGGGCCGCAACGTCGAGAATCGCTTTTCCTTCAGAAATCAGATTAAAAAGGGAGATGTAAATGACTGCAACGCGTCCAGTTGAATACGACGTGAAAAATATAGAACTGGCCTCCGACGGCAAGCGCCGCATAGAGTGGGCCGAGCGCGAGATGCCTGTGCTGCGCCTCATACGCGAGCGCTTCGCCGAGGAGAAGCCTCTGAGCGGCGTACGCCTTGTCGCCTGCGCGCACGTCACCACGGAGACCGCCAATCTTGTGCGTGCCCTGCAGGCAGCAGGAGCCGAATCCGTCCTGATAGCCTCCAACCCCCTCTCTACACAGGATGACGTGGCAGCCTCTCTGGTAGCGGACTGGAACATTCCTGTCTATGCTATAAAGGGAGAGACTACGGAGACCTATAATCGCCACGTACGCACAGCGCTGGATACGCGCCCACAAATCATTATAGATGACGGCTCGGACGTGGTCGCCACGCTCCTGAAGGAGCGCCCGGAACAGGTCTCCGAGATACTGGGCACAACCGAGGAGACCACCACTGGGATTGTGAGGCTGCGCGCAATGGAGGCGTCAGGTGCTCTCTCCTTCCCTGCCATAGCCGTCAACGACGCGCAGACCAAGCACTTCTTCGATAATCGCTATGGCACGGGACAGTCCACACTGGACGGCATCATACGCGCCACAAATATATTGCTGGCGGGCCGCACGCTGGTAGTGGTGGGTTATGGCTGGTGCGGCAAAGGCGTGGCGCTGCGTGCGAGAGGGATGGGAGCCAACGTCATTGTCACAGAGATTAATCCCATAAAGGCCGTTGAAGCAGTTATGGACGGCTTCCGCGTGATGCCCATACAGGAAGCAGCCTCTCTCGGAGACATCTTCGTCACAGTGACCGGCAACCGCCATGTGATAGACGGGGATCATTTCGCGCGTATGAAGGACGGGGCCATAGTTTGCAATAGCGGCCACTTCGACCTGGAGTTGAATCTGGTGGCGCTCAGGGAGATGGCAGGCGACCCCGTAGAGCTTAGACCCTTTGTGGAGGAATATAAGGTAAGCTCCACTGGCAGACGAATCATAGTCCTGGGCGAAGGTCGCCTGATTAACCTTGCTGCGGCAGAGGGTCATCCGGCCAGCGTCATGGACATGAGCTTCGCCAATCAGGCTCTATCCGTAGAGTACCTGGTCAAACACAGAGGCCAGATGAAACCCGGCGTGCACCTTCTGCCTCAGGAGGTGGACACGGAGATCGCCAGCCTGAAGCTGCGCGCCCTGGGCATAAGCATAGACACGCTGACGGCTGAGCAGTTGGAGTACCTCTCCAGTTGGGAGACAGGCACCTAAGCTTTTACTTTAACAAAGGGAGTTTGTAGAAGGAGGATGACGGTAGGGATCTTTGAACTCTGTCCCGTCATCCCCTTTTTTATCTACTCAGGTTCGTGTGCGCGCCAGCAGGTATGTCCCCGTCGCACCGAATATGACTATGGGTGCCCATGCTGCCACAGCCGGGGGCAGAAAACCGTAAACTCCCATCTGCTGAGAGCCACTGGTCATTCCCCAGAAGGCCAGGCCCACGGCCACAGCAGAACTCAGGGCCGCCACGGCGCTTCGCCTGCCGAAGGCCAGCGCCAGGGGAATGCCTATGAGCGCCATGACCAGGACGCCGAAAGGCTCAACATACTTGCGCTGAAGGGCTACCATCAGAGGGGCCACGGACTCCCCTTTCCTGCGTATGGTCTTTATGTAAGCGCTTAACTCTTTAGCGCTTAACTGCGAGGGCTTATCCGCCCAGGGTTTAAACAGGTCTGTAGAGTCCGACCTATCCATCTCCATTCTGGCGCTCTGTCTGCTCACTATCTGAAGCCCGTTCAGAGTGGTCTCCTCCACGCCCTCCAGCACCATGCGCCCCTGAGCGTTCCAGTCCGCCGTCTCGCCTTTAATAATGCGGCTCAGGTGTATGCCTTCCCCGTCGAACTCGTATATCAGCACGTCATACAGCTTCCCTCCCGTCCCGTCATACTCGTAGGAATACAGACGCCCCGTCTCCGTGGAAGCCAGCCAGAGTCTCCCCCCTTGCGTGGAGGCCCTGGCTGTGCCCGTGCGAATCTGCGCTCTGAGCGCGTCCTGGCGCAGATTGGCTGCAGGCATCAGGCGCTCCTGCACAGTCCACAGCAGAAATCCCGCGCAAACAGCAGCAAACAGCCCCGGCAACGCCAGCCTGAAGACGCTCTGCCCGCAAGCCCACCACGCTACTGCCTCGCTTCGCCTTGCCATAAGCGCATAGCTTATGAGCACTGCCACGAGCATGCTTGGAGATGCCAGTTGCACGCTGACGAAGGGGAGCAGGTAGAGCAGGTATTCCAGAACGGTTCTGGCCCCGGTGCCCCTTTCGACTATCCACTTCCAAAGGTCAAAGAGCGTGAAGACCAGTATGAGAGAGGTCAGGGCCGTCAAAACGGTCGCAAAGCTGAGGGCTATAGCGCGTATGACCGTTTTGTCCAGCAGGCTGGGGAAGCCCAGCAGCCTGCGCGATTCACGCTCATAAGCCCGCCCTCTTCCCTGCGCGGACGCGAGCGCGCCTCTGCTTGCTCCCCTTCTGAGAATGGCGGGCAGGCTTAAGCCGTACAGGCGGCCCCTCCTCTTCAGTAGGAGAAGGAGCGCCCAGGCCGTAGTTAAAAGGTTAGCCATGAAGGTACCCATGAGCGGGGGCACCGCGCCGGAGCGTGACAGTTGCTCCCCAAACAAGGAGAGCAAGTAGTACAGAAGCAGGACTGCCAGCGAAAGCAGCAGCCCGAAACCTCTTCCGCCCTTACGTACGCGCATGCCCAGGCCCGCGCCCAATAGAGCGAAGATGACAGGCCCCATAGAGAAGGCCAATCTCTTGTAGGCAAGCGTCAGGCGCTCTCTGCTTTCCCTGGCAGTGCCGCCTGCACGGAGCAGATCGTACCAATCCATCTCCTCCGGCCTGACCTCGTCACGACGCAGGTCGCCCAAGAGTTCCTGCCGCCCTGTGTCCAGCACAAAACGCAACTGCTCCAGCCGCTCCGTGGTGCGAGAGGCGGAGATTCCCTGCCCTTCTTTAGCCGGGAAGCTCGTGGAGATGGCGTCCGAGAGCACCAGCTCCGAACGCTCCGCAGAGGAATCTATACGCCCGCTACGCGCCGTCACCAGCCTTGTAGGCCCGTCCTTGGGCTGCGCGAAGAGAAAGACACGCCCCCACTGTCCCCTCGCCTTATCGCCGTCCTTCACGTATATGACGTAGCCAGGAATCTCCGTATTAAAGGTTCTGGGTTCCACGGGCGAATCCATCTTGTACAGGGCCGCGCGTATGGTCGCACGGCGCAAGGTGCGCGCAGACTCCGGCGCTACCTGCATGTTCACCCACAGCGCGGCTGCAGTCAGCCCTAGGCCCAAGAGCAGCACAGGCCAGAGCATCTGCCATGTGCCTATGCCCGCAGCCCTCATGGCTACAAGCTCGCTGTCCGTTCCCATGCGGCTTAAACCCACGAGCGCGCCTACCAGCATGGCAGTGGGCAGAGCGAAGACCAGCACGTTTGGTATGAGCGAGAGAGAAAATTCTGCCAGGAGGTCTGTGGGGACGTGCGCCACCATCAGTATCTCCGCCAGCCGCCCGGACTGCTGCGCCAGCAGAATGGCCGTCAGCAGTATCAGAGCCATGAGCAGGTAAGGGATTATGGCCGCTATTATGTAGCGCTGTACAAGTAATGTGCCTGAACGCATGATAAGACTGTTAGGTGTAAAGCTGTCAGAGGGGGCTATTGATGAAAGTGGCGGTTCCGCGCGGCTCACGCTCCAGCACTCTGCCTATAAGGCGCTGAGTAAATTCCGCCATCTCCTCTTTGACGCGCACGCCCACGCCACCAGCTTTTTGCGCGAACTCTACGGGCGAGAGCTTCTGCGTGGACTTCAGTTGCGCCAGTGCCTCTGCGGAGAGCGTGGCTCCGGTTCCCTGCACGCAGGAGGCGCAACGCAGAAGGCAGGCTGCGTTGATGTAAGCGCCCTCTTTTTCCGCGAAATTCCTGCGGCAGTCAGCGCACGCGCGCAACTCCGGCAAGAACCCCGCTAGCCTGAGCGTCCAGACCTCGAAATAGCGCACAAACGCCTGTAAATCCTGCGGACTCTCCTTGAGCGCCTGAAGGGTCGCGTTGACCATCCTGAAGAGCCTCTCGTTAGGCTCATGCGGCGGGGCAAACTCCAGAATCAACTCGCTCATGTAGGAGAGCGCCGCGACCGCTTCCGCGCTCTGAGCCAGGCTGAAGTAAGAGCGCGTGATCTCCAA
>JACVRN010000287.1 GCA_014534425.1 Pyrinomonadaceae bacterium
GCGCTCGGCCAGTAGATATGAGCCGAAGGCCAACACGGTCGTCAGCGTAGTCTCTATCAAATAATCGTCAACGCGCGCGATAAGCAGTGAGATCAACCAGCCCAGCCCTACGCCTATCAGGACGCCGCCCGCCGAGACCCGCACGAAATCAACAACGGCTCCGACAAGCGAAAACCCTTCCGCCTGTCCGCCTGTGGCAACAGCCATCGAGAGCGCCGAAGCCAGCACCAATTTGTAGATGACTATGGCCGTGCCGTCGTTAAAAAGGCTCTCGCCTTCGACGAGCACGGTCAA
Source organism: Pyrinomonadaceae bacterium (assembly GCA_014534425.1). GTDB lineage: Bacteria > Acidobacteriota > Blastocatellia > Pyrinomonadales > Pyrinomonadaceae > JACVRN01. Next base: position 295 of record JACVRN010000287.1, read on the forward strand.
CTGCTTCGGCGCGCCCAGCGCGCGAAACAGTGCCACGACTGCCACGGGGTCTGTAGCCGCGATTAAAGCTCCGAACAGTAGCGCGCTCGAAAGGGAGAGGCCGACGCCGAAGGTCACAACCAGGCCGACGACGGCAGTCGTGAGCAGCACGCCCAAGACTGAGAGCGCCAGGATCGGGACAAGATTCTCACGCAAGAGCCTAAACTCCAGGTGGAAGGCTGCTTCAAAAATCAGTGGGGGCACGAAGAGAGCCAATATCAGTTCGGGAGTGAGTTCAAGACTGACAGGGTGATTAAATGTGATGACAAGGCCGACGACTACCAGCGCGACGGTGTATGGCACGCGCAGGCGGCGCACACCAATTGCTACCAGGGAAACTACAAGCAGCAATTCGATGATTAAGGTCTCAGTCTGGAGGAATCGTTCCATAAACCTTTAACCTCCGCCTTTGGTGAATACCGGGCAATGTTTTGATACTTGAATCTACCTCACGAGTCAAAAAAAGAGCGGCGAGGGATGACTCGCCGCTTCTCAAAAGGAGCAGACAGACCTTAGCTCTTAGTCTTGCTCAAAGAAATCCCACTTTATCTCCCGCCCTGCGGCGGGACGCTACTCATGACATCGCGAAATGCGATGTAGAGGTCTGAGAGCCTGTCTGCCGCCGCCGGGTCTGAGCGCGCAAGAAGCGTAATGGTCTCGTCGCGCTCCGCGAGCAGCCCCTTGAGGCTTTCGCGTTGCGCTCCCGTTAAATCAGACGCTTCGCCTTTGTCCATCTGGGTGCGCAGCGATGTAAAAAAATCGCTCGCCATCTGTCGCGCCGGTTCGTACTCTCCGCGTCGCGCGTCAATCGTTGATTCCGATAGACTGTTTTCTAACTGGCTGAGGCGCAGTTCGCGTTGCGCGGCGTCACGCTGACCAGCGTACTCGCGAGCTTTGAGCCACATGGGCACAAGCCCCAGCAGGAATACGGCGACAATGATTCCGACGTAGATGCCTATTCTCTTCCAGGGAATCTGTAGGCCCGCCTCCCTCTTCCGGGCGAGCGGCTGCGCCTCCTGTTTAATTGCGCTCATTGATTAGCTCCTCAAATTGAACCTGCTACACGTCGGGATAAAGGATGCGAACCTGTCTTAAGAAATCAATATGCATGTGCCCAGCGCTGCCTCAAAGGCACGTCGCGAAGCTCGCCCGCCCCGTACTCGTCACGTAGATAAAGATAGCTGAGCGCCATCAGCTCATCGTCGAGCCCCGCGTTGGCATTAAGCCGTTGCACGGGGATGCGGTCGCGCAAGTCACTGAGAGACCGCAGCATGAACTCTCTGACCGAGAGTTGTTTGTCGAGCGCGCGGGCTGCTTCTTCGCTGAGCGAATTAACTATTTCCAGAGCCGACTCTCCACAATACTCTTTCCCATTTGTACGGAAGACCATACCCTCGAAGCTTCCTCTTCATCTTCTTTTCGGATAAAAGATAACCTTCCGCCTGGGTGAAGCGAAACCGTATGAATACTTATGCGTATAGGTGTTTCCCCTTATGCCAAACGGGCGCGCTTGTTATACTCTTAATCATTCCCCCGCCTTTTGATATTTCTCCCTTGAGCAGTCGGCTTATTAAGCATCCGGGGGCTGA
>JACVRN010000251.1 GCA_014534425.1 Pyrinomonadaceae bacterium
ATTACATGGCGCACATCTATGCCATGTTCCTGCTGGCCCAGTTCCGTGAGAAGCGCGCCTACCCGCTGGTCGTCGATTTCTTCTCCGCGCCGGGCGACATCTCGCTGGAAGCTACCGGGGATGTCGTCACCGAATACCTTGATAGAATCTTGGCTTCGGTCTGCGGCGGGGACGTGAACCTCATCAAGCGGTTGGCGGAGAACGAGGCGGCGGACGAGTTCGTCCGTAACGCGGCGTTGGAATCCCTGGTCTGCCTGGTCGCCACAGGCCAGATGGCGCGGGAGGAGGTGCTGGCGTATTACAAGAGCCTGTTTGAAAGCGGCCTCTCGAAAGAGCCTTCACACTTCTGGGCCGGGCTGGTCTCCTGCTGCACGGACTTATACCCGGAAGAGGTCTACCCGCAGATAAAGCAAGCCTTCGAGGAAGATCTGATAGATGAATGGGTCATTGATCTGGACTTCGTCGATGACCAACTGGCGCTCGGCAGGGAAGAGGTTCTATCCAGGCTTCAAGATGACAGGTACAGGCTGATTGAAGATACGATTGGGGAGCTTGAGGGGTGGGCAGGCTTCCAACCTCCCATTCAGCAGCAGCCGATTGTCAAAAAGAAGAAAGTAGGCCGCAACGAGCCGTGCCCGTGCGGGAGCGGGAAGAAGTACAAGAAGTGTTGCGGCACGTGAGGCGGGGCTGACAGCCCATCATGCCGGACGCGCAGGCGGCTATTTCCGCAGCGTGCCGGCGTGGCGGGAGATGGGCAGCGTCCGGCGTCCGGTAATCTTCGGAGGTCAAGGCTGAAGTGATTTCCGGCAGGTAGAGAATGGATGCAATACCGGAAAGAGATTGGCAGTATCTCAGGCGCGTTCAGGGCCAGCTACTTGAGGCATTATGTGCCCGCATTAACGGAGAAGCTTCGCGCATCATGGCCAACCACTACCTAAAAGAGCACGAGAAGTTTTTACAGCTCTACGCCCACGTCGTCACGCAAAACGCAGTTGTCGCGGACTGCTTCGATGATTGGAGGAGGTCGAACATCTTCCTGAAACTTCTGCTGCTGCGGGAGAACCGGCTGCTAACGGACGAACACCTCTCGAAGCTCTCAGCGGAGACACAGAGAAGGCTCAACACTGTATAGCCGTGTCCGGTGGCTGCTTCACCAAAAGCGGGGAAGAGCTTGGAAGGCGTTTTAATCAACCACCGCACAACCCTGGTTACTGCCTGCCGAGAGCGTGAAGAGTGTAGCAAATCATCTGGCTGCTACTTCGCCTGATCTAAGACCATCATTCGGGAACTGGCTTTGCCGTAATTTTGCTCTAGTCCATGGTGTGCCGAATGAGGCGCCTGAGCGCGTGAAATGTTGGGGGTTTGCCTTATATGCGGCGTGTGAGGCTCGGACGAGAGTTCATAACCCCAAGCTCAAGTCTGCTAGCCAAATCGCCGTTGCCGGCAAGATGGTCTACAGAATCATAAAGGGTACAGACGCCGCGGCCGGTCACCACAGCCAACTTTTCCAGCGAGCCCTGTGATAAGAACTTCCTTTGATGTTCAGCGCCCGTGCTCAATACCTTTACGCATCATTGGAGCATTGACGATTTTAGGGTGTAGGGCGCAAGCGCGGGTCAAATGTGAAAGGCTGTTGTGAGACGACGCGCAGGCGAGCCGCGCTCGGGTGCTGCGGGTTGAGGAGTATGTTTTTACTGTCGGGCAATACCGCGCTCGGTACGATCAGGGCTAAACTACGCTGTTCTTCCAGCCACTCGTCCCTGATGGCACGCGTCTGCGCGGGGTCGTGCTCCCACCCGGCTTTGAGTTGAGCTAGGTTTAGATCTTCGACGCTATCGTCAGGAACGGAAATTTTTAAGCGGGTGTAGTCTCTCGGTAGAGAGCCTGTCACGTGCACAAGACATTCGGCCAGACAGAGGGCCAGTGATTCTGAAGCGTAGATGAGTGGGCGGCTCGGCGAGTTCCACCTCCCGCCGACGAGCCGCGCGCCTTCGCCCGTCAGGGGCGGGTAACGATTGCTCGCCAGACGCCACGCGAGCATTATTCATAGACTCCATACTCGATGCGCAAAAGCACGGCCTCGACCAACTGCGCGCCGCTCCCGGTTCGCAGCAGCCGGAGCGGGGCGTGCCCTTCAAGCGCCGGGTTCGACGTCAGCAGCCACTCGCGCGCGGCCTCGACATCGCCGAAGACGCGTTGCGCCAGAGCGGCGATGCCGGCGGTGCGTGCGACACGGTCGGACTGCTCGGGCGTAAGCCGACGCGCACGCTTGATGCTCGTCAGGGTGCGGCGCGGGATGACCGCGGCTAAATCTGAGTCGGAGAGGTGGCTGAAGCGCTTCAGCTCCGTGACGGCGTTGCGCGGCAGTCCGCGCTCGACCGTCTCCACGAAGGCGGCGCCGGAGACTACGTCCTTACCGAGGACTCCACGCCCGCCGAGTGCGTTAATCGTCTCCTGCCACTCCATATTACCTCCTAATACTTAAGCGCAACCTTGCCTAAAATATATGGCATACAAGCCATGTAGTCAACAGGCTGTAACTTTAGGGTGTCTAAATCAAAGTTATGCCGTAAGTTCTCAGCATGAGCAGAGGCTCCCGCTGGGGAGCCTCTTCAACGGGCGGGCCCTGATGGGTGGGCTCAACTCAAACTCACTTACACAGACCACTTAGAACTCCCAAATATGTCAACTCCGCACATGCGTCAACAGAAAAATTAGGATCGCCGGCGTATCGCCGGTG
>JACVRN010000242.1 GCA_014534425.1 Pyrinomonadaceae bacterium
CCTGCGGTGGTGGGCGGGTCTCAAGCTTAGCCAATACCCGCCCGCCACCGCAGGCGGTACTGTCCTGTGGCTTTAGCTGGCCTTCATGCCAAGTTGCCAGAAGAGGAACGAGAGCGTGTCAGTCATGTCTTCTATCTGTTTGCTGACCGGACTGCCGCCAGAGTGTCCCGCTTTGGTGTCGTAGTGCAATAGGATTGGCTTGTCCGAGCCGTTCATGGCCTGCATCAGGGCCGCCATCTTGCGCGCGTGCAAAGGCGCTACGCGAGTGTCCGCGTCTCCCGTGATGAAGAGCACCGCCGGGTACTTGGTGCCCTGCTTCACGTTCTGATACGGCGAGTAGGCCAGGAGGTATTTGAACTGTTCCTCTTTCTCAGCCGAGCCGTATTCCGGCACCCAGAACTTCGCCACCAGAAACTTGTCGTAGCGAACCATATCCAGCAAAGGATAAGAACAGACGACCGCCTGGAAAAGCTCTGGCCGTTGCGTCATCGCCGCGCCTACAAGAAGGCCGCCGTTCGAGCCGCCTGCGATTGCCAACTTCTGCGGGCTGGTGTAGCGATTCTTGATGAGCCATTCGGCTGCGCCTATAAAATCGTCGAAGACGTTCTGCTTCTTTTCAAGCATTCCCGCTTCGTGCCACTTCTCTCCGAACTCTCCGCCGCCGCGCAGGTTCGGCAGAGCGTAAACGCCGCCCTGCTCTATCCAGTAAGCAGCGAAGGTAGAGAAGCCGGGCGTCATGGAGCTATTGAAGCCGCCGTACGCGGTCAAATAAGTCGGGTTCGTGCCGTCCAGCTTGGTGCCCTTCTTGTAGGCCACGTACATGGGCACCTTCGTCTTGTCCTTGGATTCGTACCAGACCTGCTTGACCTCTATCTGCTCCGTGTTGACGGGGACGTTGATGCGCGCCCACTCTTCCTGCTTGCCCGTAGAAATCTGATAGCGATAGACGGTGAAGGGCTGTTTATAAGAACTGAAGCCGTAAAAGGCTTCGTCCTTGTCCCACTGGCCGTTCATGGAGCCTGCGCTGCCCATAGGCGGCACCGGAACATCGCGTACCAGCTTGCCGGAGGTCTCGAAGACCTTCATCTTCGTAGCGACGTTCTCAAGGTAGTTGACGAAAATCTTTCCACCGGCGAGCCTCATCCCCGTAACGGCGAAAGGCGTCTCCGCAATGACCGTTCGCCATTTGTCACGGGCGGGATTGTTAAGGTCAACGTCAATCACGCGACGGTTCGGAGCCTGCCAGCTTGTCAGCAGGTAAAGATGGTCGCCCTCAACTGTTCCGTTGAAGGTGGCGTCGAGGTCGTTGACGATTGTGGTAATCGGCCCCTTCTTCTCAAGGTTCTGAGCGTAGACCTCTATCTTCCTGGCGGCGGAGCCGTGAACGACGTAGAGTATGAGCCACTTGCCGTCGCGCGAAACGTCGGGCGAGATAAGCTCAGTCGGCCCGTAGCCTTTGCCGAAAATCTCAACGTCCTTTGCGACATCCGTTCCCATCTCGTGATACATCACGTGTGAGCCTACGCCGTTCTGAAACCTTGTGTAATAAAGCCCCTTCTTGTCGGGCGTGAAAGTGGTGCCGAAGTAGCGCGCTTTGGGGAAACGGTCGGGCAACTCTTTGCGCGAATCAATGTCGAGGATGACGCCCACTATTTCGTCCGCGCCGCCCTCGCGTATACCGTACATCAGAAGCTTCCCGTCCTCGGATATGTCCATCAGCGCAGCCGAAGAAGTTTGATCCTTAGTCCAGGTGTTAGGGTCTACGAGAGCAACGTCACGGCCCTTCTCGCGCATGTAGATGACAGGCTGGTTCTGCGAAGCCAGGCGCTTGGTGAAGAAGTAGCGCCCGCCGCGCTCTATGGGGACGCCTATGGTGTCAATCTTCAGAAGCTCTGCGAAGCGGCTGCTGATGCGGTCGCGTCCGGGCAAAGCCTGAAGAATGGAATCCGTGTAGCGGTTCTGCTCGTCAATCCAGGCGCGCGTCTCGGCGGAGTTCTGGTCTTCCAGCCAGCGATACGGGTCGCTTACCTCAACGCCGAAGATAGTATCTTTGACTACCTCCGCGCGTGTCTTCGGCGGCGTTCGCTTGATTCCGGCCACCTGCGCCGAAACAATCGTGCCGAGTTGTGAAGCGGTGACGGCAAACGCCACGAGCGCCAATAGCAGCGTGCGCGAAAAGCGTCTCTCAGGCATCGGTTTTCTCCTTAAGGATGAAGATGGGACTCAAAGGCTTCTAAGGCGAAGGGGAAAATTAACAGGGATAGACAGGATAGACAAGATAAAAGAAGAAGAATTGCTCTTTCTTTATCCTGCTTATCCTGTCTACCCCTGTTTGACTCTGTCCTGAATTAAAGTCGTCTTACGCCGTGAACGAAGAGCCGCAGCCGCAGCTTCCCGTCGCGTTCGGGTTCGTAAAGGTAAAGCCCGAACCCATCACGCCGCTCACGTAATCAATCTTCACGCCGTTCAAGTACTGCGCGCTGAACATGTCTACGAAGAGGCGCACGCCGTTCTGATCCAGAATGTAATCGCCCTGGCGAGATTCCTCTTCTATGTTCAGGCTGTACTGGAAGCCGGAGCATCCGCCCGGCACCACTCGCACGCGCAGGCCCGCAGTCTCCGGCAGGCCCTCTTCGCCCGCCATGAACTTCTTGACCTCTGAGGCGGCTGTTTCTGTCAATTCCAACGTCACTGTCGGAGTCTCTACTGCTGCCATTTTTCTCTCTCCTATTAAGTATGATTTAGATTTTTGATTGCTGATTACGACTGAGCCTTTCCAAGTATGACCAGTTCCGGCTTCATAGCCTCAATCGAAACCTGTCGCGCGACCTCTTCGGCCACGCGACGAAAACTCTGCGCCTGTATTGAGTCCGGCTCGCTCACAACCACGGGCACTCCCTTGTCCCCGCCCTCGCGCACC
>JACVRN010000219.1 GCA_014534425.1 Pyrinomonadaceae bacterium
AACCACTGGCTCTCTTTTTCCGCGATGTGCCACACGGTGAGCCCCTTATCCTCGGCCTTGTCGTCCGGCCATCTCAGGACGGCACCGCCAAAGCTCTCTAGTGGAATGCCCAGGTGCTCCTGATACCAAGCCGCAAGCGCGGCCCGGTCATTTCTGCTCTTGAAAAAGACGCCACCGATCCCGGTAATTCTCGCCATCGTTGCCTCCGTTCCGTAGAAATGCTAATGCCTTTAGCCGCCCAATGCCCCACATCACCGGGCCGCGCGCCGAGCACAGGCAGAATCATAAGAAACTCGACCGCGCGGCTCTGGTGGATGTGATTGTTAGGCGGCGACCCGTTCAGCTAGAGGTTTACTCCCAGTCTTTCTTCAACCTTAGCTCTTCTATTCTGTATGCGTGAAGCATCTCGTGCAGTAGTAGTTGCCTGAACATTATCAATACTGAGTAATGACTGTACTCTTCATGCTCCGCCGTCCGTTGCCAATCTTCTACAGATAGCTCTTTCAAACGCTTAACGAGGCGCGCCCGTTCTCGCACATACTGGTCAAGTGCTTCGTCTAAATCAATGTTTAGTAGTGAGCCAGCTTCCTCCTCTGGAGATGGAACCATAGACCTGATGTAAGGCGCTGGCTCAGAGAGCATCAACTCCAGGCGTGCAAGATAAGCTGTGTCCGCGGTCGATATGTGGCAAGCATGTTCGTGAGCGGACCATTTGTTGGGGCTGGGGCGACGCTTCAGATTCTGTGGCGGCAGCTCGCGAACGAGGCTAATAATAATATCAGGAGCGCCCTCTAAAGTAGCTATCAAGGTTTGCGTATTATTCATAATCTCCTCCGAGTTTCGTGACGCCGGTAAGCCGCCTAACTACAATTAGGCCGGATGCGGTATTGCATCTGGATTCGAGGCCTTTTACCGCATCGCCCGGTAATAGATGATGAGAGCGGTGATTTTACCGCGCCGCCCGGCCTAATCACTATCACCAGCGACTTTTACCGCTATCTACAGCAAGATTCAATCCTTATTTTAAGGTACTGCACAACTGCACAAAGTTTCGGATATGGACTCTATCAGAGACATCTCGTTCGTGTGACGTACCAGATAAATTATTAGCAATGACTGCGCCCACCGTAGTCGTTACCAGCCATCTGGATCACGCTTCGGAGGGCGCGTGCCCGTCGTTTCTTACTTACAGCAACTCTCCGGCAATTAAATCTCAGCGCCCAAACTACCCTTCGTGTGTTCGAGTTGCGCGTTCAGGCCGAAAGAGCCAGGTAGAAACTCTTCAAGGATTGGTCCGGTTTCGCTTGCTATGCAGTCGGTCTAACTCTGCCCTGACTACTTGGTAGCATTCACAGGTAAACTCTTCCAAGCCTTCTCTCTCAAGGATAGTAATGATCCCGCGTGAGTAGTGGATCAGTCCGGCAGTTTGCAGGATGATCGCCGCCTCGCTCACCCGCGAGCGGCGCGTGCCGAGCATCTGCGCGAGGAACTCCTGTGTCAGCCTGATCTCATCCCCTCCGACCCTGTCGTGACACAACAGCAGCCAGCGCGCCAGTCTTTCTCCCAGGTTGTGATTGCGATTGCAGGCGGCGGTCTGCGAGACCTGCTTGAGCAAGACCAGCGAGTATCGTAAGAGCAGGCTTTGCAGTTGACCGCCTCGTTTCAGCTCCGCCCAGAGTTTCCCAGTCTCCATTCGCAAGGCCCCGTCCGCCATCTGCACGATGGCGTGAGTCTGTGACACATCATCTCCCATGACGACGGAGAGACCGACCATCCCTTCATTGCCTACTAAACCAACTTCAACACTCGTTCCGTCTTCTATGTGGGTGACGAGCGAGACGACGGCGCGGTTGACGAAGTAGACGTATTTTATTCGGTCTTTAGTTTCGTAGAGCGTGTCACCTGACTGAAGAGAGACCAGAGTTAGATGTGGAAGCAGGCGGTCATATTCTTTACCCGGCAGGGCGGCAAGTATTTTATTTTGTGGTGGTGGTCGGACGGCTTTAGGCATGTTGCATCTCCTTCATAACCGGGTGGCGTGTGTGAACACAAGCTGTCGGCAAGAGAAGATGCGTTGTTAGGGCAGGTCCTGGTGTCGCAAGTTGGATTCTGAAAGAACAATCAGCGCTTAATACTCTTTCACACTAACACGAAAGTCTGACTATGTCGCGCTTTCTATATGCACGAGTTCGGGAATATAGTCTTGACTCCCTTTAAGGGAAGGCATACACTCGCCGCATTAAATCTGTTTCCTGCTGAAACTTTAATCCTTCAACGTAGGCACCGGGCGCATTCCATGACCTGGCCGCCTACGCTCCAGCCTTAACCTTTCTCCAGCTAACACCTTTCTTTAGCCTTGCAGTACGTGCGGAAGCACGGTCGGCGACTGAACAGTCCCATAGTGGAAGCGGGTGGACTTTGAAACAACCCGGCTTGCCAAAGCTGTGAAGGTGACAAACAACAGGAGAAGACACAATGAATCAGGGAGAACACACCATGACCGAACTGGAAAAAGTACAACCCGACATGAAGCTCGAAGTCGTGGTCATCGGCGTTTCGGACGTCGACCGTGCCAAGGCGTTCTACGATAAACTCGGCTGGCGGCTCGACATCGATTTCACTGTGGGCGACGACTTCCGCGGCGTGCAGATGACGCCGCATAACTCCCAAGCCTCGATCATCTTCGGCAAGGGAGCCACGTCGCCCGAGCCCGGCTCGGCAAAAAGCCTGGTCCTCGCCGTGGACGACCTCGACGCCGCCCGCGCTGATCTCTTAGCTCGCGGCGTCCGAGTGAGCGAGGTCTTCCACTACGCCCGCGGCCCCTTCAACGACACGGGGGAGAACCCGCGCGTCGGCGGGCGCGACCCTGAGGGTCGTTCCTACTTCTCGTTCGCCTCGTTCGAGGACCCGGACGGGTACGGCTGGCTGCTCCAGGAGATCACGTCGCGGCTCCCAGGACGCGAGTGGAAGTCGTCGCGCGCAGGAGACACGGACGCCGCAACCCTTGCAGAACTCCTGCGCGAGACGGCGGAACACCATGGCCACTACGAGCAGACGCACGCCGAGCATCAGTGGTCGGACTGGTACGCGCCCTACCTGAGCGCGCGTCAGCAGGGGAGCAGTTCGGAGGAGGCAGCAGCAGCAGCCGACCGCTACATGGAGGAGGTCCTTCATGTTCTTCCCCGATAAGGAGAGCGCCTGAAACCCGTAGGGGCGAGAGAGGAGGTAATGATGTTCCCACAACTGGCGCAGTTCACTGACCTAAGCCTCCTGCTGCTGCGGCTGATGGTTGCGGCAATCTTTGTCACCAGCGGCTGGAGCCACCTCAGAGACCCGAAGGGCCGCGCCGAAAGCATCGGCGTGAGCCCGGCCTTCACAATGTTTCTGGGCGCGGCGGAACTTGCCGGTGGGCTGGGAGTAGCTGGGGGCGTGCTCACGCAACTGGCTGCAATCGGTCTGATACTGGTCATGCTGGGAGCTATTCACCGCAAGGTCTTCGTCTGGCACACAGGCTTCTGGGGCGAAAAGGCATCTGGCTGGCATTACGACCTGATGCTCGTCCTGATGAATCTGGTCATCAT
>JACVRN010000149.1 GCA_014534425.1 Pyrinomonadaceae bacterium
AAGACGAAGCGTATAGAAGGGAAGTGAGGCTGCGCCTATTTGCTTCTGCTCAATCTGCTCGATGGTTCCGATCCCGTGGTTTGGGTAAACGACTTTCTGGCCGACCTTAAAGCCCACCGTAACACCTCCATCGATTTTCAAAAGAATCAGACTCGCTACGCCACATGCGAATTACAGGGTCTGCCAACCCGTTTTCTCTTTGGGGCACATGCGACGCTGAGTCAAGCGTCGGGTTCGCTTACACTTTCGTAAGAAAGTGTAACAAACAGACGCGACACGTGACAAGGGACAACTGACGAGCGAGAGAAAGTTTTAAGTTTTAAGTTTTCAGCAAGAACGCAAACTTGCTTTTACTGAAAACTAAAAACTGAAAACTGTTCTTGTCGCTGCTTTCGGGAGTTCGATGGTGAAGGTTGTGCCGGTGCCTAGCTTTGATTGGACTGTGACTTCGCCGCCGTGCGCGCGGGCCAGGTGCTTGACGATTGCCAGCCCAAGCCCGGTGCCGCCGATTGCGCGCGAGCGTGCGCGGTCTACTCTATAGAAGCGCTCGAAGATGCGCGGCAGGTGTTCCGAAGGGATGCCTTCGCCGCTATCCCTGACGTGTATGCGGTCGCGCTCGGCAAAGGCTTCATGGCTAATATGCACGCTGCCTCCATCCCGATTGAACTTAACGGCGTTATCTATGAGATTGGTTATCATCTGCTCAAGGCGTCGGCCTTCCGCGTGTACGATTGCATCTTGTGCCACCTCGTTGTGCAGGGTCACTTTGCCGGATTGAGCGTTTGAGTTGAGCGTGGCTATGACATCTTCTACCACGGAGAAGAGGCGTACGGGCGCAGGCTCTACAGTCACCGTCCCTGCCTCTATGGCCGAAAGCTCAAGTATGTCGTCAATGAGGTTGTGCATGCGCGCGGCATTCTTGCGTATGACGGAGAGCATGCGGCGGTTGGCTTCGGGGTCATCAATCGCGCCCTCTTCCAGCGTCTCTATGAAAGCGAGGATAGCCGTCAGAGGCGTGCGTAGCTCGTGCGAGACGTTGGAGAGAAACTCCTGTCGCACGCGCTCAAGTCGTTCGAGGCGCGTGATGTCGAAGAAGATGCCGAGCGCCAGGGCTTGCTCGCCGTAGCCCCTGGAGGAAAGCGGCGCAACTCGCAGGTCAAACGTGCGGCGCTCGCCTTCGCCGTTGACTTCCACCTTAACTTCCGCTCTCTCTCCGTGCTTGAGCGCCACGCCGAATGCTTGGTGAACGAAAGGATTCCTGGTCACTTCGGTCAAGCGGCGCGCCGACCAGAGACCTTCCACGGACTTGAATATGTCGCGCGCAGCCCTATTTGAAGAGACGACCATCATGGATTCGTCGACCATCAACATGCCTTCGCGCATGCTGTTCATGGTCACGTTCAACAGAGCGCCGGGACTGAGCGCCTCATAGGCTTTCGTCAAGGGCGCTATCTCTTTGGTGGAAAGTGGAACCGCTTGCTCTTCCGCTTGTATGTAATCTTTTTGAGGTAAGAGAAGCCAGGTTGCGATTGCGCCTATGAGGGCGGCGCACGCGCCGAAGATAGCCGCAGCAGGATACCAGAGGGCCAGAATGATAAAAGCCGCAAGCGCCGCCGCGATAAACGCCGACGCCAAAAACATGCTGCGACGAGACATGACTATCTTAAGCTAAGAGTTGGCGGAACTATGTTGCTCACGTTTCTCCGGGCATCCTGAGAAGCGATAGCCTACGCCAACCACAGTCTGTATGCAATCGCCGCACACGCCAAGCTTCTGCCTCAGACGGCGTATGTGAACGTCCAGCGTGCGCGAGTCTCCGAAATACTGATAGCCCCAGACGTTGTCCAAAAGTTGCTGGCGCGTAGCCACACGCCCTGCGGCCTTTGACAGTACGGAGAGCAGCGCGAACTCCTTGCGCGTCAAACGCACGTCCTGCCCGTCGCACGTCACGCGCATCTCCGCAAAGTCAATCTGCAAGTGGCTGTCCTCGTAGCGCGCAACGGTGCTTTCATCAACACGGCGAAGAACTGCGCGCACACGTGCCATAAGCTCGCGCACAGAGAAGGGCTTCGTGATGTAATCGTCCGCGCCCAGGTCAAGCCCTGCGACATGGTCTGCCTCGCCCGTGCGCGCCGTCAGCATGATGATGGGAGTGCGCCGGGTTTGCGGCTCGCGCCTGAGACGCCTGCACAATTCCATGCCGCTCATGCCGGGCAGCATCAAATCCAGAATAATGAGCGACGGAGCATTCTGAGCATCAAGGGCCGCAGCCAAGCCAGCCTCGCCCGTTTCTGCCACACGAGTCTTCAAGCCCTCGCGCTCCAGGTTGTAGCGCAGGCTCTCGGCTATATCTGTGTCGTCTTCTATGATTAAAACTGGTGCCATAACTTTTCATTACTTGCTGTGTTTGATGAATGCGGCTTCGGCCATGTAGACGGTCAGCTCGCAGATGTCCGTGACGTAATCGGCTATGCGCTCTATGTGTTTGGCTATGAGCAGTAGACGCGTGGCGCGTGCGACCGTCCCAGGCTCGTTGACCATCATATTTATCAGATCGTGAAAGAGGCGGTTGTAGGTCTCGTCTATCTCGTCGTCGCGGTCAATCACCTGTCGCGCCCGCGCGGCGTCGCCGGAAGTAAAGGCGTCGAGCGCAGCATGCAGCATGCTCAAGGCGTGCTTGCCCATGTCGGGCAGGTCAACGTAGGTCTTCAATTCCGGCTCGTCGTTTAAATCAAGCGTGGCCCGCGCGATGTTGCAGGCGTGGTCTGCTATGCGCTCAAGTATGGGCGTAATCTTGGCGACAGAGATGACAAAGCGCAGGTCGCGCGCGGCTGGCTGGCGAAGCGCGATTACGTCAATACACAGACGGTCTATCTCGACTTCGAGCCTGTCAATCTGGCTGTCGCCATCCAGGACTTCGCGCGCCGTGGTGCTGTTGCGCTCGACGAGCGCAAGGATGGTACGCTCAAGCGCCGTCTCGGTTGCGCCGCCCAGCAGCAACAGCCTGTCGCGCAGATTATTCAACTCACGATCAAGTAACCTATGCTGTTCCATTAAGATTCAAAATCATCCAAAGCGTCCGGTGATGTAGTCCTCTGTCAGCTTCTCGTCCGGGTTAGTAAACATCCTTTCGGTCGTGTTGACTTCTATGAGCTTGCCAAGCCAGAAGAAGGCAGTGCGGTCTGAGACGCGCGCGGCCTGCTGCATGTTGTGCGTGACTATGACTATGGTGTACTGCTTCTTTAACTCTACGACCAGTTCTTCTATCTTCTGCGTGGCGATTGGGTCTAAGGCCGAAGCGGGTTCGTCCATCAGCAGAACTTCAGGCTTGACGGCCAGCGCTCGCGCGATGCAGAGGCGCTGCTGTTGTCCGCCCGATAGTCCGAGCGCGGAACTCTTGAGCCTGTCTTTGACTTCGGGCCAGAGCGCCGCGTCCGTCAAAGCCTCTTCCACACGTTCCTGAAGCTCGGCCTTGCTCTCGGTCAGGCGGTTGATGCGAAGGCCGTAGGCCACGTTGTCGAAGATGGATTTCGGGAACGGGTTCGATTTCTGAAAGACCATTCCGACCTTTCGCCTGAGTTCAACTACGTCCGTGTCAGGAGCGTAAATGTCCCGCCCGTCAATCTCGACCCGTCCCTCGACGCGCGTCCCGTGAATGGTGTCGTTCATGCGGTTCAGCGTGCGAAGGAGCGTAGATTTGCCGCAACCCGAAGGCCCTATAAAAGCCATCACCACGCGCTCCGGAATATCCATGACGATATTGTAGAGCGCCTGCGTGCGGCCATAGAAAAAGTTCAGGGCGCGTATCTTAATCTTGCTCGCAGAGGCTTCCGCCAGAGACTCTTCGGCCTCACGCCTTCGCTCGACAGCTATGCTCATCTCCATAAAAGCAGTGACAGGTCTTAAAACCTTTTCCGTGTAAAGAAGCGCACGGTGATGTTGATTGCCAGAATCAGCGTCATCAAAACGAGCGTGGCTGCCCAGGCCTGCGCGTGCCATTCATCGTAGGGCGAGATGGCGTAGTTGTAAATCTGCACGGTCAGGCTAGCCATAGGCTCGTCCAGGTGCCAGTTGAAGAAGCGGCTGCCGAAGGCCGTGAACAGCAGGGGCGCAGTCTCGCCTGAGACGCGCGCAATCGCCAGCATGCAGCCCGTGGCTATGCCTGAGCTTGCGGCGGGCAGCACGACTCCCATAGTCACGCGCCACTGCGGAGCGCCGAGCGCCAGCGCCCCTTCGCGCAAACTCGTCGGCACAAGACGAATCATCTCCTCGGTCGTTCGCATCACAATCGGAATCATTATGAGCGCCAGCGCCACGCCTCCCGCGATGGTCGAAAACTGCTTCATGCGAAGCACAATCAGCGTGTAGACAAAAATGCCTATGACGATTGACGGCACGCCCGTCAGCGTGTCGGTCACGAATCTGACTGTGCGGCCAAACCAGTTGTCTCCGAACTCCGACAGATAGATGCCGCCTGCTATCCCCAGGGGCAGGCCCATGACGGAGCCAAGCCCCAGCAGTATCAGCGTCCCCAAAATAGCATTGCCTATGCCGCCGCCTTCGCCCACGGGCTTGGGCGTGTCAATCAGGAATTGCAGGTTGATAGAAGAGATGCCTTGCCATGCTATGTAGCCGAGTATGATGACCAGAACCGTGACGGCGACCAAGGCGCAAACTGCTGTAGCCGTAGTCATGACGGCGCTCGTCCATCGTCTGATGTTCTTCGGTCGCGTTCCTCTCATCATGCAGCCCTCGCCGTCCCGCTAGTGCCGCGCGTCACGCTCCAGACTAAAAGCTTGGCGACGGCGTTCACGATGAAGGTCACAAGAAAGAGTATGAGACCGATTTCGACAAGGGCGCTCAGGTAAAGGTCGCCGGTCGCTTCCGTGAACTCGTTGGCTATGACGGAGGCTATGGTGTACGAAGGCTCAAAGAGCGACGCGCTAATCTGCGGGCGATTGCCTATGACCATAGTCACAGCCATAGTCTCTCCAATCGCGCGCCCCAATCCTAAGATAATCGCACCGGCAATTCCCGAAGCGGCATTGGCAAGAACGACGCGCGTGGTCTCCCAACGGGTCGCGCCCAGAGCCAGCGCAGCCTCGCGCTGAGATACGGGAACGGCTGCCAGAACATCACGCACCACTGCTGAGATAATCGGAGTAATCATGATGGCGAGGATTACGCCGCCAGTGAAAAGCCCTATGCCTGTGATGGTGCCTTGAAAGAGCGGAAGCCATCCGAAGACACGCGCCAGTGGCGGCTCTATGTACTCGCGCATGAAGGGAGCCAGGACGAAGATTCCCCAGAGGCCGTAGACGACAGAAGGAATGGCGGCCAGCATCTCTACTAAAAAAGCCACGGGGCGGGAGATTCTCGCGGGGGCTTGCTCGACTAAGAAGATGGCTATGCCGAGCGAGAGCGGGACGGCTATCAGGAGCGCTATCAGGGATGAAACGACGGTGCCGTAGATGAAGGGGAGCGCGCCGAAATCGTCTTTGATGGGATTCCAGTTGCGGCCCAACAGAAACGAGAAGCCGAACTCACGTATGGAGAGCATGGAGTTCGACGCCATAGCCGCGACCATAGAGGCGACAAGCAGGAGCACGAGCAGGGCTACGCCGAAAAGAATCGCGCGAAAAATGGTATCGCCCTTGCTTCCGGTGGCAGAGAACAGGAGGCTACGCCAGGGCGCACGACGCGCACGCGCGCCATATTCGGAGGCTGGACTCGGTCGCTCTAATTGCGGAGCAATCATAAGAAGAAGACACCTGCTTGTGCCTTTTACGTTTCACTGCGAGCGCAGTGGTTTTCCGCCGGAGGTTATAGAATTGATTTTCGCTTCGGCGCGTTTGACGATTTCGGCTGGGAGCGGAGCATACTGCAAGTCTTTGGCGAACCGCTCGCCGTCGTGGATTCCCCACCAGAGAAAATCCACAAGGGCTTTGCCTTTGGCTGCGTCCTTTTGATCCTGATAGGCCAGGATGTACGTGTAGCTGGCAATCGGATAGGCGTTTGCTCCGCCCGCGTTGGTGATAGAGACGCGGAGGTCTTCCGGCGTAGTCGCCAGGGATTCTGCTGCGGCAGCCGTGACGGCATCCAGGCTCGGCTCAACGAAATTGCCGGAGCTGTTTTTGACGAGCGCGACGGGCAGCTTGTTCTGCACCGCGTAAGCCAGTTCCACGTAGCCTATTGTATTGGGCGTCTGCTTAACCTGGCCCGTGACGCCTTCGTTTCCTTTCCCTCCGATTCCCACGGGCCACTTGGGCGAAGTGCCTTTGCCCACCTGCGCGCTCCATTCCTGGCTGACCTTTGAAAGATAGTCCGTGAAGACTGCGCTGGTTCCGCTCCCGTCCGAGCGATGAACCACCGAGATGTCTGCGGCTGGAAGCGCGACATTCGCATTGTCGGCTTTAATACGCGCGTCGTCCCAACGCTTTATCTTGCCAAGGAAAATGTCCGCCACGACATCCGGCGAGAAGCGAAGCGGCTGCTGTATCCCCTGCAAGTTATAGGTGAGCACGACTGCGCCCAGAACCGTGGGGATGTGCAGAATTTGGCCGGGCGCGCTCTTTAAATCTTCGTCCGACATGGGAGCGTCCGATGCGCCGAAGTCCACGGTCTGCTCCTTTATCTGCTTAATGCCGCCGCCGGAGCCTATGGATTGATAATCAATGCGTATTTGAGAATTGAGCTTGCCGTATTCGCTCAGCCATTTTTGGTAGAGCGGATTGGGAAAGGTCGCGCCCGCGCCCTGTAGCCTGACAGCGCCTCCGCCGCTTCCGGCACCGCCGCCACCGCTACAGCCATAGAGTACTAGAAGGGCCAGGACGAGCGTGATTGCCGTCAGGAAGCGCGTGCGACGGGCTAAGAGAGACTCTGGCATGAAAGATTCTCCTCAAAATATGGGGGAATGCGATTTGAAATCCTGAGAACGCTTCAGGCTAGAGGACGGATGTTACATTTGCCTGAACTGAGCCTGAACATTATGTAAACCGGAAGCGCTTTGATATGGGTTCGGTCACTGGGGCTTCCAAAATGAATGACCGATTTCATTCAAAATGAAGGCATGAGGTGATTGGTCAGGCCCGCGACATCCGTTAACCGCTTCATTTTATTGGCAGGGCTTTCGATTTCTGTCATGGCACAATGCTCGCCTAAGAGGCTAGAGGCTTGGCCTCTGCCCTGTCAGACCTCCCTTTTCTTTTGTCCAGAATTTTAGCGAGAGAAAATTCAAGTGTCCTCCACTCATATCAACGCCGAGGTAGAAGTGGTCGCTTCCGCTTTGCCGCCCGTCAACAAGGGCGCGGCAAAGGCCGTGAGCGTTGATGCGCTGTTGCCCGAAGACTGCGCCGAGGCCCTCGGTTTCCTGTCGCTCCGACCCATCCACACCGTTTTCATGGCTGGATTGATGCTCGACAACGGTCTTGTCAGCCCCTTCAATCGTGGCGAGTTCTACGGCCACAGGAACGCTCTAGGAGAGCTTGAAGCGGTGGCCCTCATAGGCCAGAAAACAGTCATAGAAGCGCACTCGGAAGAGGCTTTCGAGTCGCTTATGCGGCTGGCGCTCAGGCACCCCAAACTTCAACTGATTCGCGGCGAAGAGAATCGCATGGAACTGCTTTTAGAGCATCTCAGCCGCACGGGACAGGCTCCCAGGCTCATCTGCAGAGAGTTTCTTCTGGAGCAGACCTCTGTTCTGAAGGGGCTTGAGCCGGTCGAAGAGTTATGCAATGCGGCCCCGCACGACCTTGAACAGATAATAGCAATCAACTCCGCCATGGCTCTTGAAGAGACAGGCTCGAATCCCCTGAAGCGAGACCTGAAGGGAATGATGGAGCGCACACTGTGCCGCATAGAGCGTGGCCGCGTGTGGATGCTGGCCCGCGCCGGAAAGATTGTTTTCAAGGCCGAGGTCATCTCGGCCATGCCGCAGGCGGTCTTTCTAGAAGGCATTTACGTTCACCCCGAAGAAAGAGGTCGCGGCGTAGGCTCACGTTGCCTGACGCAATTAGGAAGCGTCCTCCTGGAGCGCGTCACCTCCATCACGCTCGTCGTCAATCAGGAGAACAGGCGTGCGCTCGCGCTTTATCAAAGGTTGAATTACCAGTTACGCAGCCCGTACTTAACAGTCTATTTTTAGAGGAAAGAGAAATCCCCTTGCAAGCCATCATGGCACACAGCTTGAGGCAAAAACTGACCTTCCCCTTTCAGGGGTTGGTGATTGCCGCAGGTCTGCTTATCTCAACTTACTACGCGTTACGATTGCCGCTTGAGCAGATTGACTTGAGGTTTCTGCTCTTGGCGTCGTTGACGCTGATTATCAGTTCGCGCGTCGCCATCAAAGTCCCACGCTTCGGCAGCAACATCACCATCTCCGATACCTTTATCTTTCTAGCAATCCTGCTCTACGGAGGCGCAGCCGGAATCATGCTTTCGGCTGCCGAAGGCTTAAGCTCAGGCGCACGCGTGGGCAAAAAAGCGCGCACCATTCTCTTCAACTCAAGCGTCATGGCCTGCTCTGCGTTTGCCACCGTTCAGGTGTTGACGCTGCTCTTCGGCGGCGTGACAGACCTAACACAGCATAGCTTCCAGATGGCGCTCGTAGCGATGTCCGTGATGGCGCTGGTGCAGTACTTCACGAACACTGGGCTGGTGGCGCTCGCCATGTCCTTCAAGTACAACCAGACGTTCTGGCAGATGTGGAGCAAGAACTACCTCTGGACTTCCATCACCTACTTTGCCGGAGCGGGCGTCGCGGGCTTTATAGCCAGCAGCGTCGGGATGATAGGCATTTACGCCATTCTCATCTCCATCCCGATGGTCTCAATCCTCTACTTCACCTACTACAACTATCTCGAAGACATACGCTCGACCGCAGCGAAGGCCGAGCAGGCTACGCGCGAGCGAGCGGAAGCCGAGCGCGCACGCGCCGAGCAGGCTGAGCTTCACGTAGAAGAGTTGAACCGCCACCTTGCTGAGCAGGAGCGCATCAGCCGCGAGTTGGAAGAGAGCCGCGAGCACTTCCGCTACGTGGCTTTTCATGACACGCTGACGAATCTACCGAACCGCGCCCTCCTGAACAACCACTTGCAGGCCGCGATTGACCGCTCAAAGAAGGAAACGACACACCTCTTCGCGCTTCTCTTTCTTGACCTGGACAGGTTCAAGAACATCAACGACTCTCTGGGCCACGTCGCAGGAGACGAGTTGCTTATCTCCACAGCGCGCCGTCTGGAAGAGTGCCTGCGCCCCGCAGACATGGTCGCGCGCCTGGGCGGAGACGAGTTCGCAATCCTGCTCGACGGCGTTGACGAGTACACGGATGTCATACGCGTGGCCGAGCGCGTGCAGAGAGAGTTGAAGCGCCCCCTTAATCTGAACGGTCACGAGGTCTACACGACGGCCAGCATGGGCATCACGCTCTCTACCAATTGCTACGACGAGCCGGAAAATATATTGCGCGACGCCGACACGGCTATGTATCACGCCAAGGAGAAGGGCAAGGCGCGCTACGAGATTTTCGACTCCGTGATGCACGCACGCGCCGTCGCGCGCCTGCAACTTGAGAACGACCTCCGCCGTGCCCTGGAAAGACACGAGCTTGTGGTCTATTTCCAGCCCATAATCTCTATTGAGCGCGAGCGTATTGCGGGCTTCGAGGCGCTCGTTCGCTGGCAGCATCCGCAGAAAGGCTTCATCTCGCCTGCGGATTTCATCCCCGTGGCGGAAGAGACGGGCCTGATTGTAGAGCTTGGCCGATGGGTGCTGGAAGAGTCCTGCCGTCGCATGCGCGGCTGGCACCTGCTGTACCCGAGCGAGAAGCCGCTCAGCATCAGCGTCAACCTCTCAGGCAAGCAGTTCACGCAGTCGAACCTGATTGAGCAGATTAAGCAGATACTACTTGAGACGGGACTTGACCCACGCTCTTTGAAGCTTGAGATAACGGAATCGGTCGTCATGGAGAACGCTGAGATTGCCAGTTCCATGCTGTTGCAGCTTCGCACCATAGGCGTGCAACTGAGCATAGACGATTTCGGCACGGGCTATTCGTCCTTGAGCTACCTGCACCGCTTCCCCTTCAACACGCTGAAGATTGACCGTTCCTTCATCAACCGTCTGGGCGCAGGCGACGAGAACACAGAGATTGTTCGCACCATCATGACGCTTGCGAACAACCTCGGCATGGATGTCGTAGCGGAAGGCGTCGAGACGGACAAGCACCTGGCAGTGCTCAAGGAGATGGGGTGCCAGTACGCGCAGGGCTACCACTGGGCCGGCCCGCTGAGCGCGGAAGCGGCCGGCGCGCGGTTGGCGGCGCAGGTGGTGACGGCGGGGTCTTGATGCCAAGCAGTTTGAGCAGTTCACCTCCCCCAGGT
>JACVRN010000263.1 GCA_014534425.1 Pyrinomonadaceae bacterium
ACTAATGAGTGAGGAGAATAACCCGGCTGCTTCTGGGGAAATCCAGCAAGGCAGTTCCCAGCCCGCAAGAGACCTTGTCGCTCTGTTATCACAGAAAGTCGTGGGCCAGCAGGCTGCCATGAAGTTTATAGTGCCTTACGTTTACATGTGGCAGGCCGGTCTGGCTCCTGAAGGCCGACCCGCCGGCGTCTTTCTACTGCTGGGTCCAACCGGAACGGGTAAGACAAAGACCGTCGAAGCCATCGCCGAAGTGCTACATGGCAGTTCAAAAAATATCTTGAAGATAGATTGCGGCGAATTCCAGATGGAGCATGAAGTCGCGAAGCTCATTGGTAGCCCGCCCGGCTACCTGGGGCATCGCGAAACAGTACCCATGCTCAATCAGCAGGGGCTGAGCGAAGTGAATAGCGAGAATTGCGATCTCTCGCTGGTGCTCTTCGACGAGATCGAAAAGGCTGCCCCCTCGATGGCGCGGCTTCTATTAGGCATTCTTGACAAAGCCACTCTCCGACTCGGCGACAACACGACGGTGAATTTCGAGAAGAGTCTGATCTTTTTCACGAGCAATCTGGGCGCGCGGGAGATGATGAAAGAAATCCGCCCCGACTTTGGATTCCAGGCGGCCATTCCGAGAGAGCGTGAGCAGTTGGTGGGCAAGCTGGAAAATGTGGCGCTGGCGGCAGTGAGGAAAAGGTTTTCGCCGGAGTTCGTCAACCGTATTGATGCGGTGGTGACGTATCAACCGCTCGACACGGAAGCGCTCGCAACTATCCTCGACCAGCACCTCAATGACTTGCAGAAGCACGTCAACACGTGCCTCGGTGAGCGTTGCTTCAGCGTTGATGTGCCGATTGAGAGCCGCGAATTTCTCCTGCGGAAAGGAACTAGCGAGGAGTATGGGGCGCGAGAATTAAAACGCACCTTGCATCGTCATATCACACAGCCCCTGGCGACCCTTGTGGCAAGCGGACAGGTCGAACCTGGGGCGCGCATGCGTTTCGACCTGAGCGATGACGGAGAAAGCCTGGTCATCAATACCGTCACGGAGAAGAAGACGGATGCTGCGCCTCAGTCTCCCAACCCGGTTGTCTTGATTGTTGATGACAACCACCAACTGCTTCATTTCCTCAAGAGCGAGCTGGCGCAAGCAGGATGGGAGATGCTGACCGCCGAGACGGCTCAACAGGCACGCGAGGTGTTCTATCGCCACAGGCCCAATACAGTGCTGCTCGACTACATGCTGGGCGAAACGGACGGCCTGCAATTAGGACTGCAACTACAGGCGCAAGCTCCCGACACGCAGTTCATCATCATGACGGGAGGCGAACTGTCTTCCGAAGAAGAAGCCATCTGTCGGGAGCGAGACTTTCCCGTTTTACACAAGCCGTTCCTGGTGAACGACATCTTGCATTTGATTGGTTACCGGTTTCTTAGTTCCGCCAATGCTTCCGCGAGTTGACCGGTGAGTTTGGAGCACGTGCTGTTGGTCAGAGTTGCACGCGGGCGACGGCGCAGGATAGAGCTTATAGCAAGGCGGAGATGAAGTGGGGGCGCACCCGGAGTGAGGAACCGCGCTCGCCCCGCTCAACCAGGATGGCGTGCTTGAAGGTTTAGCGTCTTAACGGCTTGTCAATGAGATGGCCTCTTCCGGCGTCCGTTCCTCATGCAGAGCGATAAATGTCTGGTGGCGACCGGAGAATCAAGAAAGATTATGAATAAATCAGAACAGAACATGCAGCAACGGAAGAAGCGATATGTCGAGATGAAGTCGCCACGGGACGACGAAGAACCTCTGCGCGAAAGCCAGGCTCGACTGGCAGGGATCATTGACTCTGCGATGGACGCTATCATCACCGTTGACAACGAGCAACGCATCCTCGTGTTTAATCGCGCCGCCGAAAAAATGTTCCGCTGCCCGGCAGCCGAAGCCATCGGACAACCGATTGACCGCTTCATCCCCCAGCGTTTCCGCGCCCTTCATTCGTCACACATTCAATCTTTCGGCCAGACGGGCGTCACGACTCGCGCCATGGCCGGAGCGCGTGCGGTCTATGGACTGCGCGCTGACGGCGAGAAATTTCCTCTTGAAGCTTCCATCTCACAGGTCGAAGCAAGAGGGCAGAAACTATACACCGTTATCATGCGCGACATCACGGAGCGCAGGAGCGCAGAGGAAAGATTCAGAATCGCGCTGGAAGCCGCCCCGAATGCGATGATCATCATTAACAGTGAGGGCAGGATTGTCTTCGTCAACTCGCAGATGGAAACGCTATTCGGCTATCTAAGGGAGGAACTTATAGATCAGCCCGTCGAGATGCTTGTGCCTGAGCGCTTCCGTCCTCATCACCCGGAATACCGCTCAGGATCCTTCGAGTCTCCGCAGGCACGCCCGATGGGCGTGGGCCGAGACCTTTACGGGCGGCACAAGGA